>JAFAHO010000171.1 GCA_019237205.1 Hyphomicrobiales bacterium
GGAGTTGTTGTCCAGATCACCACGGACGCCACACCGTCATGGCCGGGCTTGTCCCGGCCATCCACGTCTTTGTTCAAGAGCAAGTCGTGGATGCGCGGGTCAAGCCCGCGCATGACGGCGGAGAGGTTCACCGGAAACTTCACCCACACCGTATCGGAGACGTGATCCTCGTACTCGACCTCGGCCTCGGCGAGCGCGGTCTTTTCGACCACGCTCCACATCACCGGCTTTGAGCCGCGATAGAGGAGGCCGTTAGCGACGAATTTGAACAGCTCGCGGGCGATCTGCGCCTCCGCCGGGAAGCTCATGGTCGTATACGGGTGCTCCCAGTCGCCGACTACGCCCAGCCGCTTGAACTCTTCGCGCTGGACGGAAATCCAGTGTTCGGCAAAGGCGCGACATTCGCGGCGAAACGCAACAATTGCTTCCGGATCAGAGAAATCGGGTTTCGCCTTGCCCTTCGAGCGGTAAGACTCCTCTTCCACCTTCCATTCGATCGGCAGGCCGTGGCAGTCCCAGCCGGGGACGTAGTTGGAATCCCAGCCGCCCATCTGATGCGAGCGGACGACCATATCCTTGAGGATCTTGTTGAGCGCGGTGCCGATGTGAACATTGCCGTTGGCGTAAGGCGGCCCGTCGTGCAGCACGAATTTGGGACGGCCTTTGCCGTTTTCCCGCAATTGGCGGTAGAGGTCCTCGCGCGCCCAGCGCGCTAGGATCTCCGGCTCCCTTTGCGGCAGGCCGGCCCGCATCGGAAAGTCCGTCTTCGGCAGAAATAGCGTCTGCGAATAGTCGAGGCCTGTGTCGGGCGCGTCGGTCATGAAAGTAGGGGTCACGTCGGTTTTGCGGGCGGAGCCGCGACCGAATTAGAGGATTTGCGGCGAATCGCCAAATCGGCGGGTGGGTCTCGCTCTCAGGTAGCTTTGGCTAGGATCGCGCGGGCGCGTTCCTTGTCGCGCTCCATCTCCTCTGTGAGCAACGCGAGGGAATCGAACTTGCGCTCGTCCCGGATGCGCTGGACGAATTCGACCTCCATCTCGCGCCCATAAAGGTCGCCGTGGAAGTCCAGGAGATGGACCTCGAGCAGCGGCGGACCATTGTCGACGGTGGGCCGAACGCCGAAACTGGCGACCCCGGCGCTCGTCTTGCCGTCGATGTGGGCTTTGACTGCATAGACCCCGTGCGCGAGCCTGGTCGTTGGGGCGAGCGCGATGTTCGCGGTGGGAACGCCGAGCGTGCGGCCAAGCCGCTGGCCGGCGATGACGGCACCTGAAACCGCGTAGTGGCGGCCCAGACCGCGCGCCGCGACTTCGACGTCGCCTCGTTCGAGCGCGCGCCGGATTGCCGTCGAGGAGACCACGCGGGCCTGCTCTCCGGCGCCGTCCTCGACCTTGGCGACGATCTCGACCGCAAAGCCGTGCCGGGCGCCCGCCTCGGCGAGAAAAGCCGGCGTTCCGGAGCGGGCCTTGCCGAAATGAAAATCCCATCCCACCACGACCGCGCCGGCGCTGAGCCTCTTGACGAGGACCTTGGCGACAAACTCCTCCGCAGTCAGCGACGCGAGCGCGCCGTTGAAGGGCAGGTAGACGATGCCCGATAGTCCAAGGGTCTGGCAAAGTCTCGCCTTCACCTTGGCGGGCGTCAGGCGAAACGCGACAGGGCGATCGGCAAAATAGTCCGCCGGGTGCGGCTCGAACGTCAGGACCGCGCTCGGCGCGCCGCGCTCGCGGGCCAGCGCCAGCGACCGCGCGATGACCGCCTGATGCCCGAGATGCACCCCGTCGAAGTTCCCGATCGCATAGACGGCCCGTTCGAGGCCGACTGGCGGCCGCGCAGGGTCCGTGGCGACCACGAAGCCGTTGCTCATTGCACCTGCCGATCCTCGGGGCTTGCGACGATTTGGCGCCGTCGCTTGCAAAAAGTGCCGCGCGCCTCGGGCATGGTCAAGCCGTCGCAAGTCTCGGTTTTGGCGCGGGAGGAACGCTTAAGACGCCCTCTCCTTCAAGCACGACCTTGCCGCCGACCCGGCACTCGCAATGCAGTCTCACACGACGGCCCTTTTCAGTGAGCTCGACCACTTCGACACTGACTTCGATGACGTCGCCGATCTTGACCGGGCCGAGAAAGTTGAGGGACTGTGAAATATACACGGAGCCTGGACCCGGAAGGCGCATGCCGATCACCGCGGAAATGAGGCTGGCCGTATAGAGTCCGTGCACGATCCGCCCGCCAAAGCGCGTCTTACGGGCAAAGTGTTCGGACAGATGGATCGGGTTGTGGTCTCCGGAGAGCTCTGCGAATCCGATCACATCCTCATTTTGGACCGTCTTGCTGATCGTCTCGCGCATGCCGACCGAGAGGTCCTCGAAGTAGAGGATTTGAAACGTGGGCTTGTTCATTTCGCTTCCCGGCTTCCGTCAGCGGAGCGAAGTTGACATTACCTGAAAAAATGGACTCCCGCCGGTCGACGCCCGGGATGCAGGCCACGATTTCGAATCGAACTGCGGCCGATCGCCGGACGTAAACGCAGCCACATTCAGGCTCGCAGCTGGCCGATTGCCGCAACCGGCCAAAGGGAGTGCTCGGCGTAGAGGCGTCTCAGCGCGCTCGCACTCGCCGGTTTCACGAGGGTCTCGCCGTGGAGCGCTGCCCGATGGATGCCGTGGGTGACGAAAAGCGCGTCGACGCCGGCGACAGCGGCTCCCGCGATATCGGTTTTCATCCCGTCGCCGATCGCCAGCACGCGCCGCCGGTCGAGCGGCCCGCCGGTCGCGCGCTCGGCCAGAGCGAGGGCCCGTCGATAGATCGGCGCATAGGGTTTGCCGGCGTAGACAACCGGACCGCCGAGATCCTCATACCGGCGCGCCAGCGCTCCGGCGCAGTAGACAAGGGCGTCGCCGCGATGGATCACGATGTCCGGATTGGCGCAGATCATGGTCATGGCGCGAGCCGTCATGGCGCCGAGCTCGGCTTCGTAGTCGTCGGGCGTCTCGGTCACGTCTTCACGCAAACCGGTACAGAGCGCGTAAGCGGCATCTCCGAGCGACACGAGCTTCGGCCGGCGGCCGGCCGCCTCGGCCGCAGCGTCGAAAAGGCTCAGGTCGCGCGCGGGCCCAATGTGGAGAACGGGATCGTCGATCCTTTCCGCGATCAGTTCGATCGTCACGTCGCCCGAGGTCGCGACGGCGTCGAAGGCGTCCGGTAAGACGCCGAGCTTTTCGAGCTGGCGGCGGATTGGCGCGGAAGGCCGCGGCGCGTTGCTGATCAGGACCACCGCGCCGCCGCGCCGGCGAAACGCGGACAAGGCCTCCGACGCCGGACCGAACGACGCAACGCCATTGTGGAGGACACCCCAGATATCGCAAAGAATGGCGTCGTAGCGATCGGAAATCTCGCCGAGACCTTCGATCTGCCGAATATCTGGCGTCGCGTCATGGATGGTCATCGCGGGCTCGGCTAGGGTAAGTCCCGCACGGCTGTCAAGCCGGTAGAGCAGCCCGCCAAGCCGCACAGCACGGAGCCAAGCCGTGGGGACCGAGATGAACGACACCTCTGAACCGGCGCGGCGAATTGCCTTCGACGAGTTTGTCAAGGTCGACATTCGGGTCGGGACGATCGTGTCCGCCGAGGACTTTCCGCAGGCGCGCAAGCCCGCGTTCAAGCTCGTGATCGATTTCGGCCCGGATGTAGGGACAAGGAAATCCTCGGCCCAGATCACCCGACACTACCGGCCCTCAGCCCTGATCGGCCGCCAGGTGGCCGCCGTGGTGAACTTCGCGCCCCGGCAAATCGGGCCTTTCCTGTCCGAGGTGCTGACGCTCGGATTTCCCGACGCGGATGGCGAAGTGGTCCTGGTCGGACCGTCGCGCCCGGTCCCGAACGGCGGGCGACTGTTCTGAGTCTCGCGGCGCGGCTTGACGTCGTTGGGCGTGCTTCCTAACTAACATGCCTGCGGCCGCGCGCCGCGCGAATGCAGAGGGCCCCCATGTCTGTCACGGCCAAAGTCACCGACGCGAGCTTCGAAGCCGACGTCCTCAATTCCAGCGAGCCTGTGGTCGTCGATTTTTGGGCGGAATGGTGCGGCCCCTGCCGGATGATCGCGCCGGCGCTTGAGGAAATCGCCACCGAAATGAAGGGCAAGGTGAAGGTCGCCAAGCTCAACGTCGACGAGAATCCCGGGATCGCCGGTAAACTCGGCATCCGCTCCATCCCGACGCTGATGGTCTTCAAGGGCGGCAAGCAGGTCGCGACCAAGACAGGCGCTGGCCCGAAGAGCGAGCTCAGCCGCTGGATCAGCGCTGCGGTCTGAACGCGCGCCCCCGTCTCATCGTCAAACGGGAATGCGAACCGAGGCCCTGAGGCCGCCGATAGGGCTGTCCGAGAGCTTGATGTCGCCGCCGTGCGAGCGGGCGATGTCCCGTGCGATGGCGAGACCGAGGCCCGCCCCGCTCTCGTCCTGGTTGGGCGCCTCGTCGAGCCGGTAGAACGGCCGGAAAACGTCCTCCCGGTAGGCGGGCGGTATGCCGGCGCCGTCGTCGTCGACGACAATCGAAACGAATTCCGGGTCGCGGCTCCCGATTATCTCGACATGGTCAGCATGACGCTGAGCGTTCGCGACAAGATTGGCGACGCATCGCTTCACCGCCATCGGCCGCACGCGAATGTTGAGGTTTCCACGGGTTTGAAGCCGGATTTCGGCGCCGTGACGTTCCGCGTCTGCGCGCACGTCCTCGAGCATAGAGGCGATGTCGGTGAGGGTGGTGGGTTCGCTGGCGTCGCCGCGGGCGAAAGCGAGGTAGCCTTCGAGCATCTGGCCCATTTCGTCGACATCCCTTTGCAAGAGTTCGCTGTCGGCCGAATTGTCCAGCAGGGCCAACGACAGCTTGAAGCGCGTCAGGATCGTTCGAAGGTCGTGGCTGACGCCGTTGAGCATTGCAGTGCGCTGCTCCGTCGCCCGCTCGATGCGGCGTTTCATCTCGATGAAGGCGTGGCCTGCCTGCCGCACCTCGCGAGCGCCGTGGGGGCTGAATTCGAGACTCCTGCCCTTGCCGAAATCCTCCGCCGCACGAGCAAGCCGCAGGATCGGCCGAATCTGGTTTCTGAGGAAGATGATCGCAACGGTCAGCAGCACAATCATCGCCGCGAGCATCCAGAGCACGAAGATGTGAGCGTTCGCCTCGTAGGCGAGCGCGCGGCGCGTCACCAGCCGGAGCACCCGGTCCCCGAGATCGACGCGGATTTCCATCAGGCCCGACCGGCCGATCGTATCGAGCCAGAACGGCTCACTCAGTTGGGTCTTGATTTCGCTCGGAAGCGTACGCGTCAAAGGGTCGAGCGCGGAGAAGAATGAGCTCGGCACCGCCGGGGGCAAGGGACCCGCTGGCAGCAGGGTCGCGTCCATGCGGAACCGTTCGGACGCGAGATTCGCCAGAAAGGCGTCGTCCTCGCCGGGCGGAAGCCTCTTATAGAGGTCGGTCAGCGCGCCTGCGTCGCGCGCCACGGCCTCGGAAAGGCGGCGGGTGACCAACTCCCAATGATGCTGCATGAAGGCGAAGGTGACCGCGGTCTGCAACAGCACCATCGGCAGGATCACGATCAGCAGAGAGCGCTTGTAGAGGCCTTTTGGAAGCATGTCCGCAAGGCTGCGCGAGCCGCGTCGCCAAAGCTCGCGCACGCGCGCCAGCTGACGAAGGGTTCGGAAGGACAGCCGCGCGATCATCCGTCGGCAATCAGGCGGTAGCCGGCGCCGCGGGCCGTCTGCAGATAGGCAGGGTTGGCGGGGTCCTGCTCGATCTTCCGCCTGAGGCGGTTGATCAGCACATCGACGGTGCGCTCCTGGGCCGCCCCGCCCGAGCCCGACAGAACTTCGCGGGAGACGCTCTCGCCCGGGTTGGCGCAAAGAAGGCGCAGCATCTCGCGCTCGCGTTCGGTGATGCGCACCACCTCCTCGCCGGCGCGCAATTCGCCCCGCTCCAGGGAAAACGCGAACGGGCCGAAGCGCACGACGGCAGCCTCGGGCTTGCCAAGGAGCGAGGCCCGCGTGCGGCGGAGCACGGAGATGATCCGCAACAGGAGTTCGCGCGGCTCGAACGGTTTCGTCAGATAGTCGTCGACGCCGATCTCGAGGCCTCGCACTCGGTCCTGCGGCTCGCCCCGGGCCGTCAGCATCAGGATCGGCACCTCGGACCGCTTTCGCAAATGCGCTGCGAATTCAAAGCCGCTTTCTCCTGGCATCATCACGTCGAGCACGATGATGTCGAAGGCCAAGCCATCCAGAAATGCCCGCGCTTCGGCGGCGGTCGCCGCGACCGTGACCCGGTGGCCGTTTTTCATCAGATAGCTCGACAGCAACGCGCGCAGCCGCCGGTCGTCGTCGACCACAAGGACATGCGCGGCGTCGTCCTCGAGCGGAGCCGAAGTCAAAGTCGCCGAGCCCCGCCCACTCGCCGGGCCGCCTCGACGCGCGGCGTCGCGGTCGAGGCCCGAGTGTCGGCATCGATCATCGCCTTTAGGAAGGCGGCCGCCGACTGCCGCCCGTCATCGCCCAGCGCTTCCAGGGCGCTGGCGAACCGGCGCGTCTGGACCTGCGCCAGGCGCAGCGCCAGGCGTTCGCCCTCGATCGTCGCATGGAGTTGCCGGCGGCGCCGGTCCAGCGATCCGGCGCGCGTCTCGATGAAATTCTTGTCCACAAGCTCTCGGAGCACGCGATTGAGGCTTTGTTTCGTGATGCGCAGAATGTCCAGCAGCTCCGCGATTGTCAGCCCGGGCCTGCGGGTGACGAAATAGAGAACGCGGTGGTGCGCCCGGCCGAATCCGTAAGCTTCGAGCAGCCGGTCGGCGTCGCCCACGAAATCGCGGTAGGCGAAGAAAAACAGCTCGATCAATTCGTACATCGGCCCGTCATCCGAGCTGGCGCACAGCGCGGGATCGGCGGGTTTGGGCGACATCGAGACGCTCATTAGGTCAGCAATGTTGACATAATCGGACGATCTTGCTATCAGGTCGACGACGTTCGATGTCCTGCATGTAAACCCAAAAGACCAAAAACCAAACCAACTTGTGACCCCACGGAGGAAAAGCGCGATGTCCACGCCGAATTTTGACGATCGTGACGGATGGATCTGGCTTGACGGCCGGATGGTCGAGTGGCGCGACGCCAAGGTTCACATCCTGACCCATGCGCTGCATTACGCGAGCGCGGTTTTCGAGGGCGAACGCGCTTATGGCGGCCGGATTTTCAAGTCGGCTGAGCACTCCCGTCGGCTCAAGGACTCGGCCCGCATTCTCGATTTTGAAATACCCTGGACGATCGACCAGATCGACGCGGCCAAAGCCGAGGCGCTCAGGCGCAACAATTTCACCGACGCTTACGTGCGTCCAATCGCGTGGCGCGGATCCGAGATGATGGGGGTCTCGGCGCAGCATAACACGATCCACCTGGGCATCGCCGTCTGGGACTGGCCGAGCTATTTCGACCCGGCGCAACGGATGAAAGGCATCCGGCTGGATATCGCCGACTATCGGCGCCCCGATCCGGCGACCGCGCCGGCCCTCGCCAAGGCCGCCGGCCTTTACATGATCTGCACCATCTCCAAGCACCGCGCGGAGCGCCGCGGCTACGCTGACGCCCTGATGATGGACTGGCAGGGCCGCGTCGCCGAATGCACCGGGGCCAACATCTTTTTCGTCAGGGACGGATCGATCCATACGCCGATTGCGGACTGCTTCCTCGCCGGGATCACGCGGGCCACCGTCATCGATCTCGCACGCCGCCGCGGCGTCGAAGTCGTCGAGCGGCGCATCATGCCCGACGAACTTGGAGCCTTCAGCGAATGTTTCATCACCGGAACGGCTGCGGAGGTGACGCCAGTCGGCGAGATTGGCCCGCACGTCTACACCCCCGGCGCTATTACCGCAGCGCTCATCGACGCCTACACGGCGGAGGTGAACCCGAAGACCAAAGCCGCCTGAGGAACCGCGCGTGCGGAGCTACCCCTCCGCCGTCACAAAACTGTCCATGACGAGCTTGCGGCCGGCGCGGTCGAAATCGACGGTCAGTTTGGGGCCATCGGCGGCGACGACGCTCCCGGGTCCGAACTTGAGGTGAAACACCCGGGCGCCCGCTTCGAAGGCCGTGCCCGGAGCCGCGCGGCGTTGCGCCTGGCCCTCGAGAATGCGCCCGGAGCCGGCGCCGAATCGCGCTCCCTGCTCCGCGGCGTGACGCGACCGTTCCTCCGCCCGGCGCCAACCAGGCGTGTCGTAGCGCGAGGCAGACCCTACGGGCGCCCTGTCAAAACGGCTTACGCCATAGCCGCCAAAGGCCGACGCGCCTTCCGTCTCCTCGAATTCGGCATGAGCGGGAGGCAGTTCCCCGATGAACCGCGACGGCATCGAGGACTGCCAGAGGCCGCGCACCCGGCGATTGGCGGCGTGATAGATTTTGGCTTCGTTCCGGGCTCGCGTCAGGCCAACATAGGCGAGGCGGCGCTCCTCCTCGAGCCCGGCGCGCCCGTTGTCGTCAAGCGAGCGCTGGTTGGGAAACAGGCCCTCCTCCCATCCCGGCAGAAAAACGATGTCGAACTCGAGGCCCTTGGCCGCGTGCAGCGTCATGATCGAGACGCGAGCGCCTTCCGACGAACCCTCGACGTCCATCACCAGCGACACATGCTCGAGGAATGACCCGAGGTCGGGGAACTCGCCCATCGAACGGACGAGTTCCTTGAGGTTGTCGAGGCGGCCGGCGGCGTCGGGCGTGCGCTCGGCCTTCCACATGTCGATATAGCCGCTCTCCTCGAGCACCAGCTGCGCCAGCTCCTCGTGCGGGATTTCCTCGGCGCGCTTCCGCCAGCGGTCAAACCCGGCCAGAAGGTCGCGCAGGATCTGGCGCGGACGCGGCTTCAGCTCCTCCGTTTCCGTGAGCATGCGCGCGGCGCGGGTCAGCGAAACACCGGCGCGCCGCCCGTATTCATGAAGGGTGGCGAGCGTCGCTTCGCCGAGCCCGCGCTTCGGCTGATTATAGATGCGCTCGAACGCCAGATCGTCATCCGGCTGTGCGATGCAGCGCAGATAAGCGAGCGCATCGCGAATCTCGGCCCGCTCGTAGAAGCGCGGACCGCCAATCACTCGATACGGAAGGCCAAGCGCGATGAAGCGCTCCTCGAATTCGCGCATCTGGAAGGAGGCGCGGACGAGGATGGCGATGTCATCCAGCGAGACGCCGGCCCGCTGGGCCTGTTCGATCGCCTCGCCGACGACCCGGGCTTCCTCCTGGCTGTCCCAAACCCCGGTCACCGTCGGGCGGGCGCCCAGAGCGGCGTCGGTGAACAGGCTCTTGCCGAGCCGGCTCCGATTATGGGCGATCAGCCCCGACGCGACCGCGAGAATGTGGCCGCCCGAGCGGTAGTTGCGCTCGAGCCGGATGACCTTCGCGCCGGGAAAGTCTCTTTCGAAGCGCAGAATGTTGTCGACGTCCGCGCCCCGCCATCCGTAGATCGACTGGTCATCGTCGCCGACGCAGCACAGATTGCCGTCGGCTCGGGCGAGGAGGCGCAGCCACAGATACTGGACAGCATTCGTATCCTGGTATTCGTCGACCAGGATGTAGCGGAAGCGGCGCTGGAAGCTCGCGAGAATGTCGCCGTGTTCGCGAAAGAGCCTGAGCGATTCCAGCGTGAGGTCGCCGAAGTCGACCGCGTTCAAGGCCTTGAGACGACCTTGGAACATTTCGTACAAGGCGGCGCCGCGACCGCCTGCAAAAGCCGCCGATTCGTTCGCGGGCACATGACGGGGATCGAGCCCGCGGTTCTTCCACCCGTCGATCAGACCTGCGAGCGTCCGCGCCGGCCAGCGCTTGTCGTCGAGATTCTCGGCCTGCAGGATCTGCTTGAGGAGCCGCAGCTGGTCGTCGGCGTCGAGGATGGTGAAGTTCGGCCTCAATCCGACGAGTTCAGGGTGCATGCGCAGGATCTTGACGCCGATCGAATGGAAAGTGCCGAGCCAGGGCATGCCTTGCGCCGAGCCGGTAAACATGGCGACGCGCTCACGCATCTCGCGCGCGGCCTTGTTGGTGAAGGTCACCGCGAGAATTTCGTGAGGGCGAGCCCGTCCGGTCGCGATCAGATGGGCGATGCGCGTGGTGAGGACGCGGGTCTTGCCGACGCCCGCGCCGGCCAGAACAAGGACCGGACCGTCAAGCGCCTCGACGGCGCGCCGCTGTTCGTCGTTAAGTCCGGCGAGATAGGCTGGCTCCCCGTGCGGGCTCGGCGCGCGGAGCGCGCGCGAGGGATGGGGCGGCGCGCCGCCCGCCTGATCGGAACTCTCTGATCGCTGCGACACGGGCCGAATCATGCGCCCTCAACCTGGGAGGCGCAATCCGGTTTGTCGACCCTTTTCGGCGCCGCGCCCAGGAGCGCGGGCCCTGGCTCAACAGGCGGTTAAGCGGAAAGGTCGCGGGCGGCCGGCAACGCCTCGCCTGCTAGGAGGGAGAAATCAGGCAGAATCGGCCGTCTCCAACTGTGTTGTGTTGTGAAAACGCCTTGAATTCCAAGATCTTGACCGAAAAACGAACGAATCGCCGGAACAGGAAAACAACAGGACGATCGTTCGCGGTTATCAGGCAGATGACAGTTGGCGAGGGAGCACTGAAGCAACGAGGCTTAAAGATGGCCCCACCCCGGATTTGTCAAAAAGCCCCGTTCGGGTGGATTCCGACGGTTTGAATCGCGGCGATGATGAAAACCGCGATCAGCGATGCGATCAGCGCGTACTCGATCGCGGTTATCTCCGACCATGGGCGACGCGACGACTTCATGCTCTTGACCCCTTCCGTTCGACATCGTTCAGCGCGTTCGAACGCACCCCATAAGCAGCGTATACGCGCTCGCTTTCAGACCGGTTAACATGAGATTGCCGATCGTCGGCGGCGGCGCCCAAGAACCATACGATACGGCCCGAGTCAGCTCCGCGCGCCGGCGCCGGCCTCGGCGTGGGCGAGCGAATAAAGGCCGACGTCGATCACGCCGGCGCGAAACCCGCCTTCGCAATAGCTGAGATAGAACTCCCAAAGGCGCCTGAACGACTCCTGAAAGCCCATCTTCTCGATTTCGGGCCAGGCGGCAAGGAATCGCCGCCGCCATTCACGCACGGTCAGCGCGTAGCTGTCGCCAAAATGGTCCGACCCAAGCAACCGGAGCCCGTGCGCCTCCAGGACTTCGCGCAGGTAGGTCTTCGACGGGATGAACCCGCCGGGAAATATGTAGCGCTGGATGAAGTCAGGGCGGCTGCAATAGGAGGCGAAGCGGTCTTCGGCGATCGTGATCGCCTGCAGGACGCATAGCCCTCCAGGGCGGAGCCGGTTGCGGATCGTCTCGAAATATTTGGGCAGGTGCTCCTTGCCGACGGCTTCGATCATCTCGATCGACACAATCCGGTCGAAGACGCCGCCGACGTCGCGGTAGTCCATCAGCTTGAACTCAATCCTTTCGGCGATCGATTCGTGGCGTGCGCGCGCCTCGGCGCCGCTGAACTGGGCGGGCGAGATGGTGAGGCTCGTCACCCGGGCCCCGCGAGCCTTGGCGATGGCGGCGGCGAGCGCTCCCCAGCCGCCGCCGATTTCGAGGACGCTCTCTCCGCCATCGAGATTGAGACGGTCGATGATGCGGGCGAATTTCGTCTCCTGAGCCTCCTCGAGGGTCGCGTCCGGAGCTGGAAAAATGGCCGAGGAATAGGTCATGGTCCGACCCAGCCACAGACGGTAGAACTCGTTCCCGAGATCGTAGTGCGCGACAGCGTTGCGCCGGCTGCCCGAGCGCGTATTGGCGTGAAGCCGATGAGCGATGCGATTGAGAAGGCGCGGGGGCGCGAGACCCTTGATGGAGTCCATGAACTGCTGGCCATTGCGCGCGGCCCACTCGACCAGGGCGGGCAGATCCGAACTTATCCATTCGCCGTTGCAGTAACTGGCCCCAAGTCCAACGTCTCCGCCGACGACAAGGCGCAGGATCGTCCGCCATTTGAGAAACCGAATGTCCGCAACGGGACCTGGCTTGGCGCCGGTGCAATGGACGCGCTCGCCTGACGGCAGCTGAATCGTGAGGCCGCCGACCTCCACCCGGCGTATCAGCCAGGCGAGCGCGGCGCGCACGAGCAGGCTTCGGAGATCCGGCAATCGTGGATGGCGAATTGGGTTCATGGCGCGTCCTGGTCGCGCCGATCACGCGCGATCGACTTGTTAGCTTTCAAGTTACGCAGCGGCGCGCCTGCCGGATTACGAATTTCCGGCATTAGGCGGCAGGCTCGCCTGGCAACGCGCAAAAGGAGTCGCCATCATTGACGCGATTGTTAATATCCAGAACGATTTGCCTTGAGAGGCGAAGAATCGACTTACCGATTCGGTGATTCTTCGGCTGATCGACGACTTGCCGACGGGGAAATTACGAAATTACGGTGACGGAAATTACGGTGACGGACGGAAATTACGGTGACGCGACTGTCTTTACCGAATAGCCCTCGCGCTCGGATGCAATTAGGGAAAGGCGGTCGTGTCACCATAATGCGCACCATAATGCGCCCATAATGCAACCACAATGTCAAGATTCGCCGATCATCCTTGCGCTCTGGACCGCGCTGATTGGTCGGCAAATACGGCTCAATTTTCGACCACCGCTCATCGCTGGACCAAAATCGGTCGGCGCTCATGCTTTGGTCGGTCTGAACCTACTTCATCGATTCCATGGAACACTAACCGCCACTCAGTCGTCCGCCTTGACGTCAGGGTGGGCGGCGACAAGATAGTTGCGGTTCCAAACGGAGCGCCAGTCTACGGCCGCGGCGGTTCGGCAATTCTTTGGCGTTTCAACCAGAATAAGATACCAAGAGGGGACGTACTCCGTCAGGCCGAACGCCGCGAGCACCCCATATTTCATCCGCTGGACAAACGCCGCCCGAGGGTCGGGGGTGTCCCAGCTCCGATTGAAATAGATATAGCGCCGCGTGTAGCCTTGTTCCGGGGCAGACTCCATGAGAGACTCTTCCTCGAAGGTTGACAGGCGTAAGCTAACCTTCACCGGTTGCGAGCATCCGAGAGCCTCAAAGACGAGAGTTCGCGACGTCGTGCCGCTCGTCGTTCTGTATTCATGCAAGTTCAACCCATACGAGCCTGCGACCCGCAAAATGGCTGGCTCGAGGAGGCGAGCGCTTTTGTTGTCGGGCCAATCGGCGGCCCGATTCTGGGCTGCAAGCGACCCCATAAGGATGGTCGCAAAGACCGCATGTCCCGCCCAGGCCCTCACGCTGCGCGCCCATTCGCCCTCGATCCAAAGAGGCTGACAACGAGGATCGCTGTCGAGGCGCCGAGGTCGAAGATGGTCGTCCCGGCCCCAAAGTGCCAATACTGGTACAGGTCGGCGTCCCACGCCATGAGACAGAGTCTCATAACGTTGCAAAGCGCCATCGTCATGCCGACGACGACGCCAGTCACGTAATCGCGAGCTTGCCAGCTGTGATCCCGGAGGCTGCGCACGGTCAACCAGCACAGCGCAGCCACCGACAGATTGTGGAACGAGGAGCAAAGATCATAAATGACGATGCCATGACCGCCGGGGCCGGTGATGACGTTGTCCCTCCACACTGTTCCCGGCCTAACCGCCTGCAGCATCGTCCCGACCACGGCTGTCTCAGCACGGAGCAAGGGAAGAGCGAACAGCTTGAAGGCGATGCGCCCCCATAACTCCTGTACCGAGAGTGCGGCAAGGACGACCCCGGCTGCGCGCAGCTTTGGGTCGCCTCCATTGACGAGCCAGCAATACACCGCAATTCCGACCGCCGTGACCCAGATCGAATCCGGCGACGGGACGAAGACGAAACCGCAGAGCGCCAAGGCGATCAGTCCGTCCTGCAATTGCGCTACGGGAGCAGGACCACTCGAGGCGAGCAGACGAAAGACGGCGAACCACGCCATCAGCTGGAAGACGCCGAGGGCGCCAACATCGGAGAGGAGCTGCCCAGGCGAAGCACCCGGCGTCTCCTTTACTATACCAAGGAGTTGATTCAAAAGAACGATCGCGCAGACCCAAATGAAAACGTCGCGACGAAGTAAGGCGTATCCAACGTGTGTCCTGCCACTAGTCGTCAACGTTGGCGCAACAAGAACATCCAACTAGGCCACTCCTACAGCTTTACGCCCGGGCAGCCGGCCGTTCATTGAAATGCGGGTTCGAGGACGCGGTCGCGTTTCCTCTGCTCGCCCGGCGCTGGGCAGCCAGGGCCCTCGATCACCTCCTCTGCCTCGGGGCGCTATCGCTGCAGAGTAGGCGGGAATACGCAGCAGCACCCCCGCGCGAATGAAGTCAGGCGACCCCGGGAGCCCATGATGCGCCATGATCGCCAATTTGATCCTAGGTCCGCGTTTCTGAGTCCGAATCCCATCAAGCGGTATTGTCGAGCCTGGAGGACCTTGGGGCCTGCTCCGGCCCAATAAATAAACTGGCGGGTTGAATCGACGAGCTTACGATCGGCGCCAACGCGCTTGGAGCTTCGTGCCGAGCAACATGGCGCCGATGGCCAGCATGCTGGGAATGCCAGCGCCGATCGAAGGAGCCGGCGCGGCCTGGACACTCTCCGCAGATACGTCGAGCCCCGCAAGGCCGTCTGAGATAAACTCATACACCTCGGTCACAGAGAACAACGAGCCGGCCGGGCCGACGCTGACCCCCGTCGTCGTGGCGGATTTCGTGCCGGATCCCGTCTTGGAAGCTAGCTCTGTAGTCTCGGCATAGGGCTTATCCGTCGTACTTACGTACGTCGTTTCAAACTCGCTCCAACCGCTCGGCACGCTCGCGCTGAATTGGCTCTGGAAGTTTAGAACGGACTGCTGCGAAGTGAGGCCGGTTTCTGTAACGTACACATAAAGCGGCTTGCTCGACTTTCCGCTAACGTCGAGCGTGGCGCTGTCAAGATCAAGCGGGCTGGGGTCGCTGGCGGCTACGGTGACGAGGTAATTGTCGTACGGAAACAAAACCAAATCGGCGCCCGTCGATCCCGTGCCGGTCGCCTCGGTCGTTATATTGCTAATCCCGGTCTTGGTGGCAACGGCGATTTCGATCGTTGTCGCTCGCGCCGGGATGCCGCCCAGCAGCGCGCACGCCACAATCGTCTGCGCGCCGACCATCGGTTTCAATTTCATGATGCGTCCCCGCATGCCGATCCACCAGTACAGGGATCACCTTGCGCGATCGATGTCCACTGCTCGGATGGGGTAGAGGGCTACTCCTTAGGTCGAGCGGACCCAAAGAGGAGCCTTCCCATGTGACCGGCGTGGAAAAAGTGATCCCCTGAGGCGGGGGATTGGCGGGCGGCGCACGCGGATTGCGAACATCCGGGCGGCGGCCGGCTGACCGTAAATAAGCCATGTCCCGGCGCTAAGCGCCACGGGTTTCGACGAGCCGTGCGAGGTCGGCGCAATCGGCTCGGCTCGTGTGCATTTACAGTGTGAACTGTGCGGGGGTTTGCCCATGGCCGTGAAGCACGTGATCGACCCCATCGCTCGGCTCGCTCAGCCCCAAGTTGTTCAGTTCATTAGTGACGCTTTGCGTGCCGGACAGCCGGCGATTCTCGTCACTGGCCGCAGCCAAGTTTCAATGCGGGTGCCCGAAGCAGCGTTAGCTGCGTGCGCTGGCACGTCGGCCCAGACGCTACACATTGGACCACCACTGCCTGAGCCGCCTGAGCTGCAGGAGATGATCGGCGCCGCTGTTGAGATCGCGGGCGGCCGTGAAATGACCCCGGTAGCGATGGCGCGACTGTTGCGGTTCGCGGATCCGAGGCGGAGTGTGATCCTTGCGATTGACGACGCGCACACGCTTTCCCATCGCTCGCTCTCCTATCTGACGCTCATGACTGAATTGCTGGCGCCGTTGCAGATCGTGCTTGCCGCTGGACCGGCCCTACTCGATACGCTTGCTCAACCGGAATTTGAGGGGCTTCGCAATAGGCTCTGCCGTACAGAATTCGAGATGGTCCAAACTTTGCACGGGGGGAGAGCTAACGGAGCATTCTCGGGGCTGCGAAAGCCCGCCCATGGTCGCGCCGCAGCGGGTCTGGCGCACGTCCAGCATGCCAACCCGACGGCGGCTTCACCTCGGGGTCATGGAATTGGGCGTCCCGCGGTTTACGCAGCAGGAGGGGTTGCTGCGATAGGTTGCCTCGCCGCGATCGGTTATGTTGCTTTCTTCGCCTTCACCGTCGGCCCGACTCTTCCGCCCATTCCGTCGCTCAACTCCGCGGCAGAGCAACCCGGTGCGGCAGGCAATGGCGATCGAGCGGCCTTGTCTCCAAACGCCGCCGCGCCCGCCCCTCCGGTTGCCGCCCCGGACCAAAACATTGACCTAGCGCCGTCGGCGATACTGGCCAAGGCGGCGCCGACCGCGCCTGACGGCGCCGCCGCACTTTCGGCGGAGCAACCCGGTGCGGCAGGCAATGGAGATCGAGCGGCCTTGTCTCCAAACGCCGCTGCGCCAGCCCCTCCGGTTGCCGCCCCGGACCAAAACGCTGACGGAGCGCCGGCGATACTGGCCAAGGCGGCGCCGACCGCGCCCGATGGCGCCGCTGCACTTTCGGCGGAGCAACCCGGTGCGGCAGGCGATGGAGATCGAGCGGCCTTGTCTCCAAATGCCGCTGCGCCGGCCCCTCCGATTGCCGCCCTGGAGGCGGTGTTGAATTTCTTCCCCGTGACGACCGTGCAGAACCGCTATAACTTCGCCGACCGCGCGGCCCCTGATGGCGCCGCCGCACCTTCGGCAGAGCAACCCGGTGCGGCAGGCCATGGAGATCGAGCGGCTTTGTCTCCAAACGCCGCCGCGCCGGCCCCTCCGGTTGCCGCCCCGGACCAAAACGGTGACAGAGCGCCGGCGATATTGGCCAAGGCGCCGACCGCGCCTGACGGCGCCGCCGCACCTTCGGCAGAGCAACCCGGTGCGCCAGGCCATGGAGATCGAGCGGCCTTGTCTCCAAATGCCGCCGCGCCAGCCCCTCCGGTTGCCGCCCCGGACCAAAACATTGACCTGGCGCCGCCGGCGATACTGGCCAAGGCGGCGCCGACCGCGCCTGATGGCGCCGCCGCACCTTCGGCAGAGCAACCCGGTGCAGCAGGCAATGGCGATCGAGCGGCCTTGTCTCCAAATCCCGGCGCGCCAGCCCCTCCGGTTGCCGCCCCGGACCAAAACGTTGACAGAGCGCCGCCGGCGATACTGGCCAAGGCGGCGCCGACCGCGCCCGATGGCGCCGCTGCACTTTCGGCGGAGCAACCCGGTGCGGCAGGCGATGGAGATCGAGCGGCCTTGTCTCCAAATGCCGCTGCGCCAGCCCCTCCGGTTGCCGCCCCGGACCAAAACGTTGACGCAGCGTCGTCGGCCATACTGGCGAAGGCGGCGCCGACCGCGCCTGACGGCGCCGCTGGACGGGTCGTCGCGGGTCTGCCCACACTTGCGCCGGTCCGCGTCATTCTGAACATGGCGCGGGACGATTCTGGCCGCGCCCGACGCTCGGCGGATATACAACGAGCGTTGGCGGCGGCCGGACTGGAGGTTTCCGATCTCCTGCGCGGCGATGCTCAACAACCAGGGCCAAGCATCGGATATTATTTCCAGTCGGACCGGAACGCAGCCGCCGAGGTAAGCCATCTGCTCGAGCCTGTGCTCGGCGCCGTTGATCCGGTGGTGCTCCGGAAGCGCGGAAGCATTCCCGAGCCTGGTACTATCGAGGTTGCTATCCCGCTGAAGCACGCCGCCTTTCACTAGGAGGGGCATTTGTGAATGTTCGAACGGGTCAGGCGTGGCCGGGTCCTTGATTTCGCGCAGACCCCGAAGATCGAAATCGCCCTCGCGCCGAGGGAGGCCAGCATATGCCGCGCTGGCACTACCGGTACGATAGTGGGGCAAGCCCGCTCACTACCACCGGTTGCATCAGCTTGACATGCGTTGCGCTTTGTGATGCAACGCAACGGTTGTATGTTGGCGGCGAGCCGGGCGCGGGCTTTGCTTTGGTTTGCTTGGACCAGGATCGCGGGACTGCGTGAGGCGTCCCACTGAAGGCGTCTTCATAGATTTATACTCTTCATAGATTTATACATTGCATCGAGCGAGGTTCGGGTTTCGAAAACTCTTATCATGGGGAGTTAACCATGCGTTGCTCAACTCAAATCCTGTTCTGCGCGGCGCTTCTGGTGGGTGTGCCCGCGGCACAAGCGGAGGATGCTTCGGCGGCCAATCCCGCCCCAAGCGCCCCGAGCTCGCTCGTGCTTCACTTCGACCCTGGCAGCGCCGCAGTCAGGCAGCAGGACGTACCCCTGCTTGACCAAGCCTCCCGTCTTTATCGAGCAGGCAAGCCGATCGTGATGATTGTGACCGGCAGCGCCGATACAGTGGGCGCGGCGGCCGCGAATCTAAGGCTCTCCGAGCTTCGCGCCAACAACGTGCTTCAGGGCCTTGTGTCGCGCGGAATCCCTGTCGAGCGGTTTCAGGTGATAGCCAAAGGCCAGACTGATCTGGTGGTGCCAACCCCGCCAGAGACGTCGGAGGAGCGCAATCGGCGTGTGGAGATTACTTGGCGTTGACGCCAGGTTGCGTCGGGCCGGTCCGTCGTTCGGCCCGCCCGCAACGCTGATCGCCCTGCTTGGTCTGCTCACTTTCGGTCCCGCGTGCGCCTACGCGGTTTCGCAGGACGCAACGGAGGAGAGCAGCAGCGATCCCGGTCAGTCCGCCTACGCTGCCGGTCGCTTCATTGACGCCTTGCGCATATGGCGGCCGCGCGCCGAGCAGGGCGATGCGCGCGCCGCTTTCGGGCTCGGGCTGCTCTACGACCTTGGGGAAGGAGTTGAGCAAGACGCAGCAGCGGCCTACAGTTGGTACCGTCGCGCCGCCGAAGCTGGCTACGTTCTCGCCGAATTCAATATCGCTGTGCTGTGTGATAGTGGCGTTGGCACGACGCGCAACCCGACTGAGGCCGCCTTGTGGTACGCGCGCGCGGCTGCGCATGGTTATGCGCGGGCTGAATATGACCTGGCGCAGCTCTATCAGTCCGGGGAAGGCGTGCCGCGCAATCTCGACATGGCGGCGAGCTGGTACGCTGCTGCAGCGGGTCATGGACTGTCCGCCGCGGCTCTCAAGCTTGCCTCGCTGCGCGAGGAGAGGCGTCAGGCTACCATATCGCTTGCCGCCGCAAACCCGACGTTGGCCCCGGCAGTCCCAACCGGACCAGCCGTCGCTTCGGCGTCGGGCGCAGGCAAGAGCCTCCAGATCGAGCTGTCTTGGGCGGCGCCGGCGCAACCCGTGCCAGTCGAGTTCTTTGTGCAGGTTCTTGCACTAGGCACGGGCGGCGCCCATCGCGTCTTCGCCAGCTTTTCAAAACAGTCGGCGGTGCTGGTGTCGCTGCCGCGGGTTCCCGCTGACTACGCCTGGCGCATCTATACCGTCGCAGCGTCCGTTCCCGACTACGCGCCAAGCGCCTGGAGTTATTTCTCCACGCGTTGATCGCGAAGCTTTCGATCGCTTATGCCGCTTGGGTCGAATGCAGTCCTCCCCGCAACGGCGTTCGGCGCACCAGTCATGACTGTAGGAACATGAATTTGCAGACGGCGCGCCTGATCGGCTCGAAGACCGTCGCCATCCTGCGCCAGCGCGTTTTCCCGTGCGCGGGGATAAGACCCTATCTCAACGATTGAGCGCCTGCCGACCGCTGACGAACGAATTGCCCCGAACGTAGAATCGCAGCGGGCTGTCGGGCGCGCGCGTAATGCCGATCCGTTTGCTCTGCCCGATTTCGCCCGACGCCTGACCGTCGGATCCGAGCCACAGCGGGCCAGCCTGACAGAGGTCGATCCCGTCCAGCCGGCGATCAATCTTCAAGGCTTCGCAGAGCCGTCCCGGGCCCCGCGCCAAGTCTCGCACCCGCTCTGCGCCGCGATTTTGCTCCATGATCGCGACGCCAATGGTTGGCTCGATCGCCCTGATCAAGACGCCCGCGCCCACGCCGGACGTCTCGCTCGAGACGTTCAGCATGAACGAGACGCCATAGGCGAGATAAACATATGCGTGACCGCGCTCGAGGAAAAGCGCCCGATTGCGCGGGGTGACGCCGCGATAGGCGTGACCGGCCGGGTCGCCGATGCCGTATGCCTCGGTCTCGACGATGCGGCCGCCCGCCGCGCCTTCGGCCAGTATCCGCACGAGCATTTTGCCGATGAGAAAACGGGCGAGCCGGGCGGTATCGACGGGCATCTCTGCCCGGTCCACCACGCGCGGGCGCGCCGCGGTCGCCCCGATTTCATCCCATTCGCTCGACCCAACGCGCGCGCGAGGGTCCGGGTTCGAACGGGTCGGCAAAGTATTGGGTCTCGCGGGCCACCTTGCCATCCAGGAACTCCATGAGGCTCACCGAATAGGACGGCCGGCCGTCATACGCGAGGATGAATTCCGTGACCCAGAGGTCGCCCGCGCCGACGATGCGGCGCACCGTGAAGCGCTTGGTGTTCGGCTGCGCGACGCGAGAGGCCTGAATGTTGTGCCGGCCCCTGATGCGCTCGCCCGATTGCGGGTACTCGAGCACCGCATCCTCCCGGTATATGTCATGCTCAACATCGAAGTCATTGGCGTCCGAGGCGGCCCAGTGGCGATTGAGCGCCTCTCGAATCTCATTCTCGTCCATCCTCCTGCGACTCCCGCTTCTGGTTGTTGACGCCCGGCCGTGCTCAGCGGCTTATAGTACCTGCTGGAAGAAGAGGCGACGGCGCTATGGCGAGGACCTACCGTGACATTGCAATAGAGGAAATGCTGCGAACCGTCGAAGAAGCGATGAGTCGCGCTGTCGGCTGGTGGGAGACCTGCCGCCGTCGATGAAAGAAGCGATCGAGCAGTTTCGCACCCAACTTGGAGCGGCAATTGATTCCGCAGAATTTGTTAAAAAAGCGCTCGACAAACAAGTGCCCGGAATTGACCCCGGGGAAGACGCTTCCTGATGTTTGCTGCGGCGCGTGAGTCCCGTTTTGGCCTAAGCGGTGGGTTTTGAACGTCCGCTTTGCGATGGAGGCGCCTGGAGTTGAGACATGCGATCTTTAGCGCTGGACGTCCAGACATGATCGCTATGATCAATCGGTCTCGTAGCAGCGCTATAAGCCTCGTATTGAGGGGTCAAGCCAAAACTCACTATCGTCGATACGCGCCGGATTCTACCGCCGATGTCTCCGCCGGTGGCTCTTTCGATCAAGCCTGCTCGGCCGCCTCGGCTCAACGGACGAGATCGAGCCATACGCGACCGTCGCGATCCTCGACCTCGACAATCCAAAGGTCAGGATCGAACGCGACTTCGCGCTGAAGCCGCTTTTCGGCCTCGCCCGACTCGATCCATTCCGGCTCGTGCGCCCGGATGAAGGTTCGTTCGACGCCCCGTTCCCGTTCGACCGCCATCGACTGAGGGGCCGGCTCGTAGACGGCGGAACGGCCGTCCAGCCCATCGACTTTGACGAAGATAGCTCCCGCTTCCGCCGCGCCGCGGCGGCGGAGCACCGCGCTCTGGCCCTCCGCGCCGCATCGTCGCAAATAGGCGGCGACCCACAAGTCCGACCTCAGGCGCACTTCCGTCAGCGCGCCTGGCTTCGCGCGGCCGCCTCGAGCTGCTTGACCAGCCGCGGCGTGATGTCGGTCGTGAGGGGCAATCCGTGCGCCCGTTCGAAATCGCGCAGCGCCTGATGAGTCGCGGCGCCTTCGTTTCCGTCGGCCTTGACCGCGTAGCCGAGTTTGACGAGCGCATTTTGCGCGGCCAGAACGAGATGCGAATCGTCCGCGGGCGCTTCGCCGCGCAGCCAATTGCCGATTTCGTCGGTGGCTCGCGCCGCAGTCTCGGCGGCCGGCGGCCGCGCGGGCGGCTGCGGCGAGGCGAGCGCGGGCGGGGAGGCCTCGCGCCCCGCATCCGGCGGCGCCCCCGGGGGAACTGGGACTGAGTTCGATGACGCCGGCGAGATCCTGGCCGGCGAGCGCGCGAAGAAAGGCGCCGGATGGCGTTTGGACTGCAGGACGAGCGCATTCACCGCAATGCCGACCAGGAGCGCCGACAAGGGTGCGGCGACATAGAATCGGGCGGGCAGCGCCCTCAATCGCCGAGCCAGAGTTCGCGCCATGCCCCGGCCGGATTTCGACGCCCCGGCCGGGCGGGACAGCACGGAATCGTTGCGAATGCGCGCGAGGACTTCAGACAAGCGTCATCTCCCCCAAGTCAAAGGGCCTCGCTGGCGCCCCCGCCGGGAGGGCAGCGAACCCACAGTCGCCTCCAGTTCCGTCGGCGCGAGGCCTCGGGACGATCCCGCGGTCGGCGTGGCGACCGCTCCTTCCGCAAGGATCGCATCCGCCGCTTAAGTCAATCCTAAGGCGGCTCCGAAAGTCTGCGGACCGGCGACGCCCTTACGGTATCAATTCGTTGCGACCCGCCGATCCCTGGGGTCAGCGCCTTGCCCTAAAGCGCGGCGAAGCGGTATAGAGAGGAACCTTTTGTCTGCGACGGAATTCGGAGCCTGCGGTGGGCCGGGTTTTTCAGTTGTCGCGCTGCTTTGCGGCGGTATCCTTGGCCGCGGCGCCGGTTGTTTCATCGCCGTCGTCCGCTCATATCGTCGTGGCGCCAGGATGCGAAACGGCTGAACAACTTATCGACGGCAGCTGGCAGATGAGGTCTACTAGAACTTTTGGGCCGGCTGGCAAAGTTGATGCTGGCGTCATCATATGGAGAGGGACAGTAATCAACGGTGTCGATTTAGGCGCGTTTCTCGATAAACGCTGTCTACGCAGATATAGCGTGGAGCCTGACTATCCTCCTTATTTGTGGTCGCCGAATGGCTACCCAAATTGGGTAACGCCTATACCGTAAGCGGGCCGTCCTCCTCCTCGCCCTTCGCGCAGCGCCAGAACCGAATCCCGCCATGCCGGAGGATTGTTCAAGGGTGCGAATGCGTGGGCGCGTGGGGACAATAGTCCCGATGGGCGAGAGATCCGGCTACAGCGCGGACTCAATAGCCCGGAGCAGCCGGAACCGCATCTCGCCGTCATTGCCCGCGAGTGCGATCACGAAACGGACCTGGCCATGGCTCGAGGTGTCGGCATAACCGGCGAGCGTGCGGACCCCCTCCATGGTGCCGGTCTTGTTCGCGCCGCCGTCATGGCCGCGGAGCAGGTCGGCGTGGGGCGCGAAGAGCTCGAGCACTTTGGCGAGGCCGCGGGCGGTGAAGTGGTTGTCGCGGCTGATGCCCGAGCCCTCCTCAAGATGGATGGCCGCAGCCAGGCCGTGCGCGGCGAGCATCTCGTTCGCGACCTTTAGCGACTTCTCGAGGCTGACCGGCCCGCCCAGGCGGCGCCCGCCGATCTCCAGGAAGACTTGGTTCGCGATGTAGTTGTTCGAGGCGCGGAGCAGTTCGACGAGGATCTCCGAAAGGGTGCGCGACTGTCGGTGAACGTAGACCGGCTCCAGTCCATTGGGTACGGTTCCGGTCGAGATCTTGCCCTTCACGCTGCCGCCGGACCGCTCGATGAATGCAGCGATCAGCTCGCCGGCATATTGAAGGCTCACCGTGGGGTCCTGGCTCAGGCTAATGCGGCCGCTTCCGCTAGGGCCCCGCGCCCGGAACTGGGCGATCGCGAGCGGGGTGATCGGGGTCTGCGCCTCGGCGGAGACCACCTTGGCGCCCTTGTGCGCGGCGGCAATCGTGTTGAAATTCACCGCCAGCGCCGAGTTCAGCGCATCGTAGGGCTCGCCGTCGTCCTCGATGCCCGGGATGCGGAGGTTCGAAGGATAGTAGCTCGCGTCGAGCACAATGCCGCTGATCGGCTCTTTGCCGGCCGCTGCGATGAGCTCGGTCGCGAGCGGCGCCAGCTCCTCTGAGATCAGGAAAGGATCGCCGCCTCCACGCACGTAGAGCACCCGCTTGTCGTCGAGGTAGAAGCGGGTCTCGAAGCGGTAGTCGCCGCCCAGGACCTCCATCGCCAGCCAGGCCGTCACGATCTTGGTGACTGAGGCCGGGACGAAGGGCTCATCAGCATTCTGGGCCACCAACTCGTTGCCCTGGGCGTCCATCACGAGCACCAAGCCCGACGGAGCGAGGGCCGCGACCTTCTCCCTGACGCCCGCCAGAGCCGGCGCGGGCAACAGGAGCAAAGCGAGGGCGAACAGGCGAGACCACATGGCGACTCCAAAGGGTGCAGCGTCTGCAACTTGCGGAACTATGCTCGTGAGACTCAAGCCTTAAGTCCGATCGCAGAATTTCGCTTATAGCGGACTCCTGGCGTCGCGCCTTCGACGGCTTTTACGCCGATTCGCGACGTCGCTCGCGACGAATGTTCGGGCCGGGGTCGAAACCGATCAGGCCGATCGCGTTTGTCCCTAACGCCGCGTAACCGGCGACTCTCCAATTCGACGACGATTTTCGACAAGTTTGAAAACATCGTCATCTATGGTCCCTTCGGCGCGGCTGGATTGTTGGAGAGAGGATTGGGATTCCTGGCGAGAAGCATCTTCTGGCTCGGTCTGGTTTACAGCTCCATGCCTTTCGGCGCCGGTTCGGAGCGGGCGATTGGTCCGGTCGCGGCGCCGGCCCCGGTCGCAGCTTGCGTCCATGGGATGTCCGAGGATTGCCGCGCCGCGGTCGAAAGGCTGCGGCTGGCGGCGGACGTCGCTGCGGCCTCAGTTCGAGCCGGCGACGCGCTCGTCAAGGCGGCGGCGACATCCCGTTTGGCGGATGTGCCCAGGGCGAAGGACAAAACCCCTCCGATGCATAGTTCGTTTGTCCGGGCCGCCGAGAGCCGTTAGCCTCTGGCCTTTGACGCGCCAGACCATATATGTGGTTCGCAGACGATGTCTTGATGTCGCCCTGAGGTCGCGAGGGTCTTCGTGTCGGCGTTCGAATCGATCCGCGACGATTTCGCCCTGCTCGATGAGTGGGAGGATCGCTATCGTTATGTGATCGAACTCGGTCACGGCCTCGAACCGCTGAGCGAAGAGGCGCATAACGACGCCAACAAGGTGCGGGGCTGCGTCAGCCAGGTCTGGCTGGAACGGGAGGAGCGTACGGACCCGGCCGGCCGAACGGTCCTCCATTACCGGGGCGACAGCGACTCGCATCTCGTGCGCGGATTGATCGCGATCGCGATTGCCCTCTTCTCCGACCATCCGCCCGAGCAGATTCGCGCCGTCGACGCCCTGGGCGCGTTCCGCGAGCTCGGCCTCGAGCAGCATTTGACCCCGCAACGATCAAACGGCGTGCGCGCGATGGTCCAGCGCATTCGCGCCGACGCTGCGGCTGCTGTCGCCGCGATTTGAGCCGGAGCGGGCTCAGGGAGCGCCGTCGGGTCTAAAGGACTTGAGGTAGCGCGCAATCGCGGCCAGGTCCGGCTCGGGGGCCTGCTTGAGGCTGCGGACGACTGCGGTCATCGCGCTGCCGAGCACGTCGCCCGACGGGGTGAAGCCGGTCGAGAGCGCGGTTTCGACGTCGTCTTCGGACCATTCTTTGAGGCCCTCTGCCGTGATGTTCGGCGCCTTGCCCTTGCCGTCCGGCAGCGGGCCCCCGGTCAGGCGGCGGGATGTGATGATTCCGCCAAAAGCGTCGCGCGGCGAATGACATTCTGCGCAATGGCCAGGCCCATTGACGAGATAGCGGCCGAGCGCCTCCTCATCGGTTGGATCGACGGGGAGCGGATGATCGACCTTCGGCATGTAGAGAAGCTTCCAGAAGCCGACGGCGCGGCGGATGGAGAAGGGGAACTTGAGCGCGTTTGACGGCGCGCGCCCCGAGATCGGCGGCGTCGTGTGCAGGAAGGCGAAGAGATCCCGCACGTCCTTGATCGACATGCGGCGATAGGACGGATAGGGAAAAGCCGGATACAGATGCCCGCCCCGCGGAGACACGCCCGCGAACAGCGCGTTGGCGAAGTCGGCCGCGCTCCATGCGCCGATCCCGTCAGCGGGGTCGGGCGAGATGTTCGGCGGATAGAACGAGCCGAAGGGCGTCTTCAGCTCCAGGCCGCCGCCGAGACGAAGCGGATCGTTCTGGCCCGGCGACATGTGGCAGGACTCGCAACCGGCCACGTAGAAGACGTTTTTACCCGCCTCGGGATCGCCCGGCTCGGACGCCGCCGCCGCGACTTCGGCGGAGACCCCGCGGGGGGCGGTCACGAACCACGCCGCGGCCGCCGCGGCTGCGATCAGGGCCGCCGCGAGCGCGAGCGCGATCCGGCCGGTCATGATCGGCGGCGCCGGAGCCGTCGCGGCCGCCCGAGGGACCGCTATTGCCGTTTCGCGTGATATTTCTCGTGGCAGCCGTCGCAGCTCTTGAGCACATCCGGCATCGTGGCTTTGAAGCTGGCCTCGTCCTTGATCGTGGTGAGCGCGGCGGTGGCGTCCTCGCCCATCTTTTTGAAGCGCGCGTCGAGATCAGCCACGTTGTTGTCGTCCCAGATGACCGGCAGGGCGTTGGTGTCGCCGGTCTTGCTATCGGGCGGGAAAAGAGCGGGCTCCTTGCTCGCGGCGTTCTGATAAGTCTTCAGCGCCTTCTGCACCGTCGCAAGATCGAACGGGGCCTTGCCCTGCAGCATCGCGACGACCGGCTTCGTCGCTGCGCCGTCAGCCTTCATCAGGTCACGCCGCGCCTTGATCGCCTCCGCCCCCGACATCGCGAGCGCGGCGCTCGCGCCGAGGACGAACATCGCAACAAAAACCGACAGCTTCCTCATAGTCGCCTCCTCAAGTTGAAGCCGAGTTGGACGGTACGTTCGCCTGGAGCTAGCACGATGTCGGCACGGCGCCCCCTCGCGCCACAGCAAACACTTTTCGGACTACACTTATTCACCCTGAAGCTCTCTTTGCCGTTTCCACTTGGCGGATGGCGCGGAAGATCGCCTGGGGAGTCGCGGGCATGTCGATGTCGGCGACGCCATAGGCGCGCCATAAGGCGTCGGCGACGGCATTGACCACGGCCGGGGTCGAGCCGATCGCGCCCGCTTCGCCTGCCCCTTTCAACCCCATCGGATTGGTCGTCGACGGCACATTGCGGGTCTCGAATTCGATCGGAGGGAAATCGTCGGCGCGCGGCAGGCAATAGTCCATGAGACTCGCCGAAAGCAGCTGCCCCTCGCCGTCATAGACCGCTTTCTCCATCAGCGCCTGGCCGACGCCCTGAGCGATTCCGCCGTGGACCTGGCCTTCGAGCAAAAGCGGATTCAGGGTGAAGCCGAAATCGTCGACGACGGTATAGCGAAGGATTTGAACGGTCCCCGTTTCAGGATCGATTTCGACTTCGCAAATGTGCGTCCCGTTGGGATAGGTCGCCATGTCGGGCGCGTACGAACCGGCGCCCCGCAACCGCTCCGGCGTGGCGGACGGAAGGGCGGCGATTTCGTCGAGGGACAATGATCTGTCCGTGCCCACGATGCGAAAGCGGCCACCGACGATCTCGAGATCGGCGCGCGCCGCCTCGAGCTTGTCGGCAGCAAGTCCCGCCAGCGATTCGGCGAGCGCCTTGGAGGCGCGCGCCGTCGTCACCGCGCCGATCGGGATCGAGCGCGAGCCGCCTGTGCCTTCGCCGTGCGAGATCCGGTCCGAGTCGCCTTGAACGACTTTGATCCGATCGAGCGGCACGTCGAACTGCTCTGAGACGACCTGCGCGTAGGCGGTCTCGTGCCCTTGTCCGGTCGATTGCGTACCGATCAACAGGGTCAGGGTCCCGTCCTTCTCGAGGAGGAGCGAGGTTTCCTTCTCTCCGTCCCACGCGGTGCATTCGATATAGCTCGAATAGCCGAGCCCGCGCAGCAAGCCGCGCGCCCTGGATTCGGCGACGCGCGCCTCGAACCCGGCGGCGTCGGCCTTTTCGACGCACCGCTTCAGAGCGCCACTGAAATCGCCGACGTCATAGGTCCGGTTGGTCTGGGTCTGGTAAGGCATCGCATCCGGCGGCACGAAGTTTCTGAGCCGGATCGTCTCTGGCGAAAGCTCGAGCTCGCGCGCGCAGCGGTCGACCAGCCGCTCGAGGACATAAGCCGCTTCGGGTCGACCTGCGCCGCGATAGGCGTCGACCGGGAGCGTGTGCGTATAGACGCCGCGCACTCGCGCATGCAACGCGTCGATCCGATAAGGCCCGGTCGACATCGAGGCCCCCAGAAACGGCACGAACAGCCCGAACTGCGAGATATAGGCCCCCAGATTGGCGATGATGTCGACGCGCAGCGCCAGGAACCGGCCGTCCGAGTCGAGCGCCATCTCCGCCGTGGTCACGTTGTCGCGGCCCTGCGCGTCGCCGACGAAGTGCTCAGACCGGTCGGCTTGCCAGCGGACCGGCCGTCCGAGCCGGCGCGCAGCCTCCAGGATGAGCGCATATTCCCGATAGATGAATGCTCGCGTGCCGAAGCCGCCGCCCACGTCGGCGGTGACGACCTTCAGGTCCGCCGGCGGGATCTTCAGCACGTTATGCGCGAGAATCCTGCGCAGAAGATGCACGCCCTGGCAGCCGACATGGAGCGTCAGTCGGCCGCTTTCGGGGTCGAGCGACCCCACCGCTCCGCGCGGCTCCATGAAATTCGCCACCACCCGCGGGTTGACGATCCCGATCCGGACGACATGCGCGGCCCTGGCGAAGGCCTCGTCCGTTTTCGCCTTGTCGCCGTAATGGGCGTCGAAGGCGACGTTGCCCGGCGCGCCGCCAAAGACCTGCGCGGCATCGGGCCGAATTGCTTCAACCGCGTCGGCGACCGCTGGGAGCGCCTCCCAGCCGATCGCGAGCGCCTCGGCGGCGTCTTTCGCGGCGAAGGCCGAGTCGGCGACGATCATCGCGACAATGTCGCCGACGTGATGCGCCTCGTCCTTGGCCATCACCGGATAGGGCTTCAGCGGGGTCTGCGTTCCGTCGGAATTCTTGACCGGCGCCAGGCAGGGAAGGTCGACGAGCGCGGCAAAATCGGAGGCGAGATAGACGGCCTTAACGCCAGGCGTCGCCGCAGCCTTGTCCCGATCTCCAACCGTAAAGCGGGCATGAGCATGAGGACTGCGGACAAAATGCGCGTAGAGCGAGCCCGCCGGCGCAAGATCGGATGTGTACAGGCCCGCGCCCTGAACGAATCGCTGGTCTTCGACTCGCCGAACCGGCTGACCGACGCCAAACTTCATGACCGTCATGGCTTTCGATCCTCGCTTCGACGAGTTGCCCGCCCTCGAAGACAATTTTTACGTCGGCAAACCCGATGGTCAACGCTTCGTTAAGCCGAAAAGCCGACAATCGATCGACACTGGTCAACTATAGGCGATTTTCATGAGTGAGTACGACGACCTGGATCTTGGCGAGCCAGGGGAGGCCGAAGCACAAGACAACGCGGACCCCCCGCCCAATGATCCGCGGCCGGGTGGCGCAGTCGGACCCCAAGCATCGAATGAACCGTCGCGCTTGCCCGCGATCATTCTCCCGACGCTAAGGGCGGAGCGGACTGACAAATCACACTCGGGGCGGTCAGGCTGGTTTTCCCGATCACGCATGGCTTTGGCGGCGGCAATCGCGTTTGCGGCCTTCGGCGCCGGCGCGGGCGCGCTGGTCATCAACGATCACCGCCGCGAGGCGGCTCTCATCGCTCAACATGCGCATCAAACCGAATCGCTTGCAAGGACGGTGGACGCGCTCGCCGCGCGCCTGAGCGCAATCGACAGCGCGAAAGCTCACGACGAACTGATCGAGTTGCGCCGGTCGGTCGGCGAAATCCGATCCAGTTCAGCGTCCTCGCAAGAGCTGAGCGCCGCGCTCGCCCAGCTCTCGCAGCGCGTGGAGACTCTCGATCGCGAAGAGAGCGCCAGAGTCGACAAGCTTGGCGAGCGTTTCGGCCACGAAGCCGGCGCGCAAGTCGCCGAATTGTCAGCCCGCATCGAAAAACTCGAGAAGAAGGTCGTCGCGGCCGCTCCTCCGCCTCCACCCCCGCCCCAAAGCCCGCCCGTGCAACCGAAGCAGCCCGCCCTTCCACCAAAGTTCGGCGCGAATGTCTCCATGGAGACGACCGGTTCGATCGAAAGGCCGCGACCCCTGCTGCGCCGTTATGTCGTGCTCGGAGCTCGCGACGATGTCGCTCTGCTCGAGGGACGCGACGGCGAGTACGCAGTCCGGCCTGGCGATGTCCTTCCCGGCGCGGGACGCGTCGAGCGCATCGAGCGCGAGGCCGGCAGCTGGGTAGTGCTGACGGATCAGGGCCGGATCGGAGCGGCAGAGCCGCCCGATTGATCTGCGGGCGACCGCCGGCGCATCTCCGCATAGACCGCGACTGGGCTGGCCCCCGGCGAATTCGACGCGCGCGTGGCCATGATGCATCATCTGCGGCAAAAAACCGCGACCGCGGCGGCGCGCTTTCGATAGGCTGGCGCTTGTGTTACCAAAACCCCGGCAGTTGCCGTGCGCTTCGCGCCGGTCGGAAGGGCACGTCGCGCAGATGGACTACAGGCGCAATAGCTTCAACTACGAGGATCTCCTGGCGTGCGGCCGGGGAGAGTTGTTCGGCGCCGGCAACGCCCAGCTGCCGCTGCCGCCCATGCTGATGTTCGACCGGATCCAACGAATTTCCGAGACAGGCGGCGCCAACGGAAGAGGCGAGGTGCGCGCGGAGTTCGACATCAAGCCGAGCCTATGGTTCTTCGATTGCCATTTCAAAGGCGACCCGGTGATGCCCGGTTGTCTCGGGCTCGACGCGCTTTGGCAATTGACCGGATTCTTCCTCGGCTGGCTCGGTTTGCCCGGCCGGGGCCGCGCGCTCGGGGTGGGCGAAGTCAAGTTTGCCGAGCAGGTGCTTCCGACCGTCAAGAAGCTGGTGTACGGCGTCGACATCAAGCGCGTGTTCAAGGGCAAGCTGATCCTCGGCGTCGCCGACGGTTGGCTCGAGGCGGACGGCAATCGCATCTATGACGTTAAGGACATGCGCGTCGGTCTGTTTGGCGCGGCGACTCCAACATCGGCTTGAGACACCCCCGCGTCGAGCGATCACGGAGATAAAAGGATGAGACGCGTCGCGGTCACCGGCCTGGGAATCGTCTCCTCGATCGGCTCCAACGTGCAGGAAGTGACTGCGAGCCTCCATGCCGGAAAGTCCGGAATTACCCGGGCGGCAAAATTCGCCGAACTCGGCTTTCGCTCCCAGGTTCAGGGCGCGCCAGTCGTCAATCCTGAAGAGGTCCTCGATCGGAGGGCAATGCGGTTCCATGGCGGAGGGACCGCCTGGTGCCATGTCGCGATGGACCAGGCCATAGTCGACAGCGGCCTTGCCCCCGACGAAGTATCGAATGAGCGAACGGGCCTCATCATGGGTTCGGGCGGCCCATCGACGCGGGCCATCGTCGAGGCCGCCGACGTCACGCGTTCGAAAGGCCCGAAACGGGTCGGCCCTTTTGCAGTTCCCAAATCCATGTGCTCGACCGCGTCGGCGACGCTCTCCACATGGTTCAAGATCAAGGGCGTCAGCTATTCCATCTCCTCCGCCTGCGCGACATCGAATCACTGCGTCGGCGCGGCTTATGAGCATATTCTCATGGGCAAGCAGGACGTTATGTTCGCCGGCGGTTGCGAAGAGCTCGATTGGACGCTTTCGGTCCTGTTCGACGCCATGGGCGCGATGTCTTCTGCGTTCAACGAGACGCCTTCGCGCGCGTCGCGCGCTTATGACAGGAATCGAGACGGGTTCGTCATCTCGGCCGGCGCCGGCGTGCTGATCCTCGAGGAATACGAGCGCGCCATGGCTCGCGGGGCAAAAATCTATGCCGAAATCGTTGGCTACGGGGCGACGTCAGACGGACACGACATGGTTGCGCCGTCCGGCGAGGGCGCCGAGCGCTGCATGCGCCAGGCGCTGGCGACGGTGAAGGCGCCGATCGATTACATCAATCCGCACGCGACCTCCACTCCGATTGGAGACCTCAAAGAAATCGAGGCGCTTCGTCAGGTATTCGGCTCCGGTGAGAAATGCCCCCCGATATCCGCGACCAAATCTCTGACCGGGCATTCGCAAGGAGCGACCGGCGCCCACGAGGCCATCTATTGCCTGCTCATGATGCGAAACGGGTTCATCTGCGAAAGCGCCCATATTGATGAAATCGATCCTGCTTTCGCAGACATGCCGATCGTGCGGTCCCGGCGCGATGACGTCGAATTGGGGGCCGTGCTATCGAATTCTTTCGGCTTTGGCGGAACCAATGCGACGCTGGTCTTCAAGCATGTCGACGCGTAATCCGCAGACTGCGCTTCTCGATCTTCTTCATCCCGGTGATCGATGCCGTCTGGCCTGATGCGCGAGAAGCGCGGCTTGGTGATGGGGGTCGCCAACGATCACTCGATCGCGTGGGGCATAGCGAAGGCGCTGGCGTCTGAAGGGGCGGAGCTCGCGTTCACCTACCAGGGCGAGGCTCTCGGCAAACGCGTGATTCCGCTGGCGCAAAGCCTCGGCGCGAAGCATGTCCTGTCGTGCGACGTCGAGGACGTTGTTTCGGTTGACGCGATCTTCTCGACGCTTGGCGCCGCCTGGGGCGCGATGGACTTCCTCGTCCATTGCATCGGTTTTTCCGACCGCAACCAACTCAAGGGACGCTACGTGGACACAAGCCGCGACAATTTCATCCGCACGATGGTCGTGTCGGCATTTTCTTTCACCGAGGTCGCCAAGCGCGCCGCCGCACTCATGCCGTCGGGTGGCGCGATGCTCACTCTCACCTTCGGCGGCTCGACGCGCGTCGTGCCCAACTATAACGTGATGGGGGTCGCCAAGGCCGCGCTAGAAGCCAGCGTGCGCTATTTGGCCGCCGATTTTGGCCCAGACAATATTCGGGTCAATGCGATCTCCGCCGGGCCGATCCGCACGCTGGCAGGCGCGGGGATTGCCGACGCACGTTTCATGTTCAATTTCCAGCGCGCCCATTCGCCGCTTCGGCGCACGGTTACGATTGAAAACGTAGGCGGGGCGGCGCTCTATCTCCTCTCCGGTCTTTCAGACGGGGTGACCGGAGAAGTGCATTTCGTCGACGCCGGCTACAACATCGTTTCGATGCCGCGCCCGGATGACATCAAGGACTAGCCTTAGACTAAGACTAGTAAGAACCATCGCGGTGTTGCTCTCCGGGTGGAAGGAGTGACCCTTAGTCGCCGATCTGCGGGCGTGCGCGCAGCGCGGGCGACCGGCCGGATCGTGCGCGTCGAACAGCTCGCTACACGCCCGCGACGGAGATCTTATGACCTTGGTCCCGGTTCCAACTCTTGCACGGCGTTTCTCCGAGCGCCTTGACCAATCTCATCTGCCGCTCACGCCTATTCAAAAATGCGATTACTCTGTTAACATACAGCGCGTAGTGATAATTTTCACCGTTTACATACGCGTGTAGCTATAGCCGAACCTCACCTTTCAATGCAACATCCCTTGACTTGAGCGAGACCTCCTTCTAGTCTCTCTTTTCACAAACGAACTTGAGGTATCATTAAGATTGCAGCATCTTTTCCAAAAGTGCGGACTCATTAAACTCGTCCACAGGGGCGCGACTGGTCTCGGCTTTGTTGGCCGACGATCCGGGGTACTAAAAGCTTTTCTATTACGGAACGCCAAAGCTATGATGGATCGGGTATGGTCGTTCGGGGGGGATTTATGGTGTTTACGAGGCTTACTGGTTCGAAATCGTCATGCGTTACGCCTTTGACGCTTAATATTTTGTTTGTCGCGATTTCTTCGTCTAATTTGATTACGTTTTGTTACGACCGTTTAAACGGTCGTTTAGCCGCGTGAATTACCCTCGCTCGATCTTTTGTTCGAGCTCGGATCCGCGAATCCAAAACACATCAACCGTAAATTAGGAGATGTTCGAATGGCGATGCCCACAGCGCCGGTCATTTTGTCGGCCTCTCCGGACAGCGGGCCGACTTCCGCTTTGACGACGACTTCGAACCAGCTGACCCTGGTCGGCACGGCGGCGTCGGGCGATACGATCACGGTCTATGACGGGTTGACCGACCTGGGGACGGCGGCGACGAAC
>JAFAHO010000226.1 GCA_019237205.1 Hyphomicrobiales bacterium
ATCGCCTTGAGGAACGCGGCGACTTTCTCGACCGGATTGTCGAACAGCATCGGCGGCCAGGCCCATTTGCCGTCGCCCCGCGTCTTGAGGTAGTTGAGCGAGCCGGCGTTGAGCGCGGCGATCTCGGGCCTGACGGCGCGGAGGCACACGAGCGGCCCCGCAATGTCGGGGCCGACGACCCCAGTCGTCTGGTTGACGATGACTCCGGGACAGGCGTCGCGGATCGCGGCGACCACGGCGGTTGCGACCTCAGGCTCCCAGGACGGCAGATGGCCTTTGCCGGACTCGAGGCGGCGGAAGTGGACATGGACGACACTCGCGCCCTCATCCCAGGCGCGCCTGGCTTCGCGCGCCATCTCCTCGGGCGTCACCGGCGCTGGATAGACCGCGGGGTCGGTCAGGACGCCGGTCAACGCGCAGGTGACGACGGCCTTGTCCATCTCAATGGTCTCCGTGCGGCTCGATGGCGAACAGGAGCGCCCGCGCCTGCGCCTGGGCGCCGGCGGCGGCGTTCGCCGTCCGGACCACGCCATCGATCGGGGCGAGGATCGAATATTGCATCTTCATCGCCTCGACCGTGGCGAGCGCCTGACCGCGTCGCACCCTGTCACCGACTTTCGCCTCGACGCCGACGACCACGCCGCTGACCGGGGAGCGCACAGCCCCATCGGAATCTTCGTCCTTGAGTTGCGGCGGGGCGTAGGTCCGGTCGACGAAGCGCCGGCAGGCGCCGTCGAAGTCGAGCCAAAGCTCGTCGCCGCCTCGAGCTGAAAAGGCGCGCCTGTCGACGCCGCCGGACGAGAAGCGGATGTCGTTCCCGGCGCGGGAGACAATCCGCATCGCCACCGTTTCCTCCCCGAGCGTCACGATCCGGTCGTTGCCTCGCCTGCGGACGGATGCGCTCGCCTCGACGCCGTCGACCGCGAGCCGCAGTGGAGAAGCGCGCCACGAGGCGGTTGGCGCAGGCGCGCCCGCGCGTTCGACGAACAACAAAGCGGCGAGCGCGATCGCCTCGCGGCTCAGCGGCGCAGCGCGTGGAGGCGCGCCGGCGAGAAATGCGGTCGTCGCCCCGCCATCGATGAATTCGCGCCGGCTCAGCGCATCGATGAGAAAGTCCCGGTTGGTCGCGACGCCGGCGACGAACGTGTCGCGAAGCGCCCGCACCAGCCGACGGCGCGCTTGCTCGCGGTCCGAGCCGAAGGCGATCACCTTGGCGAGAAGGGAATCGTAGTCCGGCCCGACCGTCGCTCCGCATTCCAGTCCGCAATCGACCCGCACGCCCTCCCCTTCGCCCGGACGCCACGCGAGGATGCGACCGGTCGAGGGAAGGTAGTCGGCCATGGGATCCTCGGCGTAGAGCCGGGCTTCGATCGCATGACCGCGCAAGGCGACGTCCGAATGGTCGAACGGCAGCGGGTGCCCTTGCGCGACCTGAAACTGAAGCCGCACGAGGTCGATCCCGGTGACGCATTCGGTCACCGGATGCTCGACCTGGATGCGCGTGTTCATCTCCAGAAAATAGAAGCTTCCGTCGTCGCCGAGAAGAAACTCGACAGTGCCCGCGCCGACATAGCCGACCGCGCGCGCCGCCTGCACGGCGGCCGCGCCCATCCGCGCCCGTAACTCGGGCGAGACGGCGGGCGATGGCGACTCCTCGATCAGTTTCTGGTGGCGGCGCTGGATCGAGCAGTCGCGTTCGCCGAGGTGGACGATCGCGCCGCGCTCATCGCCGAAGACCTGGATCTCAACGTGGCGGGCGCCGAGAAGAGCGCGCTCGAGGATGAGCCGCCCGTCGCCGAAAGCGCGCTCGGCTTCGGCGCTCGCCGAGCGCAGCAGGGCGTCGAGCGCGTCCGGCGACTGGACGATCCGCATGCCGCGCCCGCCGCCGCCGGCGCTCGCCTTCGCCATCAGGGGATAGCCGATGCGCCGCGCTTCCTCAGCGAACCGCGCCGTGCTCTGGTCGTCGCCATGATAGCCGGGCGCGTACGGGACGCCCGCCGTGATCATTCGCGCCTTGGCCTCGCTTTTGTCGCCCATCGCCCGCATTGCCGCAGGCGGCGGCCCGACGAAGACGAGGCCGGCCGCGGCGCAGCGTTCGGCGAAGTCCGCGCTTTCGGCCAGGAATCCGTAGCCCGGATGGACAGCTTCCGCGGCCGTAGCCTTCGCCGCGGCGATCAGCGCGTCGATCGAAAGATAGGATTGCGCCGCCGCCGCGGGGCCGATCCGCACGGCGGCGTCGGCGAGACGAACATGGAGCGCCTCCACGTCTGCGTCGCTATAGACCGCAATGGCGCGAAGGCCCTCGTCGCGCGCGGCGCGAATGATGCGGCAGGCGATCTCGCCGCGGTTGGCCACGAGCACGGAGGAGAAGCGGGCGCTCATGCGCTCCTCGTCCAGGACGGCGCGCGCTTTTCCATAAAGGCGCTCAGCCCCTCGCGGCCTTCCGGGGAGCGCAAGGCCGCCGCAAAGCTTTTCGCCGCCGTCTCGATATAGGCCTCGGACGTCTGGTTTCGACAGGCGTGGAAGAGCCGCTTGGTCTCGGCATTGGCGCCCGGCGCGCAGCGCTCGATCGATGCGAGCAGGCTCTCGAGTCTCGCGTCGCGCTCTGCGTCGCTGTCGCAATAGAAGTCGGCGAGGCCGATCGCCGCGGCCTCGCGTCCGTCGAGCCGCGCCCCGGTCAGCGCGAGACGGCGCGAAAGCCGCTCGCCGAGCCGCGCGACGAGATAGGGCGCGATTTGCGCGGGCGGGACGCCGAGGCTCGTCTCGGAGAGCGCGAAGCGGGCGCGCTGCGTCGCAAGGACAATGTCGGCGGCGGCGGCGAGCCCCATGCCGCCACCGACCGCCGGGCCGTCGACTGCGGCGATCGTCACGAAGGGCAGCGCGGCGAAGCGGGCGAAGAAGCGCCCGCCTGCGGCGTTGAGCGCCTCAAGCGGATCGGGCTCGCCCGGCTCGGGGGATCTTTCCAAAGCCGCGGACAATGATTTGAGATCAGCGCCGGCGCTGAAGACGCCGTTCGCGCCTTCGATCACGAGCGCCGCGAGGCGGGACGAGGTCGCGTCGAGCGCGCTCTCGATCTCGCCGACCATCTCAGCCGAGAGCGCGTTCTGGCGGCGCAGATCGTCGAGAACGACCGTCAGGCGGCGGCCAGTCCGGCGCACATGGAGGAGCGCGGCCATGGGGTTTCAAAACCTCGCGACGCCGAAGGTATTGGGGCGCAGCGTCCGCGCCTCGGCCTCGGCGCAGGTATCGAGACAGAAGGCGAGCGTCGCGCGGCTGTCGCGCGGATCGATGAGGCCGTCGTCCCAGAGCCGCGCCGTGGCGAAGAGCGCGGTCGACTCGCGATCGTAGCTCGAGACGATGCGCGCCCCTTGCGCCTTCCCCTTCTGGGCGTCGAAAGGGAGTCCGCGCCCCCGCGCGCCCTCCTCGGCGACAATCGCCATCACTTTGGCGGCCTGTTCGCCGCCCATCACCGCGACGCGGGCGTTGGGCCAGGAGAACAGGAAGCGGGGCCCGAACGCACGGCCGCACATGCCGTAATGGCCGGCGCCGAACGAGGCTCCGATCTGCAGCGTAAGCTTCGGCACAGCAGCGTTGGTGACGGCCTGGATCATCTTCGAGCCGTGCTTGACGATGCCGGAAGTCTCGGCGTCGACGCCGACGAGATAGCCCGTCGTGTTTTGCAGAAAGACGATCGGCAGGCCCGCCTGACAGCAGAGCTGAATGAACTGACCGGCCTTGCTCGACCCTGCCGAGTCGATCGGCCCGTTGTTGCCGATGAGGCCGACCGCGCGCCCCTCGATCGCCGCATGGCCGCAGACGGTGGCGGCGCCGTAGAGCGACTTGAAATCGAAAAACTCCGAGCCGTCGACGAGACGCGCGATGACCTCGCGCACCTCATAGGGCTTGCGATAGTCGACGGGCACGATCCCGAGGAGCTCCTCGGGATCGTAGAGCGGCACGGGCGCGCGCGGGCGCGGCGCAGGCGCGCCCCAGCCGATGCGGGCGAGGATCTCGCGGCCGATGCGCAAGGCGTCGGCGTCATCCTCGGCGAGATATTCGCCGAGGCCGGTCACCCCGCAGTGGAGCTCCGCCCCGCCGAGCGCTTCGTCGCGGGCGATCTCGCCGGTCGCGGCCTTCAGCAGCGGCGGACCCGCGAGGAAGACCTTCGAGCGTCCGCGCACCATCACGACATAGTCGGCGAGACCAGTCTGATAGGCGCCGCCGGCGGTCGACGAGCCGTGGACGATGGAGATGACCGGAATGCCGGCGGCCGACAGGCGGGCCATATTGGCGAAGGTCGCCCCGCCGCGCACGAACATCTCGGCCTGCAGCGTCAGATTCGCGCCGGCGCTTTCGACAAGCTGGACGTAAGGCAGCTTGTTGGCGAGCGCGATCTCCTGGGCGTGGATCGCCTTCTCGACGCCCATCGGATGCGCGGCGCCGCCCTTGATGCCCGAATCGCTGGCCGCGATCATTGAGCGCGCGCCGGAAATTTCGCCGATGCCGATGATCGAGCCGCCGCCGAAGACATTGTCCACGCCGTCGTCCTCGTGCATGCTAAGGCCGCAGAGGCTCGAGAGCTCAAGAAAAGGAGAGCCGCGGTCGAGGATGAGGTTGACGCGCTCCCGCGGCGGCAATTGCCCGCGCGCGCGGAATTTGGCGTCGCTGCGGGCGGAGACTTCGCACACCCTCCGTTCGAGCCCGCGGAACTCGGCGATCAATTCAAGATGCGCGGCGCGGTTGGCGCGAAAGTCGTCGCTTTCCACGATGACGTTCGAGCGAATCGCGGGCATGCGGCCGGCCCCTCCCTCAGCCCGCGCGATCCGCGGCCTCGTTGCGGCCAAAGGTTTACGGGAAAAGCGCCGAAGTCAAATGCATCGTCAGGTCGCGATGACGTCCGCGGTCAGCGGCAGCTTTCCGAGTTCGGCGCGCAGCGTCTCGCAATGCGAGCTCACCGCCTTGACGGTCACGACGAGGCCCCGCTCGATCTCGGTGTCGGCACGCACTTCGGCGGCGAGCCCCGGCGCAGCCGCCGCGATCAGTTCGCGCGCGGCCTCTTCGGCCGCAATCTCCCTTAAGCGCGGCTTGAAGATCTTGCCGACCGGCGTTAACGGCATCTCGGGAATGACCGCGATGGCGCGCGGGCGCGCGGGCGTTTCCATGATGCGGCCTTCGACGAACTGACCGAGCGCTGCGGGATCGATCGATGCGCCGGGAGAGGGCGAGACGAACAGCATCGGCGTCTCGCCCGAATAGGGATCGGGCCGACCGATTGCAGCAGCCAGCGCCACCCCGGGAAAGCCCAGGGCCGCCTCCTCGATGCCGGCCGGGTCGATGTTGTGTCCGCCACGGATGATGATGTCTTTGATCCGTCCGGTGACATAGATCTCGCCATCGGCGCCGATGCGGCCGAGGTCGCCGCTGCGCAGCCAGCCGTCGTGGAACGAACCGGCCCCATGCCGCGGATCGGCGTAGCCGGCGAAGACGTGGGGGCCGCGCACGAGAATCTCTCCGGTTGGCGAGGGCCCGCGATGCAATTGGCCGCCGGCGAGCACGGCGACTTCGGCGAGCGCAACGGGAAAGCCGACGGAGCCGGGCTTCTGTCTGAGGTTGTGGGGCGTCTGGGTGGTCGCGCCGGCGAATTCGGTCATGCCATAGACCTGTCTGACGCAGTCGCCCGGCCAGGCGGCGAGAAAGCGCCGCTCGATCTCCGGCGGGCAGACCGAAGCGCCGGTGGCGAACAAGCGCAGGCTCGAAATATCGGCGCCGCCGACAGGGATCTCGGCGACTGCCCCGAGGGCGGTCGGAACCAGCGCGCCGATGGTGATGCGCTGCGCCTCGACGATGCGCCAGAAGTTTTTGATCACTTCCGGGTTGCGGAGGCTCGCCGCGGTCGGGACGACCTGCGTTGCGCCGGCAGCGAAGGCCGAGAGCGCGCCGACGAAGGCGCCGCCGACATGAAACAAAGGGAGCGCAATCAGGACGCGGTCGCCGGGCCGCCCGTCGAAGGCGAGCATTGAAGCGACCGCCGAAGCTGTCACGTTGCGGTTGGTCAGCCGAGCCGCTTTCGGCGCGCCGGTCGTGCCGCCCGTCGGCAGCATGGCGACAACGCGATCGGGCAAGGCCGCCGCCGGCGAAGGCTCGCGAAAGGCGGAATCGGGCTTGAGCGTCTCGTCGTCGAACGCAACCCGGCCATCGAGCGGAAGGGTCACGATCCGCTCGAGCGTCGGAACGGAAAGGGCGATGCCCTCGACCTTCTCGAACAGTCCGCCGGGCGCTCCCGGCGGCGGCGCGAACAGGATTTTTGCGCGGGCCGCCGCGAGCTGCGCGGCGATCGCCTCACGGCTGAAGAGGAGATTGAGCGGATGCACGGTCGCAAAGCTCATCGCGGACCAATAGGCGACCGACACGGCAGTGCAATTGGGCGCGAGGATCGACACCGCGTCACCGGGTCCGACGCCATTTTCGCTGAGCCATCGCCCGGCCGCCGAGAGAAAGCCGAGAAACGATCCGGCCGTCGTCACGGTGGGCGCGGGATCGAGCGCCGTTCGCAAGTAGACGATCGCCTCATGTTCGGGATCCACGGCGGCACCGCGGGCGACGAGGCGGAAGACGTCCGGACATTCGTCGAGTATCGCGCGGGCGCGCGCATCGAGCGCTTCGCGCTCGATCTTCATGTCATGGATCGCCATCCTTGCCTCCCTTTGCGCCGTTGTTCGACCAACTAGCGCGACAAGGCTCGGCCGGCGCACGACCGCCGTCAAGTTGTGGCGGCCTGCACACAATGAGAACGGCCTCCCGAAGGAGGCCGTTCCGTTCGCTGGACGCTGATCCGCCGTTGTGGATCAGAACGCGTAGCGCGAGCCCTTGCGCCGCCTGCTCAGGCCGAGCACACCGATGCCCGCGAAACCGATGCCAAGCATCGCCCAGGTCGACACCTCGGGGACACTGGTGGTGAAATAGGCGAGGAAAAGCGTATTCTTGCCAGTGAGGTTCTTCTCGTCGAAGACGACGTTGACGAAGAAGTGATCACCCGATGTAAGCATCGACCCCATCGGCGCGAAGAACTCCACTGAACTGGGACTGATCTCCGTCGGCGTCCACGCCACGCAGTCCTTACCTGCCGAGTTGCAGACGCTGAACCGCGTCCATTCATCATAGCCGCCAGGCATCGGCGACGGCGTAAAGTTGATCGCAAGAGGCCCCGGGAAGGGCGTGAAACTAACTTCAAAGTCGCTGGCAGGCGTAGCATCGTCATAAGGCACCACGCCGTCCCCCAGACCCGGCGTGCCCCAAACGGAGTAGCCCGCGCCGGGGCTGTCGGCGGATTTCGGACCCGCGGTCTTGCTCCAGTGCCACGGGTTGCCAAACGCACCCGTTCCGGTGTTGCTGCCGAAGCCGGTAAATATGGTGTCCGCGATCGGAACGGTCGTGGCCTGGGCCGAACCACCTAACGCGACTGCGGCCGTCAAGCACGCCGCCAAAATGAGCGCTTTCGATCTCATTTGGAACCCCCTTTGTGTATGTCCCTACGCACGCAAAGGAACCTAAGCATAGCCGCGCTATCCGGTCAAGCCCATTCTTACCAAGTTTCGGTGGTTAACATTCCTTTTTGTTAGGGTTCGGACTCAAATAGCTACAACCAGTAGGCCAGCGTAGCGACGAAGCAGAGGGCGGAGAAGAAGTTTCTGGCGAGCTTGTCGTAGCGGGCGGCGATGCGGCGGAAGTCCTTGAGGCGACAGAAGCAGCGTTCGACGACATTGCGTCCCTCGTAGGCGCGCTTGTCGTGGCGGATGGGCTTCCTACGATTGGATTTGCCCGGAATGACCGCTTCGATCCCTTGCTTCTTGAGGTAGCCGCGGAAGGCATTGGTGTCGTAGCCCTTGTCGGCGATGACCTGTGACACGCCCGTGATCAGGCTGACGCAGCCTTCGGCCATTGTGC
>JAFAHO010000278.1 GCA_019237205.1 Hyphomicrobiales bacterium
GCGTTTCGTTCGAGAATCTCGATCGCATGTGGAGCGACATTCTCGCCCGTCCCGGCGGTCCGATGACATTTCGTTTCATCTTGCAGCCGGCGATGGCGGCCATCGCCGCGCTGCGCGACGGCGTCAAAGATGCCCGCCTTGGGCGCACGCCCTATTTCTGGGGGATCGTGCGCGGCGTGCGCAGTGACGAAGGACGCCGCGGACGCCTTTGGGAGGGAATCGTTTCGACAGCGCGAGTCTTGATTCTTGGCGTCGTCATGGACACCATCTATCAGTGGGTGGAATTCAAGACATTCTACCCTGTCCAGGCGGCGGTGATTGCAGTGCTGCTGGCGTTCGTTCCCTATCTGCTGCTGCGCGGCCCCATTGAGCGCATCGCGCGTCACTGGGTCGCGCGGCCGGCGTCCGGCTGATCAACACGGTTGGAGAAGCGGGTGATGGCGGGCCCCGATCTCAAGTTCGATACGAACACCGAGCTTGCCGCGCGCCGCACCGGCATGTCGTTTCAGCGCACGCGCATGAGCGCCGACCGCACGCTGATGTCAGTCATTCGCACGTCGCTGTCGCTTATCGGTTTCGGCTTCACGATTTTCCAGTTCTTTCAGCGGCTTCGGGAACAGGACGTCATAACCAAGGCCGAAGCTGCGCGTAACTTCGGCCTCGCGCTGGTCGCGCTCGGCATCCTGATGCTCATCGTCGGCATCGTCTACCATATCCAATTCATGATGGGACTTCGGCACTTGCGGGAATCGATGCGGAAGGACGGCCTGCTCCATGGCGAGAGCGTCTTTCCTGTGTCGCTGACCTTGATTACGGCTGTGGTTCTGCTCATCATCGGCGTCGCAGCGATCGTCAGCATGATGTTTCAGGTCGGACCGTTCGGCTAGGAAGGAGGCATGGTTCAAGGTCGATAGCTTCTTTCGCAGTCCCGCGGGACGATAGCGCCCCCGGGTCACATCGTTCATTGCAGATTGGATTCAGGGACAGGAGCGGGAAATGCCTAAAACCGACAAGCCGAACATCCTCGTCATCTGGGGGGACGACATCGGCATCGCGAACTTGAGTTGCTATACGCACGGGCTCATGGGCTACAAGACGCCCAACATCGACCGCATCGCCAAGGAAGGGATGTTGTTCACCGATTCCTACGGTGAGCAATCCTGCACGGCGGGCCGCTCGTCCTTCATCACCGGGCAGAGCGTCTACCGCACCGGCCTCTCCAAGGTCGGCATGCCCGGCGCGCCGATCGGGATGAACGAAAAGATCGTCACCATCGCCGCCTGCCTCAAGAACCAGGGCTACGCGACCGGCCAGTTCGGCAAGAACCATTTCGGCGATTTGAACCACATGCTGCCGACCAACCACGGCTTCGACGAGTTCTTCGGCAACCTCTACCACCTCAACGCCGAGGAAGAGCCGGAATTGCCCGACTATCCGAGCGAGAAGGATTTCCCGAACTTCCGTAAGACGTTCGGACCGCGCGGCGTGATTCATTCCTGGGCGACCGACAGAGACGACCCGACCGAGGAGCCGCGCTGGGGCAAGGTCGGCAAGCAGAAGATTGAGGACACCGGCCCGCTCACCAAAAAGCGGATGGAGACCTGCGACGACGACTTCGTTAAGGAAGCTAAGCGATTCATGAAAGAGGCGAATGATGCGGGCAAGCCGTTCTTCGTCTGGCTGAACTTCACCCACATGCACTGCCGAACGCACACCAAGCCCGAGAGCCTGGGACAGGCCGGGCGCTGGCAATCGCCCTATCACGACACGATGATCGATCATGACAAGAATGTCGGCCAGGCGCTCGACTATCTGGACGAATTGGGCATCGCCGACAACACCTTCGTCATGTATTCGACCGACAACGGCCCGCACATGAACTCGTGGCCGGACGGCGCCATGACGCCGTTCCGCAGCGAGAAGGACACCAATTGGGAAGGCGCGTTCCGCGTGCCGATGGTGGTGCGGTGGCCGGCCAAGATCGCTCCGGGCCAGATCTCGAACGAGATCGTCCAGCACCACGACTGGTTCCCGACCTTCCTCAACATGGCGGGCGATCCCAACGTGACCGAGAAGCTCAAGCAGGGTTATCAGGCGATCGGCCGCACCTACAAGAACCACCTCGACGCCTACGATCTCGTGCCCTATCTGACCGGCCAGGCGAAGGAGAGCCCGCGCAAGCTTTTTGTCTATATCAGCGACGACGGCGACGTGCTTGCCCTGCGCTACGACAATTGGAAGATCGTGTTCTTGGAGCAGCGCTGCCAGGGCACCTTGCAGGTCTGGGCGGAACCGTTCACCCGGCTCAGGATACCGAAGTTCTTCAATCTTCGCACCGACCCGTTCGAGCGCGCCGATGTGACGTCCAACACGTACTACGACTGGCTCCTCAATCACGTCCCCATGCTCTACGGCGCGCAGGCGATCATGGCGCAATGGGCGGCGACCTTCAAAGACTTCCCGCCCATCCAGAAACCCAACAGCTTCACAATCGACGAAGCGTTGGCGAAGATGCGCGAGGCGGGCGCCGGAATGCACTGAGGGCTGGAGCGAATGGCGAGCCGCGGGTTCAGGCCTGCCGCCCCTACGCTCCGACGGCGGGCGGCGAGGATTGACCGCATGAAGATAAGCCTGCTCAAGCACCGTGACGCCTCCGCCGCGCCGATCGAAGCCTCGGCCCCGGCCGCGCGCGGCATCGGCGCCCGCCTCCTGCACGAGGCGCGCGAGGCGCTGCCCCCGACGCTCTTCTTTTTCGTCGGCTTCAACTTCGTCGTGCTCACGACCAATCTGCTCCTTGCGGACCATTCCGCGACGGTCGGCAACTTCCTCGTGGCCACTTTCGCGGCGCTCGTCGTCGGGAAGGCGGTGTTGGTCGCCAACGCGCTGCCGTACATCAGTCGTTACGATCGGGCGCCGCTCATTCGGCCGATCCTGTTCAAGACAGCGTTCTACTCGATCGTTGTGTTTCTGGTGCGCCTTTTGGAGCGCTTCGTGCACTTCACCGTCGTCGAGCACAATCGGCCGCGCGGCTTCGTATCCTACGCGATGTCGACGTTTTCCTGGGATCGTTTCCTCGCCATCAATCTCTGGATTTGCATTTTGTTTCTGATCTATGTGACGGCGTCGGAAGTCGCCCGCCTCTTTGGCCGCAGAGAGCTGCGGCGGATGTTCTTCACCTCTCGCCCGGCCGAACTGCAGCTCAACCGCCGACAGCAGATCCGTCAGCTCATCCATGTGAGCCAGCTCCTGGACGCGCACCCATTCGCCGATTTCCGCGACCCGGCCAGCGCCGCGCACGCTGAGCTGATCGACAGCCTGGAGCGGCTCGCGCGGTGATTCTGCGGGCCGCCACACACGTTGACCGCGAGAGCGTGCTCGCAACGCCGCGCGGCCAGCGGCGGCGCGCGCTCAGCCGATGAATGGCGGGTCCGCGCGTTGGGATCTGCCTTGGGGACAGAGGACGGCAAAGATACCACTCTCCGACGAAGTCCGCGCCTTTTACGAAGGCCACCCCTATCCAGCGCCGCTGCGCGACCTTGAGCGGCATCGCGAGCTCTACCGGAACCCGGATCGCCGTCGGGCGCTGTCGCTTCTGCTCTGGCCGACCGAAAAGCCGCGGCCCGATCGAAAGATCCTGGTCGCGGGCTGCGGCACGTCTCAGGCCGCGGTCTATGCGATGCGCGAGCCTGAAGCGCATGTGACGGCGATCGACATCAGCGAGGCCAGTCTGCGCCACACTCGCGATCTTCAGCGAAAGTACGGTCTGCGAAACCTCGATCTCCAACGGCTCGTGATCGAGGACGTCGGGGATCTCGGCCAGACCTTCGATGAGATCGTATGCACTGGCGTGCTCCATCATTTGCCCGACCCGGACCTCGGCCTTCGGTCGCTGCGCGCGGTGCTGGCGCCTGACGGGGCGCTCCATGGGATGGTCTATGCGGCCTATGGACGCGCGGGCGTCTACATGATGCAGGAATACTGCCGCCTGCTCGGAGTCCGGGCCGATGAAGAGGAGCTGCGCGAGCTCGGCGCCACGATCGGCGCGCTCTCCCCTGATCATCCGGTCGCCTCCACAGCGAGCCGAGCAAAGGATTTCAGGCAGCCCGATGCGCTTGCCGACGCATTGCTGCATCCTGTCGATCGCGCCTACACAGTGCCGCAGCTCTATGCCTGGCTTGAGCGGTGCGGGTTTTCTTTTGCCCGGTGGTACGAGCAGGCGCCCTATTTGCCGCAGTGCGGCGAGATCGCCAACCTGCCGCATGCGGCGCGTCTCGCCTCGCTGGCGCCACCCTTGCAACACGCCGCGGTCGAGCTGCTGCGAGGCACGATGACCAAGCACAACTTCATTGCCTGTCGCGACGATCGCACCGCCGAAAGCCAACCGGTTGCGTTCGATGGCCAGGCGTGGCGGAACTATGTACCGCTGCGCCTGCCGTGGACCCTATGCGTAAGGGAGCGACTGCCCAGGGGCGCGGCGGCTGTCCTGATCAATCGCGCCCACGTCTATCCCGATCTCGCCCTGCCGCTAAACGCGGCGCAGCAACGCGTATTCGCCGCCATTGACGGCAAGCGCACTGTCGATGACGTTTTGCGGAGTGCGGCGGGAGCCGACCGCGTTGACCAGGGTCGCGAGTTCATCGAGGGGCTCTGGCGGTACGATCAGATCGTGTTTGACGCGACAGGCTTGCGCTGACGCCCTTTGGGACCCGAAAGGAGGATGGCCTATGCAAATACGGGGTCGGAAACGGCTCATGGGGCGCCCCACGCTGGGGGCCGTTGAAATCCGTTTAAAGTGGCGCGGCTTGGCGCGATTGCCGCGATCCGCACTTTCCTCAACTTCTTCCTCGAACGCGACATCAGAGAAGCGGGCGGAGTTCCCGTGAAAGACGAGCGCCCCGCGTCCCGACCGGAGGCGGACACCACGCCGAGGCGTTAACTCACCAGCTCCGACGAACGCAGCGCAGTTGAAACGAGAACGGATCGAAATCATCCGCCCAGGTTTTGCGAGGCGCGCATTTTGTTCCGCCAATACTGCCGGAAAAGTGCGACGGACGCTTGCGCCGAGGGCCGCCCAGCTCACGCAATCTTCTTCGAGGGCGCCTTGTCGCCGTGGCAGAACTTGAACTTGCGCCCGCCGCCGCACGGACAGGGCGCATAAGGGTCGCGCTTCGCGTCCTCGGCCTTGACCCAAAGCATCACGTCAGCGGGCGCGCGGCCGCGCTTGAGGAGCTGCCCCATCACCCCCATCAGAGGGCGCGTATGGGTGAAGAAGAGTTCGAGCCCGGCGCAGAGATAGTTCTGGCCCGGTTCACCGTCCTTCGACAGCGCAAAGCGGTCCTTCGGACAGCCGCCATTGCAGAGGAAGCGAACGTCGCATTCGCGGCACTGCTTGGTCAGCGTGTCGCGCTTGTCGTCGCCGAACTTGCGCATTTGCGGCGAGGCGACGAGATCGATCAGCGGCGTCGAATGGATATTGCCGAGCTTTTGCCCGGGCTCGACAAAATGATCGCAGGTGTAGAGATCGCCGTTGTGCTCGAGCGCCGGCCCATAGCCGCAGGTCGGCGCATGGATGCACAAGAGGTGACGTCCGAAATAGGCCTCGAGCGTGACGTCGAAGAGCTGGACGAACACGCGCCCCACGTCGCGCCGGACCCATTCCTCGAAAATGTCGACGAGGAATTGGCCATATTGCTTGCCGCCAACCGTCCGGTCGGTGACCAGATCTCCGGTCTGGGTGTAGAGAAGGCGCTTGCCCGCGCCGGGCCGGTCGCTCCAGCCCTGGTTGGCGATGGCGAGCGTTGCGGCCGTCGCCCGCTCGACGATCGGAATGAACTGGATCCACGTCGCGCCGAGTTCGTCGCGGAAGAAGCGGTAGACCCTTCGCCCATGCTTCTCGTTGGCGGCGTTGACAGTGCAGAGAATATTGAACTCGACCCCGTGACTTTTGAGGAAACGCCAGCCGCGCATGACGAGGTCGAAAGTACCCTGGCCCTTCCGGTCACGCCGGTAGGCGTCGTGCAGCTCGCGGGGCCCGTCGACGCTGAGCCCCACGAGAAAATTATACTTCTTGAAGAAGGCGCACCAAGCGTCGTCGAGGAGGAGGCCGTTGGTCTGAAAGGTCTGCTGAATCGTCTGGCCGGGCTTGCGGTATTTTTCCACCAGTTCAACCGCGCGCTCGAAGAACTCGAGCTTCATCAGCGTCGGCTCGCCCCCCTGCCAGGCGACCGTCACCTCGGGGGCGCGGTGGGATTCGAGCAGCTGGCGGATGTAGCTCTCGAGTGTCGCCTGCGACATCCGATGCTTGTCGTTGGGATAGAGCGCTTCCTTCGACAGGAAGAAACAATAGGCGCAGTCGATGTTGCAGGTCGAGCCGCTGGGCTTGGCGAGCAGGTGAAAGCGCGGCGGAGCGCTGAGCGGCCTCGTCTGAACGGCCGGCGCCGCTTCACCATCCATGACCAGCCGTCCTCATGTTGCGCACCCGCGTCCGCCCGCGCCAAGCCTCCGCTCAAACTAATGGCATTCGCGGCGCAACGCCACTCCATCCCGAGGATCGCAGACTTGCACCCTTTGGCGCCTTGTCAAACCGCGTCGCCGCTTCGTTCGCCACATCGGCCGGGGCTCGCCCCGGGCCTTTTCAACCAATCTTGAAATTCGTTAGCTGGAGGGCGGAGGGGGCGAGGCTGAGGAAGTCGATCGAGCCGTTCGTGCCCAGCGAGAGCAAGCTGCCGCCGGAGCCGTCGCTCGTCAGCGCACTGAATGCCTGCGAAGGGCTTGTGTAGCCGCCGACTCCGTTGAGGAGGTTGATGACCCCGCTCGGGTCCGCCCCAAAATTGTAGATTTCGAGCGCACCGACGTTTGACCCGATTGAGACCTTGGCGCCAGTGCCGCTGTCGTGCAGGACGTCGTCGATGCCTGCATTTACGCCGTTCCCCGTCCCGCCTACCCAGAGCCCGTCGTTCGACCCTGCGGCAATGGCGTTGTTCGAGCCCCAGACGCCGGCGTTCGAGCCCGAGCCCACCGTCACCGAATCGTTCGAACCCGTCACGTCCATCTTGGAACTGGTTCCGAGCGTCACGCTCACGCCTGAGCCATAGACAAGATCGTCTGTTCCCCCCGAGCCGTTGCCCCCAACCGTCAGGCTCGCTGCAGCGCTCGCGTTGACGAGGAAGCCCGAGCCCGTGATTTGATCGCCTGTCCCCCCGTTCACCGTGATCGTGTTCCCCGTCCCGCCTACCCAGAGCCCGTCGTTCGACCCTGCGGCAATGGCGTTGTTCGAGCCCCAGACGCCCGCGTTCGAGCCCGAGCTCATCGTCACCGAATCGTTCGAACCCGTCACGTCCATGCGGGAATTGGACTTCAAGACGACCGCGCTTCCCGAGGCCGAGAATTGCTTCGAGGGTCCCGTGGCCCCGTTGCCGCCGACGTAGTAGGTCGGCGCCATGCCTGGCGCGAGAACCTCGAAAATCTGGTTGGCGATCTTGTCGAGCGCAGTCGTGTCGACGGTCGCCTCGCCGGCCGTCAGGTTCAGCTGCGGAATCCCAGAGTCGATCAGCGTGATCGAACTCACTTGGGAAGCCGCGTCGATGCCGTCGATGTTGGCCGCGAGATAGGCCGCCGAAATCGAAATGGCGCCCGACGGATCGTTGTCGATCACCGTCGTTGTCGTATTGACGACCGGCGCGCCACCGGCAGAGCTGACATCGCTCAGCGTGAACGTGCTCGTGGCCCTGGCGTTCGGCCATGCGGCGTTCGGCGCAAAGCTCAGCGCCTCCAGTTCGCTGGTGACCGTCGCCGCCGTCCCTGACAGCGTGTAGACGCCGCCGGTTCCCCCGCTAAGACCCGTCCCCGACAGCGCTCCGCCGGCGCCCGCGAGGGTGATCGTCAGCGTGTCGATGGCTCCCGAATTGGGGTCGGCGACCGTCACGCTGGAGAACGGCTTGAGCGCCGTCTCCGATGTCGTCGCCTGGCCCGCGACCGCCCCGCTGATCGTCGGAGCGGCAGGAGAATCCGAAGAGGTCAGCGTAAGAGCAATGGGTATCGAAGGCGCGCTGGCGCCGTACGAATTCTGTGATTCAACGGTGAACGAATGCGCGCCGTTGGCGAGGCTCGACGTCGTAAAGCTCCAGGCGCCGCCCGTCGTGGTCGTCGCGCTTCCAAGCTGGGTCGAGCCGTCATAGACAAGCACGGTCGCTCCGACAGGCCCCGCGCCTCCATAAGCCGTAGGGATTACACCCGATAAGGTCACCGCGTCGCCATTGACATCGGTTGTCTGGACGACAGGGCTCGGCAACATATTCGTCGCGACGGCGCCGCCACTGTTCGTTGTCGTAGCGCTGACGTCGCCGAGCGAATTCTCGTCAAAGGCCGTAAAACCATTCCATGTGCCGTTGATCAACGACGGCGTCGTATAGGTCCAATTGCCGCTGGCGTTGACAGCGGCAGTTCCATCCAAATTCAATGCGTCGCCGCCGGTAAAGACCTGCTGCATCTCATGGACTGTCGTATTCGGCGCGGCAGTGCCGTGTATAGTAAACGATCCGTTGGCGTTCGCGGTATAAGACACAAAAACGGGCGCAGAAACCGGAGCGGTGTCAACAACTATATTATTAAATGTCTTGTTTGCACCTACGAGAATGGCCGAATTACCGCTCCCATCCGTGATGGACGCTCCATTTGGCAACTGTACCCCAGTGACGGCAAGCGCTGGCGTCGAACCATTGCTGGCGGAGACCGTATAGCGGAAACTCAGCGTATTCGTGCCGGAGCCGCTGGCGTAAGTCGCCGTGCCGCCGTCGCTGAGCGTCAACTGTGGCGCCCCGCTGACGGTCGCGGCCGAACTCATCGTCAATGAGAAGGTGATTGTAGTGCCGGCTACGGCTTCGCCGCTGACGCTCGAGCTCGCCACCGCCGTGACGATCGGACCGGTGAAAGCAGCGATCGTGGTTGGAGCGGCGAGCGATGCGCCGCTGACGGTTCCTGCCGCATCCGTAGCCTTTGCAGTGATGCTGTGCGCGCCGATCGACAACGGATTCGTCGTATAATTCCAATTGCCGCCGCTCGTTGCGCGGGTCGAGCCGAGCAATGTCGAACCGTCGTAGACCGAAACTGTGCTGTTGGCCTCGGCGGTTCCGCTCAGCAACGCCCGATTGCCGTTGACCGTATCGCCTGTAATGACCGGCGACGCAGGCGTAGCGGTGACTACGGTGTTGGCGTAATCGATAGTAATCGGCTGCGTGGTCGTATCGCCCTCATAGACGCCTTCTTTCCAATAGTTTGATGCTCCGTAGCCGATCGGACCGTGATAATTCACCACCTGTGAGCCGTTGACCCAGACCTCGACGAAGCCGCTTGAATTGTTTTGGAAGCTCCCCTCGACCTGAATCGAATAGGATTGGCCGCGCACAATCGGCTGCGGCGATACGTAAAGATAGCCGTTGTCAGGATCGCCGGCCGGCGTCGCTGCGGTCGGCGTCGTTTGTCCGGGAAGCGCATACATGCCCTGGATGGCCAGATAGTCGCCGCCGCCCACGCCATCTGCACCCGTCAGATGGAAAGAAAACACAGGAGAATCCTGTGTCAGAGACTGGGTTATCGAGGAATTGTCGTCCGAATGAAGCTGCCCGAGGATTTCCCATGCAAGGTTGTAATCGGCCAAGCCCGGCTGGACTGCAACCTGGTAGGAAATGTTGACGGTTGAGGTTGGCGCATAGAGCGTGGCGCCGCCGATCTCAGTTCGAGCGCTCCCGTTGTCCGGCCATAAATCGCCCGGTTGCAAATCGAATTGCAACGTATGATCATTGGGTTCGGAAATTGCCCAGGGCGCGTTGCCGTTGACATTGGCGTTTTCCACGTAATAGGGCGCGCCGCCGACCATGATCGGGTTCGACCATTGGTCGGTCAGGCCGGAGAACGAGCCGATGTCGGGGTTGACCGTGATCGCCAACGCCGCAGACGGCGAGCTTTGAGCGCCCGATGCGTTGGTCGCCGTTGCGGTGAAGCTGTGGGCCCCGTCGGTCAGCGGGGATGTGGTCGCGAACGTCCAGACGCCGCTGGCGTTCGTGGTCGCCGCCCCCAGGCCGGTCGAGCTGTCGAAGACGGTGATCGTCGCCCCCGCCGCCGCCGTGCCGACCAGGGTCAGCTGGTTCGAGGTCGTCGTCAAAGCCGACGACGGCCCGCTGTCGGGAGAGGCCGACAGAATGACCGGCGCCGCGGGGACCGTGACGACCGGATCGGGTGAATGCGGGCTCGTGGCCCCCGCTTGGTCGGTGGCGGTCGCGGTAATGTCGTGCTGACCTGCCGACAGCGATCCCGCGACGAAGCTCCAGGCGCCGCTCGCGTTGGCGACCGTCTCGCCGAGCAGGACGGTTCCATCGTAAACGCGAATGGAGTCGTCCGCCTCGGAGGCGCCGGCAATCGTCACGACATTCGCCGCGCCGACAGTTTCCGAGGTGATGACCGGCGCGGCCGGAATAGGGCGGTCGTTCGTCACGCTCGCGGCGCTCGAGCGC
>JAFAHO010000305.1 GCA_019237205.1 Hyphomicrobiales bacterium
ACCCTCGAGAAAATGCAAAGGCGAGTTGAGTTCGATTTATGGTACATTAACAATTGGAGCATTTGGCTCGACTTCTCCATTATGGTAAAGACAATCTTTGTCATTTTTTCCGGCAAGAACGCATATTGAACGGCCAAAGACGATAGCTGGCCTTTGCAAATCGGCGGTTTTCTTGAGAGACAGGACGCGGGATGTCGGTCAATTCCTTAAAGTCGGACCCTATGGCGGGCGTCGCGTTGTCGACGCGTTCCGAAAGCCGCCGCGTGAGCCTTTTCTATGTTGGCGCGGTGGCCGCGTCGTTCTTGATTGCGTACCTGCCGACCTACGTAACCCTTGCAAAAGGTCCGTGGCAAACTGAACAGGAAGGTCACGGCCCCCTCATCATGCTCGCGGCCGCGTGGCTCGCCTGGCAGCAGCGCGGGAAACTCGCGTCAGCCTCGTTGAGGCCGGCGCCGGTCGCCGGCTGGATCGTCCTCCTTAGCTCCTTGCTCCTCATGGTGATCACCCGCTCGCAAAACATTCAGATGATCGAGGTCGCGACGCAGCTCCCGGTGCTGCTCGGATGTCTCCTGCTGATCGGCGGCTGGCCGTTGGCGCGAATTTTTGCCTTCCCGCTGACGTTCCTCATATTTTCTGTCCCTCCACCGGGATGGCTGATGGACGCCTTTACCGTTCCTTTGAAGGCATGGATATCCGATCTCGTTACGAACTTTCTCTACGCTCTGGACTATCCGATCGCGCAAAACGGGGTCATGATCATGATCGGCCCCTACGAATTGATGGTGAAGGACGCCTGCTCGGGAATGAATTCGATTTTCGCGCTGTCCGCGATCGGCATTTTCTATGTCCATGAGTTTGTCGACAAGAACTGGGTTCGAAGGCTGATCCTGATTACGTCGATCATTCCGATAACGATCGTGGCCAATTTCCTGCGCGTTCTCACGCTTGTGCTGGCCTCCTACTACATGGGCGTCGACAGGGTCGAGGGCCTGTTTCACGATCTAACGGGGATTGCGCTGTTCGTCTTCGCGCTGGCGCTGTTCTTCCTACTGGACGGCGTGATCCTTTCGATCGGATACCTCACGGCAAGGGCTTTGCGCTCAGGAGGGGCCACGAGGCGGGCGTGACTGGCCGACGACCGCAGATGATTCAGCGTCCCTGCGCTGCTAGACCGGGGCGAGGCGCGGTCCAGGTTCGCGGTTGCTGCCGGCGGCGGGGCCGGCGCGGTCGAAGGATCTCCGCAAGGGGACATTACTTATCGGCGGGGCTGGATGGCGACTGTATATGACATCGTGACGGTCACGTGTTTTGCGTGCGTCGTCCTGACCTACTTCATGTTCACCGAGGGAGGGATGAAAGTGCTGGCGCATTTCATGCTGCCGGCGGCCGCCTTCGCCATCGCCAATCAGCTGGGCAATCGCGGAATGGATGTGCCGGCAGTGATTTTGATCGCCGCGGGCATCGGCTACACATACATTATCGTGCGCCACTGAACCGGTTTGTGCTCCCGCGGCCGGCTTGGCGTTCGGCTACAACCCTGTCACTTTGCCTGCGGACCGAACGCCGCCGCGTCGAAGCCGCCGAACCGGCCAAGCGAAGAGATGCGTCGCCGCCCAGCCCCAGACCGCCGCCAGGCCCGCCGCGGTCAGGGCTTCGAGGGACAACGGCGCGGCGGGCTCGTAATTGTCGAGGGTGCGCTCTGCGATCTCAGGGTCGAAGTCTTTAGCCATCACGTAGAGGCGGGTCAGCGGACTTGAGGACTGCATGGCGCCGAGCTGGTCCTGGAGCCGGTCGGCGCGCGCGATCGTTTGCGCCATGTCGCGGCCGCGCTCGCTCGCCACGGGGTCGCTGTTCTGTTCAAGCCTGTCGATGGCCTGATCCCGCGTCAGCAGCTCGCGCGCTGCTTCCGCATCAAAGTCCGCCACGATGCGTTTGAGTTCGTCGAGCGCTCCTCCAATTCGCTGCCGATACTGCTGCGCGAATTCGGGGCCTTGCGAACCCAAAAGACCCGCGATCAACGCGATCGCCAAAGCAAGCCTACGCACAAACATTGGATGTCCTGCTCCGCGCTGAGCCTCGAAATATAGGCCTCGCTCATGATCATCGCGACCGCCGGCGCCGGGGCGGAACCCGGCCAATCCATTTTGATGCGGATCGAAACGCGCTATCAGAAGAAGCCGCCGCGACGAGCGCGCCGCGGCGTTTCGCCCTGAAACCGCGGAGAGCGAGCCTTGTCCGAAATTCCCATCGGCATCGTCACCATCTCCGACCGGGCCTCGCAGGGCGTCTATGAGGACAAGGGCGGCCCGGGCGTCGAAGCGGCGCTTAAGGATCTGCTGGCCTCGCCTTGGCGCCCGGTGCGGCGGCTCGTGCCCGACGAGCGGCCGGCGATCGAGGCGGCCTTGATTGCGCTGGCCGAACATGAGCGCTGCTCGCTCATCCTCACCACCGGCGGCACCGGGCCAGCCCCACGCGACGTGACGCCCGAAGCGACTGAGGCCGTTTGCGATCGATTGCTGCCGGGCTTCGGCGAACTCATGCGAACGAAAAGCCTGCTCGAGGTCCCGACGGCGATCCTGTCGCGCCAGCTCGCGGGCACGCGCGGAGCGAGCCTCATCATCAACCTGCCGGGCAAGCCCGCGGCGATCCGCACCTGTCTCGACGCGGTTTTTGCGGCGGTCCCCTATTGCATCGATCTGATTGGCGGCGACCGGTTGGAAACGAACCCGCAATTCTGCAAGGCCTTCCGGCCG
>JAFAHO010000016.1 GCA_019237205.1 Hyphomicrobiales bacterium
CGCGCCTGCTCCTGAGACCACAAGATCACGTCCTTGTCGTAGGATGCGGCGGCGGATCGTGCGCCTGCCGCCTTCGGTCGCCGAACGGACGCCGCGCTTGCTTTGCTGTCGCTCATCGTTTGCCCTCGTCCATCCCCGAATTCGCGCACTTGTCCCCGGCCGGCAAACCTGCTATCGGCCGCCTTCCTGAAACCTGTGGGAGAACGCCCGGTCGCCAGCTGGGAATCCCGTTCGCACCACGAAACTGCAACTGGCGCATCCGTCTTTTCCGCGCGAACCGGACGGCGGGCGCGTCGCGCTTAGGAGCAGCATCAATGGCAAAGAAAATTACCGGCTATATCAAACTGCAAGTGCCGGCGGGGGCGGCCAATCCCTCGCCTCCGATCGGTCCGGCGCTTGGCCAGCGCGGCCTCAACATCATGGAGTTCTGCAAGGCCTTCAATGCGCGCACCGCGCAGATGGAGAAGGGCGCGCCGATCCCCGTGGTCATCACCGCCTATCAGGACCGCTCGTTCACTTTCGAGATGCGCCAGCCGCCGGTGAGCTTCTTTCTCAAGAAGGCCGCCAATCTGAAGCTCGGCAAGAAGCCGGCGTCTGGCGCCAAGACGCCCGGCCGCGGCTTCGTCGGCAAGGTGACGAGGGAACAGGTGCGCGAGATCGCGGAGAAGAAGATCGTCGACCTCAACTGCGACACGATGGAAGCCGCGATGAAGATGATCGAAGGCTCCGCCCGCTCGATGGGCCTGCAGGTGGTGGGGTAAGCCATGTCCAAGCACGGCAAGAGAATCAAGAACGCGCGCGAGTCGGTCGAGCGCACGAGGCTTTATAAGCTCGACGAGGCGGTGAAGCTCATCAAGACCAACGCCAACGCCAAGTTCGACGAGACGGTCGAGCTTTCGCTCAACCTCGGCGTCGATCCGAAGCACGCGGACCAGATGGTGCGCGGCGTCGTCAATCTGCCGAACGGCACCGGGCGGACGCTGCGGGTCGCGGTGTTCGCGCGCGGGGCGAAGGCTGACGAGGCGCGGGCCGCTGGCGCGGACGTCGTTGGCGCGGAAGATTTGGTTGCAGCCGTTCAGGGCGGCGAGATCAACTTCGACCGCTGCATCGCCACCCCCGACCTGATGCCGCTCGTCGGCCGTCTCGGCAAGGTGCTCGGCCCCCGCGGCCTGATGCCGAACCCGAAGGTCGGCACGGTGACGATGGACGTGAAGGCGGCGGTCGCCGCTTCCAAGGGCGGCGCCGTCGAGTTCCGCGCCGAGAAGGCCGGAATCGTGCAGGGCTCGGTCGGCAAGGCCTCGTTCGGCGACGACAAACTCGCCGAGAACATCAAGGCCTTCGTCGACGCGGTGAACAAGGCGAAGCCCGCCGGAGCCAAGGGCCATTATCTGCTCCGCGCCGCGGTCTCCTCGACCATGGGCCCGGGCGTCAGGCTCGACCTCTCGACGCTGCAGACGGCGACCTCGGTCGGCAGCTAGGGGCGTTCTATTCATCAACTGCGCCACCCCCGCGCAAAGCGGGGCCCAGGCCATCAGAAATTCCCATGACCTTGTGATCTCTAGGTCCCCGCTTGAGCGGGGCGACGCCCTCCTGAGGCTCCGCTTGCCCGCTTCGGCCCGCTCCGCTTAAGGACGGGCGCGATGAGCCCTTTCGCCGAGCCCCTGCCGATCGACGACGCGCTGGGCCCCCTCAAGGCCGCGCTCGCCGCGAGCCCGTGCGCGGTGCTCGTAGCCCCGCCGGGCGCGGGCAAGACGACGCGCGCGCCGCTCGCCCTTCTCGACGAGCGCTGGGCGAGGGGCAAGCGTCTCCTCCTGCTCGAACCGCGCCGGCTCGCAGCGCGCGCCGCGGCCTCGCGGATGGCGGCGACACTCGGCGAGAAGGTCGGCGAGACGATCGGCCTGCGCGTCAGGCTGCAAAGCCTGGTCTCGAACCGCACCCGCATCGAGGTCGTGACCGAGGGTGTGTTCACCCGAATGATCCTCGACGATCCGTCGCTCGAAGGCGTCGGCGCGGTCCTGTTCGACGAGTTCCACGAACGCTCGCTCGACGCCGATCTCGGCCTTGCCCTGGCGCTCGACGCGCAAGCGGGCCTTCGCGAAGACCTGCGCATTCTGGTGATGTCGGCGACGCTCGACGGCGCGCGGGTTCGCGCCCTTCTCGGCGAGGCGCCGCTGATCGAAAGCGAAGGCCGCGCTTATCCCGTCGCCACGCGCTACGTCGGGCGGAACCCAGGCGCGCGCGTCGAAGACGAAGTCGCGCGCGTGACGCTCGCAGCTCTCAACGAAGAGACCGGCTCGATCCTCGTCTTCCTGCCCGGGCAGGGCGAGATCCGACGCGTCGCCGAAACGCTCGAGGCGCGCATCAGGCGGCCGGACGTCGACGTCGCGCCGCTCTATGGCGCAATGGACGCGCGTGCGCAGGATCTCGCCGTCGCGCCTGCGGCGCCGGACCGGCGCAAGATCGTGCTTGCGACGTCGATTGCGGAGACGTCGCTCACCATCGAGGGCGTGTGCGTCGTTGTCGACAGCGGCCTCATGCGCGTTCCCGTCTACCAGCCGGACGTCGGGCTGACGCGTTTGGAGACAGTGCGCGTCAGCAGGGCCAACGCCGACCAGCGGCGCGGGCGGGCGGGCCGCATCGAGCCGGGCGTCTGCTACCGCCTGTGGGAGGAGGCGGCGAACGGCGGGCTTCAACCCTACGCGACGCCGGAAATCCTCTCGGCGGATCTCTCTGGATTCCTGCTCGACTGCGCCGCCTGGGGCGTAGCCGACCCTTTGCGGCTCGCGTTTCTCGACCCCCCGCCGCGCGGCGCGCTCGCGGAAGCGCGCATACTCCTGACCGCCATCGGCGCTCTCGACGGCGACGGCCGCATCACCGACGCGGGCCGTGCGATCTCGAGCCTCCCGCTGCCGCCGCGCTTGTCGCGCATGGTCATCGACGCAGCGCGCGAAGGCGACGCGCGAACGGCGGGCGAGGTTGCGGTCGTCGTGACAGAGCGCGGGCTCGGCGGCGACGTGGTTGACCTGACGAGCCGGCTCGAGGCCTTCCGCCGCGACCGGTCGCAGCGGGCGGACGAGGCGAGGCGGCTGGCGCGAGGCCTGGCGGCGCGGGCCCTCGCCCCAGCCCTCTCCCGCGAGCGGGAGAGGGGGCGCCAAGCGCCGGATGAGGGTAAGCCCGGCGCGCTGCTCGCCTCCGCCTATCCCGACCGGATCGCGATCGCCCGCGGCAGGCGCGGCGAGTTCCTGATGGCGAACGGACGGGCGGCTGCGCTCGAGCCGCACGACGCCCTTGCGGACCAACCGTTTCTGGCGATCGGGGAGATCGCCGGGCGGGCGGCGTCGGCACGCATTCTCCTCGCTGCGCCGCTGACCCTCGAGGAGATCGAGGCGGTGGCCGGCGCCTCGATCGAGACAGCGGACGAACTGACGTTCGACCGCGCTTCCGCATCCTTGCGGGCGCGCCGCCGCCGCCGGCTTGGGGCGCTCATCCTCGCGGAACAGACCCTCGCCGTCCCGCCCGACGATGATGCGGCGCTTGCGCTCGCGCGCGGCGTTCTCTCTCTCGGTGTCGAGCGTCTGCCCTGGAGCAAGGCCCTCAAGCAATGGCGCGACCGGGTGATGTTTCTGCGACGGGCCGAGGGCGACGCATGGCCGGACCTTTCGGACGCCGCGCTCGCTCAGGATCCCGCATGGCTGGCGCCGTTTCTTCGAGGCAAGACGCGTCTCGACGAGATCGCCGCTGAAGACGTGGCGGACGCTTTGCCTGCCGCGATCCCTTGGGACCTGGCGCGGCGACTGGATGCGGAGGCTCCGACTTCGTTTCGTGCGCCGACCGGCACGGAAGCGCCGATCGATTACGATGCTGAGGGCGGTCCTGCGATCGCCTTGCGCGTGCAGGAATTGTTCGGCCTGAACGAGCACCCGTCGGTTGCCGGCGGACGCATTCCGCTGACCCTTCGCCTGCTCTCGCCGGCGCACCGGCCGATCCAGATCACTCGCGACCTGCCGGGCTTCTGGCGCGGTTCCTGGGCCGCCGTCCGGTCCGATCTCCGCGGCCGCTACCCCCGCCACGTGTGGCCGGAAGATCCCGCGAGCGCCTCCCCGACCAATCGCGCCAAGCCGAGGGGGACTTGAGACAGCGCTATCCGGCCCAAGCCGTCACGCCGGCCGTTCTGTTCCTGTTCGCTCGACGTACTTCCTCCAGTTGTGCGCCTCCTTGAACCCCAGCGTCTCGCGCGCCTTGCGGTTGGAGAGTGGCGCCTCGAATTCGGAGACTTCGCGGGTGAACGGCGTGTTCGGGCAGAGTTCTTTCATCGCCTCGCGGGTCGGCGTGTCGAGGGTGATCGTGTCGTTGACCGCGTTGAATACCTGGAAGCCGAGGCCGTCCTTTTCGAGGCAAAGCCGGACGATCTCGCCGAGATCGCGCGCGTCGACGTAACTCCAGGCGTTGCGCTTGCGCGACGGCGGGTCGGCGAGAAAGCGCGCAAACTGGCCGTACTCGTGCGGCTCAATCACGTTGCCGATGCGCAGCGCATAGACGTCCGCCCCATAGCGCATCGCGAAGGCGCGGGCGGTCTTCTCGTTGCAGACCTTGGACAGACCGTACGAGTCCATCGGATCGACGTCGTAATCCTCTTCGAGCGGGAATGCGCGGAAATCCTTGTCGCCCTCGGCGAAGCAGACGCCGTAGGTCGTCTCGCTGGACGCGATGATCACCTTGCGCACGCCGAGCTTCATCGCCGCCTCGATGACGTTGTAGGTGCTGATCACGTTGGTGGCGAAGGTCGCGTTGTCGGGCTCTATCAGCACCCGGGGGATCGCTGCGAAATGCACCACCGCATCCGGCGGGCGCGGCGGGTGGCCGAGGGTGAAGCCGGCGAAGGTGGGATGCGTCGTCAGCGCGTTGAAAGTCTGCCCGCTATCCGTGAGATCCGCAATCAGAGTTGGCGCGCCGGCCAGGTCGAGCGGCTTCAAATCGACGTTGAGCACCGAATAGCCGTGAGCGACAAGATGCGGAACGGCGTGGCGGCCGGCCTTGCCGGATCCGCCGGTGAAGACAATGCGTTTGCCGGACATGGGATCCTCGAAGTGGTAGACGGACGACCATAAGCGGGCCGCGTCGAAGGAGGAAGCCGCGTTTGTGGAAAGGCGCCTCGGCGGCCTGGGGGCGAGCGTGGTGTTGACTCTTCATTCCGGTTGGCTCGTTGAAATCTGACCCGCAAGTGGCGCAGCGGCTTGAATGAGCTTCACGTAGTCGGGGATCACGCTTGAATTTAGAGACGATTGGAAAAAAGAGCCTATTCTCCGTCAGACTTCCACCGAGCGCTTTACACATGTGGATATGCTGCTATAACTCCATGATCTTTGCGCGGTAGGGGTTTGGCATGGGGCGGGTTGTTGCCTTCCTCCTTAGCCTGGTGTGCGGTATCATCGTGCCTCTCTCGACGCTCCCGGCCGAAGCCTGGGTTCGGGGAGAGATCGACGGGGTCTCTTGGTTTTCTGCGGGCGTTACCTATGTAGCCGGGATCGGCCTAGTTTCGAGCAGCAAGCCGGGCTTGATTTTCATGCTGATTGCGGCGGCCGTGCTGGCCTTTGTCCACGGAGTAGATATGAAGGGCGTTGTTGACTTGGCTCAAGCAAATCAGGGAAAGCCTTTGCCGCACCTTAATGCAGTTCTAGCCCAGTTTATGATTGGTATCGCTTCCCTTATGTACGCGGTGGAGCGCGTGGGGCGACACCTTGTCGATAATCGGCCGTTCCCAGAGTGATATCGGTGAGTGAGCTTCTTCCAATTATCCCAGTTTTGTTGGCCATTGCGGGTGCGCTAGCAACGGCGTCGAGAACGCTAACCAAATTCCGAGCCCGGTCCGAACTATCGAGTGCTATCCGTTCGAACGCGCAAGACATCAATCAGCTGAAAGACCAGCTCAATATCATCAAGAACAAAACGCAGCTCAGCACTGCCGATTTGGACGCAGCAACAGCTGTGGTCCGAAGGCACGTCGAGCAGCTCCCAAAGGCGGAGCGGGACGTAGCAGAGCTCGCTCTGGGCCAACCTTCTGTCTCCGGGCGCGTGGGCTACATCAGTGAGGTGGCAGCCGACAGATCTTGAACACAGCGACCGATCGCCTGGAGTGATTGGAACGACAGCTAGTCATGCATCAGCGGCAAGGTGTCTGGTGCATCAATTGCGCCATTTTCTCGGTCGAGGTGTCCTTGGAGTCGTTGCTCGGCTTTGACGTAGCCGAGATGTGTTCGTGGGAATCTACGCGCTTCCGCAGTCGCAAACAAACGCCGAGCGTGCCTAAGCGGCCCTTAGCTCAACCGCGCGGATGGGCCGCGCGATAGGCAGCCAGCAGCCGCGCGCTGTCGACGCCGGTATAGACTTGGGTCGTTGAAAGCGAAGCGTGGCCGAGCAGCTCCTGAATCGTGCGCAGGTCGCCGCCGCGCGCGAGAAGATGCGTGGCGAAGGAGTGCCGCAGCGCATGAGGCGTCGCGCTGTCCGGCAGGCCTAACGCGCCGCGGACGCGTTCCATCGCCAGTTGCAGGACGCGCGGCGATAAGGGTCCGCCTTTCGCGCCGACGAACAGGGGGCCCTCGGGCTTGAGCGCATAGGGGCAGAGGGCGAGATAGTCTTCGATCGCCTTGCGCACGGGCGCGATGATCGGGGCGGAACGCGTCTTTTTTCCCTTGCCCAGGACGGTGACCGCCTCGGCCGCGCCGACCGGCGCGTCGGCGCGGCGGATCGACAACGCCTCGGAAATCCGCAGGCCCGCGCCATAGCAAAGCGCAAGCACCGCCGCGTCGCGGGCGAGAACCCACGGTTCACGCGCTTCGCCCTCGCGCGGCGCTGTCGTCGCGACGGTTTTCGCGTCGGCCGCGCTCAGAGGTCGCGGCAG
>JAFAHO010000047.1 GCA_019237205.1 Hyphomicrobiales bacterium
CCGAACCACGTGCGTGCGGTCGGCACGTGACCACCGCTCACCTTGCGGATATCGGCAACGAAATCGGCGACGTGCGGAACGTTCGGCTGGTTCCAGTACCATTCGAACACCCAGGTGCCGATGCGCGCCTCCGGCGGCAAGCCGAGCAGCACTTCAAGCTCCTGCTGTGCGCCAGCGACGTGGGTCTTCTTGTCGAGCCCGAACTGCACCGCCTGCTTCAGCGCGTTCAGCATGTCGTCGCCCTGGATCAGGAAGAGGATGACGTCAGGGTTCGCCGCCTGCGCCTTGATGAGATAGGACGAGAAATCGACGCTCCCGAGCGGAGTGAGGTCGCCGCCGACCCTCTCGCCGCCGAGCGCGCCGAGCGCCTTCACGAGGGCCGCCTCCAGCGTATGTCCGTAAGCATAGTCGGGCGTGATGTAATAGAACTTCTTGCCGTATTCCTTGACCAGCGCGCCGGCGACCGCGTTCGCCTCCATCTGCGTTGTGTTGCAGACGCGGAACACATTCCAGTGGCAGCTCGAGCCGGTGATCGCGTCAGTGTGGCCTCCCGGGACGATGTGCAGGACCCCTTTTTCGTTCGAGACCTGAGCCATGGCGAGCGAGAGCGCGGAATTCACGTTGCCGAGCAGAAAATCGACCTTATCGCCGTCGATCAGCTTGCGCGCCTTCTGCACCGCGACGCCGGCGTCGCCGCTGGTCGAATCCTCGACGACGAGTTCGGCGGGTCGGCCCAGGATGCCGCCTTTGGCGTTGATCTCTGCGAGCGCCATCTGGCAGCCGTCCAGCTCGTGCTTGCCGTTCGCGGCGTAGGTGCCGGTCAGCGGATTGTCGAGCCCGATGCGGACGGCGTCCGCGGCGCGGGCGCGAATGACAAAAGGGCTCGCGATCTGCGCGGCGGCGAGCACAAGCCCCGATGTGATGATACTGCGGCGGTCCATGCCGGCGCGCGAATTTGCCTCGGTCACGGGCCTTCGCCTCCCTGGTTTGCGACAAGCCGACAATGGTCCAGGCGCGCGCTTCCGCGCCGGCCCGCCGATCGGCTCTTGATCATGCGGCATTTTCGGCGATCGATGTGCACGCCGTCAAGCGACGCGGTCGCCGCTCTGCGTTACGCAAGGAATTGAGCCGGGTCGAGGATCTTGCCCTGATGCGATCCCTCGACCGCCGCGACATAGGCCTTCGCGACGTCGGAGGCCGCGAGGCTTTCACGACCTCGCTGCCGATCGTGCCGGTTGCTGCAATAACGATGATTTTCATCGAGGCTCCTTTCGATGCTGTTCGCGCCCGCAGGCGCTGGGTCCGGAGCAAGTGTCGCGAACAACCTCAGCCCTGGTGACAAGCCGTTTGGACTGCGCGGCCGGGGGCGCAAAGCCCTGCAGGACGTCTAGCCTATGCTCGCAAGCAATGCTAGAACATTCCGGGAACATAAGGGCTGGGAGCAAGAGCGCGATGGGCCAACGATCAGGAAGCGCCGATCTTCCTTTGCATGGCGGCGCCGTGCCGAGGTGGCTCGCCGATCGCATGACGCGCCTCGGGGCGGTGATGGCCGAAGCGATCGTCTATCATTACGGCCGGGACGAGCTCTTACGACGGCTGGCCCATCCTTTCTGGTTTCAGTCCTTCGGCGCCGTGATGGGCATGGACTGGCATTCTTCGGGCATTACGACGAGCGTCGTCGGCGCGCTGAAGCGCGGCCTTGCTCCGCTCGCCGGCGAGCTCGGCGTCCACGTCTGCGGCGGGCGCGGAACGCATTCGCGGCGGACCCCAGACGAGCTTGTCGCGATCGGCGACCGCGTCGGGTTTGACGGCGCGGCGCTCGCCGAGGCGAGCCGGCTCGTCGCAAAGGTCGACAGCGCCGCCGTTCAGGACGGCTTCGACCTTTATCTTCACGGCTTCATCGTCACCGACGAGGGGCGCTGGGTCGTGGTGCAGCAGGGCATGAACGGCGATCGCAGAGAGGCGCGTCGCTATCACTGGCGCTCGGAAGGACTGACCAGCTTCGTCGAGGAGCCGCATTCGGCGATCGAAGGACCCGATCAGGGAAAAATCGTCAACCTGACCGACCGGCGCGCCGACGCCTCGCGGCGCGGTCAGATCGAAATGCTGAACTCGATCGGACCGGACGCGATCGCGCGCGAATACGCCCGGATGGCGCCGCGCGAAGGCGCGCGGGCCGATTCCACGGCGCCGGAGCAGCCCTTCCTGCCGCATCTGGTCATGCCGAGCCATCATGAGGTGCGATCGAGCGATGTGCTGATACGCCGCCTGCACGGCACTCTGGCAGCCGCGGCGGAATGCGGGCCGAGCGACTTTTCGCAATTGCTGCTTGTCCCCGGCGTGGGGCCGCGCACCGTCCGCGCGCTCGCGATGGTCGCAGAGGTCCTGCATGGCGCGCCTTACCGCTTCAGCGACCCAGCGCGATTCTCGTTCGCTCATGGCGGTAAGGACAGGCATCCTTTTCCGGTGCCGATCCGCGTCTACGACCAGACAATCCAGGTGCTGAAATCAGCGGTCGAGAAAGCGAAGCTGGGGCGCGAGGAGCAATTGGCGGCCTTGAAGAGACTCGACGACCAGTCGCGCCGGCTCGAACGCAGCGCAACGGGCCCGTCGGTCGAGGCGCTGATCGCCGAGGAGCGGCGCGCGTCATTCAGCTACGGCGGCCGGAGCGTCTTCGAATGGGAGCCGCGCCCGCATTTAACCATGCTGGCGGATCCTCCCGCCAGTACAAGACGAGCAGAGCGACGCTCGCGATCATCAGCAGACAAGAGACGAGCAAGAAGAGATACTTCCACAGCCCCCTCGCATTGAAGTCTCCAGTGTCGGCGGTCAGGAAAGCGAATAGCTCAGAAACAGGATTTGACACTTGCTCTCTCCACGCTACGGCTAATAGTTTTGGCGCGGCCGCGTCGAGCGAAAGGTCAAGGAGTTCCGTCACGCATTCTGCAACTGCATGTAACGGCGTCTGCCGTCCAGTCGCAGCGATCTCGAAGTTCAAAAGGAGGGATACGACATGAACGCATCGACGCCAACCCTGACAGTCGAAACGGCCGCGTCGCGAGCCAAGGAAATCGCCGATCGCGTATTGGCGCCGGCTGCCGCCGGCAACGACAAGGCGGGCCAATTTTCCACCGAAGCCGTCGAGGCGCTCGGTCAGGTAGGGCTTCTGGGCTTGACCTTGTCCCCCGAACACGGTGGGTCGGGCCTCGGTCCCCGCGCCTTCGCTGCGGTCGTGACGGCGCTGGCCGAGGCCGATGCGTCCGTCGCCATGGTCTACAACATGCACATATGCGCCTTGGCGACAATTCAGGCAGCACGCCCTGAAGCCGTAACCGAAGACGCATTGAGGGAGATCGGTTTCGGCAGGCACCTGACGACGCTTGCCTTCAGCGAGGCCGGATCGCGCAGCCACTTCTGGGCGCCCATATCCCGGGCGCGACGCAATGGCGCTGGCGTGCGCATCACGGCGAAGAAGTCCTGGGTGACGAGCGCAGGCCATGCGAACAGCTACGTCGTGTCCTCGCTATCGCCCGAGGGGGCGGGACCCACGGACTCAACGCTCTATCTCGTCGCTTCAGGCTCGAAGGGAGTCTCGGTCGCCGGACCGTGGGACGGCCTCGGGATGCGCGCCAACGCCTCTGCGCCGATCGCTCTCGAGGACTGCGAGGTCGCCCCTGCGGGCCAACTGACCCAGGACGGCGGCGGCTTTCCGACAATGATCAATGTTGTCCTGCCACTTTTCAATCTGGGTACCGCGTCCGTCGCGTTGGGGCTTTGCCGCGCCGCGGTCGCTGCGACGGCCAGTCACCTCAAGACAGCGCGTTTCGAGCATCTAGGACAGAGCCTCGGCGAAGGCCTGCCGACGCTTAGGGCGCTGCTCGCCGGAATGCAGATTGAAACCGACGGACTTGCGACTCGGATCGACGACCTCGTCGATCACCTGGAGCGCCCGCGCGACACGACGGTGCTCCGCGTTCTGGAAGCCAAAGCCGCGGCTGGAGACGCCGCCGTCTCAGTGACGTCCGTCGCGATGCGAGCCTGCGGAGGCGCAGCGTTTTCGAAGCACACGAATATCGAACGTTTCTTCCGAGACGCTCACGCCGGCGTCGTCATGGCGCCGACAGGCGATGTGCTGCGCGAGTTCATCGGGCGGGCGATCCTTGGGATGCCGCTGTTCTAGTCGCACAGAAAACTGGCGGGCCGTAGCGCTGACTGCAACTGGGAGCTGAACATGAGTCGAACAATCTGGGTGGCAGCGGTTGCATACGATCCGAAAGTCGTGACGATCTGGGAGGGCATGCGCCGTTATTTTCATGACGAGGCGGGACTGCCTGTCGAGGTCGTGCTTTTTCAAAGCTACGAGGCGCAGGTCGAGGCGCTGCTGGCATCGTCCGCCGATCCGATCCCCCGCATCGACATCGGCTGGAACACGAATCTCGCTTTCCTTCAGGCGGCCGAGTGGAGCGAGCGTCAATGCGCGCCAATTGCGATGCGCGACACCGACCTTGAGTGGATGACGAAGATCGTCGCAGTCGCAGGCAGCACGGTGACTAGCCTTTCCGATCTCGAGGGGCGCTCGCTGGCGCTCGGCAGCCGGGACAGCGGACATGCCGCGATTCTGCCCGTTCATTTCCTCGAGGCGCAAGGACTGGTCGAAGGCAAGACCTATCGCTCGCTGCGGTTCAACAGCGACGTCGGCAAGCATGGCGACACGGGGACGAGCGAGGTCGAGGCGATGCGCGCCGTCCTCGACGGACGAGCCGACGCGGCGGCGATCGGCAGCCCATTCTGGGACCGGGTGCGGGCCGAGCGGTTGGCGCCGGAGGGCGCGCTCATCGAGATCTGGACGTCGCCGCCGTTCAGCCACTGCATGTTCACCGCCAGGCCGGGGTTCGAGCCCAAATTGCGGGAGCAATTCGAAGAGGCGCTCCTGAAAATGAGCTACGACAATCCGGCGCATCGTCCGGTGCTGGAGGCGGAGGGACTCAAGCGCTGGATTCCCGCGCAGCTCGAAGGCTACGATTCATTGCGCGTCGCGGCGAGAGAACAGGGCTTCTTCACCCGCCACCCGCTTTGAACCCTGGGACGGCGCGAGTTCCTCTCACGCGCAGTTGAAGATTCTCGCCAGGCGCCGCTGATGCTCGCTTTCTCGCTCGAAAGCGAGACGAACGGCTTCGAAAGACTCGGCCAGGGGAAAAATCTCCGAGCGCACCTTGAGGTCCGAATCCTCGGCTCCGATCGGATGCCAGTAGACGCCTTCCGCCGTGATCGTGACCTCCGGCACGAGGTCGGCGCGCGCCAACGCGAGCCCGTCTTCGGCGGAGCCGCGCAAGGCGATGCGGCGCACGATCCGATCGTGTTCCGCCACGCCCTCTGCGTCGAGAAAGGCTCGGAATTCCTGGGCTTCGGCGTCGCTGGAGACGGTCGCGGCCAGCCGCACGCGGAACCCTTCCGCGCGCACCGTCTCGATTCCTTTGAGCGCCCGCCCCCAGGAACGTGTCCCGCGATTTCGGTCGTGCCGTTCCGGCGTCGGGCTGTCGAGGCTGATTTGAAAGGCGACCCGGTCACGACGCAGCGAACGCAGCGTTGTAAGCCGGCGCCCCGAGAACAGCATCCCGTTCGTAAGGACGGTGGTCGCCGCGGCGTCGGCGCAAGCGGCTATGATCTCGCCAATGTCCGAGAGCAGGAACGGCTCGCCGCCGGTTAGGAAAAACTCCCGCACACCGAGCTGCGCGGCTTCGACGACGAGCCGGCGTATGCTTTCAAGGCCCAGGGGCCGGCGCGCCGCCCTTGGCGAGGATCGCACGCAGCAATAGCTGCACTGCAGATTGCAGTCGAAATTCGTGTACAGCCAGACGCGGGAGCCGACAGCGCGTTCCGGCTCCGGTTCCGGCGGCGCCTCGCCGAAGCGGATCACAAACCGGTGGCGATCTCGCTCGACGGTCGATTCGATCAGGCTGTTGCGCGTGAACCGGCACCACGCCTCGAAGTCGGCGTTCATGTTTGACTGGCTGGTCACGACTGCGAAAAGATCGCCCGGGCGGCCGCGCCTGAGCGCCGCGATCAATTCGGGCAGCAGGCCGTTGGCGAAGGTCTTCTGGCCGACATCGATCTCGAGGCTGACCTTCGTAGGCACTGCGGCAATCCTAGCGTTTGTCCGATCGGCGTCCCGGCCTGCGGTTAAGATTGGCGCGGGAGCGATTACAGCGCAATGGTCGTCGGCGGACAGGTCTGAATCACGGATAGGTCTGAATCATCACGTCGCTCGCGTTTATTGAGACGATCGATGCGCGAAGGCCCTTGAGGCGGTCGGGTGTGCGTCTTGCGAGAGCGCTTCCCGCTCAGGCATATCCACATGTGTATCCGGCGTGAATGAAGAAGTTGCGGCAGTCTGCGGGCTGGATCTCCTCGGTTGCGATGGCGCAGGCGCTCCAGAGGCCTTCGAGCGTCCGCCTGGCGAGTTTTCGTAAGATGGTCTTGAACTTGGCGAAGGCCTGTTCGATCGGATCGAGATCGGGGCTGTAGGGAGGGAGAAACCGAAGCTCGGCGCCGGCGGCTTCAATCGCGATTTTGACGGTGGCGCGTTTGTGGGCGCTGAGGTTGTCCATGATCACGATATCGCCGGGGCTCAGCGTCGCGACCAATTCCTGTTCGATGTAAGCGGCGAACTTCTCTCCGTTGATCGCTCCATCGAAGACGCAGGGCGCGGTCAGGCCGTCGTGGCGCAGGGCGGCGATAAAGGTCGTCGTTTTCCAATGACCGAAAGGCGCGTATCCGATTAGCCGCTTGCCGATCTCACATCGGCCGTACCGCGGCGTCATGTTCGTGGACGCCCAGGTTTCGTCGATGAAGACGAGCTTCCGAGGGTCGAGGATCGGCTGCTCCTCCCGCCAGGCGGCGCGCGCGACAGCGACGTCCGGACGCTTCTGCTCGGCCGCGCAAAGCGTTTTTTTTATAGCTGATCCGCAAGCGCTTCAGAAACCGACCGATGGATGACTTCCCGACCTCGACGCCTCGTTCTCTCAACTTCTTCTGCAGTTCGAGCAGGGTCGCGCTCGGCGTTTGCTCGACGAGCTCGCGGACGACGGCCTCGTGCTGGGCAAGCTTCGGCTTGCTGTGGCCGCCAAAATCACCCGGCTTGAAACTTCCCGTCGCTTGAAAACGCTGCATCAGCTTGACCACGAAACTCACGCTGACGGCGAATTGGCCAGCCGCTTCGTGGCGCGAACTTCCCCCCTCCACGGAGCGAACCACGCGCTCACGAAGATCGTCGGAATAAGGTTTGGCCATCCCAGCCGGCCTCCG
>JAFAHO010000144.1 GCA_019237205.1 Hyphomicrobiales bacterium
TCGAGCGCGTCGCCGAGCACTTTTGCCTGTTCGGTCGAATCGCCGCCGACATGCGCAGTCGGCTTCTCTCCGCTCGAGGCCCGGTCGAAGGTCACGAACGGAATCCCTGCCTCCTTCGCCGCCTTGATCGACGCTCCGATCGCAGCCGAGTCGAGCGCCCGCGCGATGATGATGTTGACGCCGCTGTTGATGAGGTCCTCGATATTCGCCGCCTGCCGGCTCGAGTCATTGTTCGCCATGTTGACGACCCACTTGACATTGAGGCCGGCCGCCGGGCCCAGGGCCTTGGCCTCGGCCTTCATGTAGTCTTCCCAGGCTTGGTTGAGCGCGCTTTCGCGCGCGTCCCAGCTCAGCCCGATCGTGACGTCCTTCGCCGCAGTCGGCGCGACCAGAGCCATGAAGCCAATCGCTGCTATGAATCGTTTCATCTCTTTCCTCCACTCCTCTTTCTCGGCTCGTCGCCGAACGCGATTCAGCTCTTTTTGAAGAGGCGGGTTCCGGCCGAGCCGGTTCCGACCTTCAATGCGTCCGCGTACATTGCGATGAAGATGACGACGCCCTCGACGAGCCTGTACGAGTACGGGTTGGCGCCGACTTGCTGCAGACCGCTGCGAACGATCTGGAAGATCATCGAGCCCAGGATGACGGACGTGAGGATGTTTCCCCGCCCGCCGAACAGCGAAACCCCGCCGACGACGACCGCGGCGACGGCGGTGAACTCCATGCCGTCGCCGATCTTGGCGGTGTTGACCCCGACTTGCAGGGTGTAGATCACGCCCCCGGTCGCGGCGAAGGCGCCCGAGAGGAGCAAGGTCGCCACGGTGCGCCGGTCGACCGGAATGCCGATCCTGCGCGCCACGTCCTCGTTGTTGCCGATCGCGGTGATCTGCCTCCCGAAGCTCGTGGAGCGATGCACGAACTGAACGACGAGGAGAATGGCGAGAGCCAGGGCGGTGTCGAGGTAGATGGGGCCGACCGCAAGGTTGCCGAGATCCTTGACGGCGTCGGGAAGGATGATGAGCCCGCCGTCGGTGATCGAGAGCCCGAGGCCGCGGAAAGCGATCATCGTGCCCAGCGTGGCGATGAGCGAGTTGATCTTGAGTCCCACGACGATGATCGCGTTCACGAGCCCCAGCATGAGGCCGACGAAGATCGAAACCGCGACCGCTGCCGGGAAGGGAAGCAGCCCGTCGCGAACGATCACGGCGAAAATCGCCGAGGCGACGTAGGCGGTGGAGCCAACGGAAATGTCGAGCTTGCCGCTCATCACGACGATCGCCATGCCGGCGGCGACAACGATCATCGGGGAGACAACGTGCAGGATCTCAAGCAGGTTCTGCGGGCCGAAGAAGCTCGGCGCCGCGACCGAGAAGACGACATAGGTCGCGAGAAGAACGAGCCCGGCGCCCGAGTTCCGAACAGCTTCCAGCAATCGCTTCACGCCGCAATCTCCCGCGGGTCGGTCAAGGAAAGGGCGCTGATGAGTTGCTCGGCCGTCGCGGACTCCGGCAGTTCCGCCAGGATGCGGCCGCGCACGATGACTAGATAGCGGTCGCAGACACGAGTCAGCTCCTCGAGCTCGGACGACACGAGCAGCACCGCCGTCCCCGCCCCGGCAAGCTCGTTCACCAGTCTCAGAATCTCGGTCTTCGCGTTGACGTCGAGGCCGCGCGTCGGCTCGTCCAGCAGCAAGAGCTTCGGCGCCCCCGCAAGCCAGCGCGCGAACACGGCCTTCTGCTGGTTACCGCCCGATAGCGTCGCTACGCGCTGGTCCTGCGAGCTCGTCTTGATAGCGAGGCGTTCGATCATGCGGGCCGCCGAACGCCGCTGCTCACCGATGCGCACGAGGCCGAGCCTCGAAATCGCGCGCAAGTTGGGCATCACAATGTTTTCGCCAACCGACATGGCCAGGAACAATCCTTCTCCGCGGCGATCCTCGGTGACGAAGCCCGCCCGCCGGCCAAGCTCGGCCGGACCGATCCGCACGGTCGCGCCGTTCTCGCTCCAATGAATCGCGCCCGCGTCGATTGGATCGAGGCCGACGAGGGCGCGCATAAGTTCGGTGCGCCCGGCGCCCAAAAGACCCCAGAGGCCGACGACTTCGCCGGCCTTGAGCGTGAAGCTGACATCGTCGATGATTCCGCTTCGCTTGAGACTTGCGACCCGCAGCAGCACCCCCGGCTCGGCCGGCCGGCGCCGTTGCAATCGAGCCTCATAGTCGAGGCTGCCAAGCATGTGCCTGACGAGCTCGACCTTGCTCAATGACGCGACCTCGCCGCTGAACACCGTGCGCCCGTTTCGGAGAACGGTGACGTCGTCGGCGATCTCGAAGATCTCATCGATGAAGTGGCTGATGTAGACGATCGCGACCCCTTGGGCCTTGAGGCTGCGCATGACGTCGAAGAGCCGCTTTCGCTCGCGCGGCGACAGCGACGCGGTCGGCTCGTCGAAGATGAGAAGCCTGGGATCGCGGCGAAGCGCCCGCGCGATCTCCACGAGCTGGCGATCGCCGACGCTTAAGTCGCCAACGACCGCGCGCGGATCGAGATCGGAGCCGAGGCGGCGCAGAAGCTCGCGCGACCGCTTGTTGCAGACGCCCGTGTCGATGGCGGCCAGGCGTCGGGGAAAGGCGTCGATGAAGATGTTCTCGGCGACCGACATGGTCGGCAGCGAGTTGAGCTCCTGCTGCACGAACCCCATGCCCGCCTGCAGCGACTCGATGGGCGTCCGCAGCGCGACCGGGCGCTCGGCCACGAAGACTTCGCCCTCGTCGCGGCTCACGATGCCGCCGAGGATGTTCATGAGCGTCGACTTGCCAGCGCCATTGGCGCCAACGAGCGCCATGACGGCGCCGGATCGCGCGGCGAGCTGGGCGCGATCGAGCGCGACGACGCCTGGAAACGCCTTGGAGATGTCGCGCATGCGCAAAAAAGGCGCGGCCATCATCAGCCCCCTCTTCCCCAGAAGCGGTCGAAAGCGACGAAGGCGATGATGATGGCGCCGCGGATCATCTGGCTGGCGTAGAGGCTGACTTCCGCGGCGTTCAGCGCGTTGCCGAGGAGCGTGATGAAGAGCGCGCCGAGCGCCGCGCCCCAAACTCTGCCGGCTCCTCCGTAGACGCTTATTCCGCCTATCACGCAGGCGCTGACGACGTCGAGCACCATCGATGGGCTGGCGAGATTGGCGGATGCGGAGGCGAGGCGGCCAGTCAGCATGATTGCAGCGACGCCGGCCGAGGCTCCCGCCGCCACATAGCTCATGGCGAGCACGCGCCGGGTCGAAATGCGGGCGACTTTCGCCGCCCGCGCGTTCAATCCGATCGCATAGAGCTGGCGGGCGAACACCGAGCGGCTCATGAGAAACGCCGCCAGAACCGAGACGGCAAGAGCAATCAACACCGGGACCGGCAGCCCGGCCGGTCTTTCACGGAAAAAGCCAACGAAGCCGGCCGGAATGTGCGATATGCTGATGGAGTTCGTGAGCCAGACCGCCGCGCCGGCGGTGATCGACATCATGGCCAGAGTGACGACGAACGGAATCATCCCGAGGTAGCCGACCGCGACGCCGTTCAAAAGGCCGATGAACGTGGCCGCGACGAACATGATCAGAGCGCCGATCGCGAGGTCGCCGGTCGCCCGCATATACATTGCGCCGAGCACTGCGCAGAGCGCGGCGCTGAACGGCAGCGACAGGTCGATGCCGCCGCCGATCATCACCACGGCCATGCCGGTCGCCATGACCGCGAGAATCGAGGCCTGGACCAAGATGTTGATGAGGTTGTTGAGCTTGAAAAAGTTCGGTGCGAAGACCCACAGCACGGAAAGGACCGCGGCGACCAGCAGCAGCACGACCGCGGTGCGCAGCCAGGAGCGGCGCGCGACTGACAGTGGCGCCGGCAGCGCGGCGGCGGTCATCGTCCGCTCCGGCGGCCTGAGCGCCGATTCGTCGAGCCGCGCACGATCAGCGTCGCCAGCAGCCGCACGTGCGGCTCTTCCAGGTCCTCGCCGTCGATCAGACTCCGCAGCATGCGCCAGCCGACCTCGGCGATGCGCTGGCTCGGTTGCGCCACGACGGTGATCGCTGGATTGAGTAGCGTCAGCGCCTCGAAGTCGTCCATGACCAGGAGCCCGACGTCCTCCGGAACCTTCAGGCCAAGGCTCTGGATGGCGGGGATCACGCCTTTGGCAGCGATGTTGCTGGCCGCGAAGATCGCCTCGGGACGCGCCCCTTGCTCGAGGATCCGCACGGTCGTCTCGCGGATCTCAGCCGGTTCGAGCGACAGCTCATAGGCGGGGCAAAGCTCGAGCGCGCTTGCGGCGCGCGCCGCATCGAGAAATCCCTCGCGCCGCTGGTTCAGAATCCAGCGCTCATGCCCGTGTCCAAAAAAAGCGACCCGGCGGTAGCCTGCTTCGAACAAATGATTCCCGCCAAGCCGCCCGGCCTGACGGTTGTCCACCGCGACCGTCGGCAGCGGATTTCTGGCTTCGACGCGATCGAGGAGAACGACAGGAACCCCGTATCGTTGCAGTTCCGGGATCATCGGCAGAAAGTCGAAGGAGGGTACGAGGAGCAGTCCGTCGATCCGCCGAGAGATGAGGCCGTGGATTTGCCGGCGCGCCCTGTCCTCGTCCTCGCCGGTGGTCAAAAACATCACCCCGCGACGATCCGCGACGCCCAGTCGCTCGATCGCCGAGACGAGTTCGGCGAAAAAAGCATTCTCGATGTTCGGCACCACGGCGGCGATCGTGTCGGTCTGGTTCGACCTCAGGCTGGCCGCGTTCAGATTTCGCCGGTAGCCGAGCTTCGTCGCCGCGTTCGTCACTCTCAGCGCCAGTTCCTCCCTGACGCTCTGGCGGCTGTTGAGGACATTGGAGACGGTGCCGACGGAGACGCGCGCCAGTTGCGCGATGTCGTGTATCGTCGGCTCCCGCAAGCGCGCGTCCTCCATGGAACGATTCACCGGCACGTGATCGCTCGCCTCATGATAATACCCCGCCAGCAAAGCGGTCCGCCCTTCTTGACCTTAACAAGCTCGCCAGCGCGGGAAATGAAACGATCCATCATAAGGACACGGCACAGGAGATGTCAATCCAAGCGGCGATGTTGTGCGATGTTGCCGGGCCAAGCCCGGCCATGACGCGCGGAAGACGTCTTATGCCAAATTCGGCCACGGGCTGTGGCTTTGCAACCGGGCCCGCAGTCGCGGGTTCAACCAACACGCTTGGCCGTCATGGCCGGGCGTGGCCCGCCCATCCACGCCGGCGCCGTCAGGCGCCTCGCGGTCACCAGTTCATAATCAGTTCTTCGAACAGGTCCCGCCACTCGCGGTTTTCCGTCATGATGAGCCGCAACTTCCGGCAGGAGGAGTAGATCCTGCTGGCGACCGCCCGGCCACGTAATCCCAGAGTGTGTTACCGTAATCCCAAGAGAGGGGTGGCGGATGAGGCAGCGCGCCAGCCGGCGCGGCGTGGATGGCCGGGCCACCCCCGGATCACAGTCCGGGGGCGGCCATGACGCGCGGAAGACGTCTTGTGCCAAATTCGGCCACAGGCTGTGGCTTGCAACCGGGCCCGCAGTCGCGGTTCAACCAACGCCCTTGGCCGGATGACCGGGCGTGGCCCGGCCATCCACGCCGGCGCCGCTAGGCGCCTTGCACCCGCACCAGTTCAGCTCGTCGAAAAGATCCCGCCATTCGCGGTTGTGTTCGTGAATGAGCCTCACCTTCCAGGCGCGCGGCCAGTGCTTG
>JAFAHO010000242.1 GCA_019237205.1 Hyphomicrobiales bacterium
CGCCCGACAAGGTTCCGCCGGCCCCGGCGACGGTGATCGTCAGTGTGTCGCGCGCCCCCGAATTGGGGTCCGCGACCGTCACGCTGGAGAACGGCTTGACTGGCGCCTCCGAGGTCGTCGCCTGACCTGCGACCGCCCCGCTGATCCTCGGCGCCTTGGCCGGATCGGTGTCGATCACGCTGGTCGTGGTGTTGGTGACTGGCGTCGGGTCGGCGGTGCTGAGGTCGCTCAGCGTGAAATGGGTGGTCGAACTCGTCCCCGGCGCTCCCGCCCTCGGCGCAAAGCTCAGCGCCTTTAGTTCGCTGGTGACCGTCGCCGCCGTCCCAGTCAGCGTGTAGACGCCGCCGGTTCCCCCGCTGAGACCGGCGCCCGACAAGGTTCCGCCGGCCCCGGCGACGGTGATCGTCAGTGTGTCGCGCGCCCCCGAATTGGGGTCCGCGACCGTCACGCTGGAGAACGGCTTGACTGGCGCCTCCGAGGTCGTCGCCTGACCCGCGACCGCCCCGCTGATCGTCGGAGCTGCGGGAGAATCCGAGGAGGTCAGCGTAAGAGAGATGGGTGTCGAAGGCGCGCTCGCGCCGTACGAATTCTGTGATTCAACAGTAAACGAATGCACGCCATTGGCGAGGCTCGACGTCGTGAAGCGCCAGGCGCCGCCTGTCGTGGTCGTCGTGCTTCCAAGCTTTATCGAGCCGTCATAGACAAGCACGGTCGCTCCGGCAGGCCCCGTGCCGCCATAAGCGGTAGGGATCACGCCCGATAGGGTCACCGCATTGCCATTGACATCGGTTGTCTGGACGACAGGGCTCGGCAACATATTCGTCGCGACGGCGCCCCCACTATTCGTTGTCGTAGCGCTGACGTCGCCGAGCGAATTCTCATCAAAAGCCGTAAAACCATCCCATGTGCCATTAATCAACGATGGCGTCGTATAGGTCCAATTGCCGCTGGCGTTGACCGCGGCAGTTCCATCCAGATTCAATGCGTCGCCGCCGGCAAAGACCTGCTGCATCTCGTGGACTGTCGTATTCGGCGCGGCAGTGCCGTGTATAGTAAACGATCCGTTGGCGTTCGCTGTATAAGACACAAAAACCGGCGCAGAAACCGGAGTGGTGTCAACGACTATATTACCAAACGTCTTGGCTGCACCGACGAGAATGGCCGAATTACCGCTCCCATCCGTGATGGACGCTCCATTGGGCAACCGCACGCCAGTGACAGCAAGCGCTTGCGTCGAAGCGTCGCTGGCGGAAACCGTATAGCGGAAATTCAGCGTATTCGTGCCGGAACCGCTGGCGTAAGTCGCCGTGCCGCCGTCGCTGAGCGTCAACTGCGGCGCGCCGCTGACGGTCACGACCGAACTCATCGCCAATGAGAAGGTGATTGTCGCGCCCGCCACGGCTTCGCCGCTGACGCTCGAGCTCGTCACCGCCGTGACAATCGGACCGGTGAAAGCGGCGATGGTGGTCGGAACGGCGAGCGATGCGCCGCTGGCGTTTCCTGCCGCATCCGTGACCTTTGCAGTGATGCTGTGCGCGCCGATCGACAGCGGGTTCGTCGTATAATTCCAGTTGCCGCCGCTCGTTGCGAGGGTCGAGCCGAGCAACGTCGAACCGTCGTAGACCGAAACTGTGCTGTTGGCCTCGGCGGTTCCGCTCAGCAACGCCCGATTGCCGTTGACCGTATCGCCTGTAATGACCGGCGACGCAGGCGTAGCGGTGACTACGGTGTTGGCGTAATCGACAGTAATTGGCTGGGTGGTCGTCCACCCCTCATAGACGCCTTCTTTCCAATAGTTTGATGCTCCGTAGCCGATCGGACCGTGATAATTCACCACCTGTGAGCCGTTGACCCAGACCTCGACGAAGCCGCTTGAATTGTTTTGGAAGCTCCCCTCAACCTGAATCGAATAGGGTTCGCCGCGCACAATCGGCTGCGGCGATATATAAAGATAGCCGTTGTCGGGATTGCCGGCCGCCGTTGCGGCGGTCGGCGTCGTTTGTCCGGAAAGCGCATAAAAGCCCTGGATGGCCAGATAGTCGCCGCCGCCCACGCCATCGGCCCCTGTCATGTGGAAAGCAAACACCGGGTAATCCGCTGTCAGAGACTGGGTTATCGGAGAATTGTCGTCCGAATGAAGCTGGCCGATGATTTCCCAGGAAAGATTGGGATCAGCTAACCCCGGCTGGACCGTAACCTGGTAGGAAACGTTGACCGTCGAGGTCGGCGCATAGAGCGTTCCGCCGCTGATCTCCGTGCGAGCGCTCGCGTTATCCGGCCATAAATCGCCCGGCTTCAAATTAAATTGCAGCGTATGATCGTTGGGTTCGGAAATCGCCCAGGGCGCGTTGCCGTTCACATTGGCGTTTTCCACATAATAGGGCGCGCCGCCGACCATGATCGGATTCGACCATTGGTCGGTCAAGGCGGAGAACGAGCCGACGCCAGGGTCGACCGTGATCGGCAACGGAGCAGACAGCGCGCTTTGAGCGCCCGACGCGCTGGTCGCCGTCGCGGTGAAGCTGTGAGCCCCGTCCGCCAGCGGGGAACTGGTCGTGAACGCCCATACGCCATTGGCGTTCGTCGCCGCCGTCCCCAGGTCGGTCAA
>JAFAHO010000365.1 GCA_019237205.1 Hyphomicrobiales bacterium
ACACGTCCATGCCGACGAAAACTTCGCTATAATCCTTCACGGCTCGTCCTCCTTGCGTGAGGCTCTGCCCGGCCTGTCCGGGCCAACCCTCGCAATGCGCATCGAGGGCGAGCCGCCGCCTCGGCGCAAGGACATACAGTCTTCGCTTCGCTCGCAACGACGGCTTTCTGTCTAGTAGGGCGCTCCACGAAACAGCGACCGAACGTCGTTCGTTCTCTCCCCTCACCCGAGGTTCAGCTCCTTGAAAAAATCGTTCCCCTTGTCGTCGACGACAATGAAGGCCGGGAAGTTCGCGACCTCGATCCGCCACACGGCCTCCATCCCGAGCTCCGGATATTCGTGCACGTCGACGCGTCTGATGCAGTCCTGCGCGAGGCGCGCGGCGGGTCCGCCGATCGACCCGAGATAGAAGCCCCCATGCCTGGCGCAGGCCTTGCGCACTTCGGCCGAGCGGTTGCCCTTGGCCAGCATCACCATCGAGCCGCCCGCCGCCTGGAACTGGTCGACGAAGGAATCCATCCGCCCGGCTGTGGTCGGGCCGAAGGAGCCCGACGGCATGCCGGCCGGCGTCTTGGCGGGGCCGGCGTAATAGACCGGATGGTCGCGCAAGTACTGCGGCATTGCTTCGCCGCGGTCGAGCCGCTCGCGGATCTTCGCATGGGCCGCGTCGCGGGCGACGATCATCGGTCCGGTCAGCGCGAGCCGCGTGCGGATCGGATGTTTGGTCAATTCGGCCAGGATCTCTTTCATCGGCCGGTTGAGGTCGATCCTGACGACCGGGCCTCCGAGCGCGGCTTCGTCGACCACCGGCAGGAAGCGCGCCGGATCATGCTCCAATTCCTCGAGGAAGACGCCGTCGCGGGTGATCTTTCCCAAAGCCTGGCGGTCGGCCGAACAGGAGACGCCGAGCCCGATCGGCAGCGAGGCGCCGTGCCGCGGCAGCCGGATCACCCTCACGTCGTGACAGAAATACTTGCCGCCGAACTGCGCCCCGACCCCGAGCCCTTGGGTGAGCTTATGGATCTCGGCTTCGAGCTCGAGATCGCGGAACGCGCGGCCGTGCGCTGAGCCGCTCGTCGGCAGCTGATCGAGATAGCGGGCCGAGGCGAGCTTCACTGTCTTCAGGTTGAGTTCCGCGCTCAAGCCGCCGATGACGATCGCGAGATGGTAAGGCGGGCAGGCGGCGGTGCCGAGGGTCAGGATCTTTTCCTTCAAGAACGCGATCATGCGGTCGTGAGTTAGGATGGACGGCGTCGCCTGATAGAGGAAGGTCTTGTTGGCCGAGCCGCCGCCCTTGGCGATGAACAGGAACTTGTAAGCGTCCTCGCCCTCATGGGCGATGTCGATCTGCGCGGGCAAGTTGTCGCCGGTATTCGTCTCCTCGAAGGTCGAGAGCGGCGCGACCTGGCTGTAGCGCAGGTTCTTCTTACGGTAGGCCTCGCGGACGCCCCTTTCGATCGCCTCTTCGTCGCCGCCCTCCGTCCACACGCGCCGGCCCTTCTTGGCGACCACGATGGCCGTGCCGGTGTCCTGGCACATCGGCAACACGCCGCCCGCCGCGATGTTGGCGTTCTTGAGCAGGTCGTAGGCGACGAATTTGTCGTTGGCGGTCGCTTCGGGGTCGTCGAGGATTTTGCCGAGCTGGGCGAGATGGCTGGGACGCAGCAGATGGTTGATGTCGATCATCGCCTCCTCGGCGATGAGTTCGAGCGCCTCCGGGTCTACGACGAGCATCTCCCGCCCGAGCGCTGTCTCGATCCGTACGCCCTCGCCCGTCAGCTTGCGATAGGGCGTCGCGTCCGGTCCGAGCTGGAAGAGTGAATGATGGTCCGCGCTCATTAAGAGGCTCCGATTGGGGCCAGTGCTCCAGACTGCATAGGTCGCAGCCCGGGCCGCGTCGAGGCGCCTTATGCGGCGACCTTGCCCAGCGCCTCGATCGCATCCGCGATGGCGAGGGTCCGGCGCGCCATGTCTGCGTGCAGGAGCTCGACCATCTTGCCATTGAGCTGGATGACGCCCTTGCCCGCGTTTTCAGGCAGGGCAAAGGCGTCGATGATGGCGCGGGCGCCGTCGACCTCGGCGTCAGAGGGCGCAAACGTCTCGTTGCAGATGTCGATCTGGCCCGGATGGATGAGGGTCTTGCCGTCGAGCCCCATCTCGCGGCCCTGCCGGCATTCGGCGCGGAAGCCGTCGAGATCCTTGATGTCGTTGAAGACGCCGTCGATGATGTCGATCCCGTGGGCGCGGGCGGCGACGACGCAGTTCGCCAGCCACGCGAGCATCGTCGGCCGGCCGGGCGTGAGCTTCGCGCGCGTCTCCTTGGCGAGGTCGTTGAGGCCCATGACCATGACCGCGAGCCGCGAAGCCGAGTCGGCGGCGACGGCTGCGATCTGGCCGGCGTTGAGGATCGCGTTCGGGGTCTCCATCATCGCCCAGATGCGGGTCCTTTCCGGCGCGCTGTTCTCGCGCATCAGTCTGGCGGCGAGCATGATCGCGCCCGGCCCGTCGACCTTGGGCAGGAGAATGGCGTCAGGGCCGGCCGCCGCCGCGGCGAGGAGATCGTCCGGGCCCCATGGGGTGTGCGGCCCGTTGACCCGGATGACGACTTCCCTGCCGCCGAAATCGCCCCTCGCGGCCTCGACCACTTGCGCGCGCGCCATCACTTTGGCGTCGGGAGCGACCGAATCTTCGAGATCGAGGATCAGCGCGTCGGCCGGCAGCGTCGCCGCCTTGGCCAAAGCCTTGGCGTTGGACCCGGGCATATAGAGCACGCTGCGGCGCGGACGAGCAAGCATGACAATCTCCTGACCACTCGATGCGCATTTAAAGACTTGCTCGCTGCGGCGCCAGAGGCCGTTGCGCACTGCAATATTGGACTTAGGGGGAGGGAAAGATCGGCAGGCGGCAATCGACAATCGGTAGCCGTTGATCGCCTCAACCTACAGGGTCTTGGGCAGCTTATCCCTCGCGTCCCGTTCGATTGCCGACTGCCGACTGGCGCCCCCGGACTGCCGACTGCCGCCTTCGCCAGCAACGGCAGCGTCAGGCTGATGAGAAAAAACCGCGCCAGGTGATGGGCGCCGACGAAGAGCGGATCGAGCCCGAGCGCGAAAGCCATCATCGTCATCGCCTCGAGGCCGCCCGGAGCGAAGGCGACGAGCGCCTGGAGGAAGGAGATCTTGATGAGCGCCGCCGTCGCAGCGGCGAATGCGGCTGCCGAGGCGAGCGCGGCCAGGAAAGCGCCCGAGGCGGCGAGGATGAGGCCGCGCAGCAAATGCCAGTCGAAGCCGATGAAACGCGTGCCGACCCAGGCGCCGACCAGCGCCTGAGCCGCGATCTGGATCGCGGGGTCCGGCCGCCCGAGCGCTAGTCCGGAGCCATGCACCACAACCGAGACGCCGATCGCCGCGTAGAGCAGCGCGCCGTTGAGCTTGAGCCGGACTAATCCATATCCCACGGCGAACGAAGCGGCGACGAGCGCAAGCGTCATGAGCGCCGGGTCGTGCGGGACGACGAGCGGCGCGGCCGCGCCGAGTCGCCCGGCCATGAGCGGCACGATCGCCATCAGGACGAAGATGCGGAAGACCTGCGCGACCGCAACGCGCGGCATGTCGGCGCCCGTCCCCTGCGCGGCGACGAAGACATAGGAGAGCGCGCCCGGGATCGCGGCGAAGAGCGCCGTCTGGCGCGAGAAGCCGGGGCTCTTGGCGAGAACGGCGTAGGAGCTTCCGGTCATCGCGCCGACGGCGAGCGTCATCATGGCGAGCGAGACCGGATAGTGCGTGAGCGCGCTCAAGGCATGGGGGCTTGCGCCCGAGCCCATCGAGACGCCCGCCAGCACGATGACGAAATCGCGCAAAGGGGCGGCGAACGGCCTTGCGAGGCCCGTCGCCGCGAAGGCGGTGACCGCGATCATCGCGCCCGACATCCAGCCGGCCGGCGCCCCGCTCGCCGCGGCCGCCCATCCGCCGGCGAAAGCGACCGCAAGCAGGGCGGCCTGGGCGAGAAGAAGGCGGAACAAGGGAAGGGCTTGCGCGCCGGAAAGCGCCGTCACCCCTTGAGCCAGCGCGCCATGCGCCGGGTCGCCTCTGCGATCTCAGCCGGATCGCGGGCGAAGCAGAGGCGCAGATGCCCTTCGCCGCCAGGGCCGAAGGCGGCGCCGGGCGCGGCGCCGACGCCCGCCTCGTCGACGAGGCGGAACGCCAGCGCGCGCGAATCGTCGAAGCCGTCGACCGCGCAGAAGAGATAAAAGGCCGCCTCCGGCTCGAAGAAGCGCACGCGCCCGGTCGCCGCGAGCCCCTCGCACAAAATGTCGCGCGAGCGGCGGCAGCGCTCGATCTGGCTTTTCACGAACGCTTCGCCGTTAATCAGCGCCACGACCGCGGCGCGCTGCGTGAAGACCGGCACGCCCGAGGTGGTGAACTGGACGAGGTTCTCGATCGCGGGCCCGAGCGCCGGCGGCGCCTCCAGCCAGCCGACGCGAAAGCCGGTCATCGCCCAGTTCTTCGACAGGGTCTGGACGAACATGATCTTGTCGTCCGGCGTCATCTCGTCGTGGAACGACGGCGCGCGGGTCCCATCGTAGGTGATCCGCCCGTAGATTTCGTCGGCGATGATCCAGAGATTATTCCGCCGCGCCAGCTCGAGCGTGGCCGAGATCTCCTCGCGAGTCGCAATGAAGCCGGTCGGATTGGCGGGGGAATTGAAGAAGATCACCCGCGTCGCCGGCGTGATCGCGGCGGCCA
>JAFAHO010000438.1 GCA_019237205.1 Hyphomicrobiales bacterium
ATCGACGACCGAATGGAGGCTCGAGAAATCGAACCGCTCGGCCAAATCCCGGCCGGCGGCCATCGCGAGCGGGTGCATTCCGCGCAGCATCGCGGAAAATTCGTCGTCGGACATCGCGCTAAAGTCATGCAAGGCGGCGGGATGGCCCGAGCGGATGGATTGGGCGGTCTCGAGGTCGGCGCGCCACAATTCTTCGAGCAACTCATGCATGCCGCCGATATAGCGCGGCGAGCGCTTGACGAAGTAAGTCGCCGCCTCGGGAGAGTTGGCGAATCCCTTGTCATGGCGTTCGATGAGACCGGCCGCGACGAGCGCATAGAGGAGCCGCGACAGCCGCGACGGCTCGACGCCGAGCGCACTCGCAATCTCCTTCGTCTCGCGCGGCCCGCCACTGAGCTCGCTGAACACATCGAGCTTCAGCCCCGCGAGCATCGCAAGCGCGGGGGGCACGCCGGACTGCAGTTGATCGATCAGCTTGGGCGCGGGCGGGGCCGCCTGCGGTTTGGCGCCTGTCTCACTCATCCCAATGTCCCCCAATCTGGAATGTACGACCGTTTTCTCTTCCTGGCGAGCGTCGCGGCATGAGACGCAACTCGGACGCGAGGCGTCACTCCCTCGATAGCTGGTTGATGGCGGTTTTGGCGTGAGTTTGCGGGTTGGCCGTCCTAACGAATAAGGCGCGATCGCGCGAGGGCCGTAGGATGGCGATTAGTGTCCTTTCCCCCACCCGGGCCGCGCTTGCGCGCGCCCGGGCGCGGGCTCTTGTGGGGAAGGACAGGATGGGGGGTCGCGCCGAGCTCAGCCGGCGTGAGCGGGGTCGGATCAAGGCGCCGCTCACTCCCGCAACAGCTCGTTGATCCCTGTCTTGGCGCGGGTCTGCGCGTCGACCGTCTTCACGATCACCGCGCAATAGAGCGAGGGGCCGGGCGTGCCGTCGGGCAGGGCTTTGCCGGGCAGCGAGCCCGACACGACGACCGAATAGGGCGGCACGTAGCCGATGTGGACCTTGCCGGTCGTGCGGTCGACGATCCTGGTCGAGGCGGAGATGAAGACGCCCATCGAGATCACCGAGCCTTCGCCGACGATCACGCCTTCGACGACTTCCGAGCGCGCGCCGACGAAGCAGTCGTCCTCGATGATGGTCGGGTTCGCCTGCAGGGGCTCGAGCACGCCGCCGATGCCGACCCCGCCGGAGAGATGCACATTCTTGCCGATTTGCGCGCAGGAGCCGACGGTCACCCAGGTGTCGACCATTGTCTTAGGCCCGACATAGGCCCCGAGATTGACGAAGCTTGGCATCAGGATGACGTCGCGCCCGACGAAGGCCGAATGGCGCACGATCGAGCCGGGAACCGCGCGCAATCCGGCTTCGCGGAAACGGTTCTCGCCCCAGCCCTCGAATTTCGAGGGGATTTTGTCCCACCACGCAGCCTGGCCCGGGCCGCCCTCGATGATCCGGTTGTCATTGAGGCGGAACGACAGCAGCACCGCCTTCTTGAGCCATTGGTTGACCTTCCAGGAATTCGGCCCGGTCGCGCCGGGGATTTTTTCGGCCACCCTCGCCTTGCCGGCGTCGAGGAGATCAAGCGCCGCCCCGACTGCGTCGCGAACGTCCCCCGCCGTCTGCGCATTGATCTTCGCGCGATCCTCGAAGGCGTCATTGATCAGCGTCTGGAGATGGGCGTCGGTCATGTCGGGCCCCGGAACTTTGGCGGGCGACGTTTCGGTGGCGGAGCGCCGCTTGTCAATTCCGGCCTGCCCAGTTTAGAACCGGCGAAGGCTAGGAATATCGGGGCGCCCACGAAATCCATTGTTTCGAGCCCACGGTGAGGCGCGAGGGCCATGAACGATCGGCCCGCTGACCAGGAAAAGCCCCCCGCCCCAGAAGCCGCCGCCGTCGCGGCCGGCGCGCCTCAGCATCCATTCGCACCGCCGCGCCGATCCCGGTTGTATGGCGTCGTCTTCCGGCTGTTCGTCCTGTTTCTCGTCGCAGGCCTCATCTTAGTCGTTGCGGAAGAATGGGACTGGTGGGTGGGGTCGGCTGCGCTGCAAGCCACCGATGACGCCTATTTGCACGCCGATCTGACCCCGCTCGCCGCCAAGGTTCCAGGTTATGTGCGCCGGGTAAACGTCAGAGACTTCCAAAAGGTCAAAGCCGGCGAGTTGTTGGTCGAAATCGTCGACGACGATTATCGCGCCGAGCTCGAGCAGGCCCAGGCGAATGTCGCTGCGGCCGAGGCGGCTATCCAAAACATCGAACAGCAGAAGCTCTTGCAGGCGGCGCTGATCGAGCAGGCTGAGGCGACGATCCAGGCGGCTGAGGCGGATGTGACACGCTATCATCTGGAAGCAGTGCGTCAGCAGACGCTCTTGACGGGAGGCCTCGCCGGCACGCGTCAGCTCGTCGAGCAAGCGGTCGACAATGAAAAGCGCTCTCAGGCAACGCTCGATCTCGACCGGGCGCAGCTCCAGCAACAGCGCCAGCAGATCAATGTGCTCGACAGCCAGGCCAAGCAGGCCCGCGCGACGCTCAGCGCGCAGAAGGCGGCGCGGGACCTCGCCAACATCAATCTCGGCTACACCCGCATCGTGTCGCCGGTCGACGGCATGGTCGGGCAGCGGCTGGTCTTTCCCGGCCAATATCTGAGCGTTGGAACACAGGTGGTTTCGGTGGCGCCGCTTCCCAATCTCTGGGTCATCGCCAACTACAAGGAGACGCAAATGACCAATATTCGCGTCGGCCAGACAGCTCGAGTGACGGTTGACGCTTTCCCGGGCGCAGTGCTGCATGGGCGGGTGGACAGCTGGTCGCCGGCTTCCGGCGCGCAGTTTTCTCTGCTGCCGCCCGACAACGCCACGGGCAACTTCACCAAGGTCGTACAGCGCATCCCGGTCAAGATCACGCTCGAACCCGATCCGGCCCTGGGTGACCTGCTTCGCCCGGGCATGTCGGTGATCACCACCGTCGATACCCGTACTGGCGGGGCCAACGTCGGCGAGCAGTAGGCCGCGTCGTGAGCGCGGCAGAGGATAGCGCCAGCAGGACGCTCCCGAGCATCTCTCAGCGGGCCGTAGGCCGCACCCTTTGTTCCCCTGCCGACCGGGCGGCGCAACATCGCCCGGTCATCACCGCTCGCCCCTTGATCGGCATTCTCGCGGTGCTTTTGGGCTCGCTCATATCGACGCTCGACAGCCGCATCACGAGTTTCGGCCTCGCCGACGTTCGCGGTGCCGTTCATGCCGGCTTCGACGAGGGCGCGTGGATCCCCACCGCCTTTACCGTTGGCCAAATGCTGATGGGGCCGGTCTCGGTCTGGCTCGGGATGGTGCTTGGCCTGCGCCGGTTGCTGATGATCTCGTGCGCCATCTTTGCGGTCTCAAACTTCCTCCTGCCGTTCTCGCCCGACCTCCGCTTCGTCCTCATGTTCCAGATGGTCAGCGGTCTCGCCTCCGGCACTTTCATTCCGCTCACCCTTGGCTTCGTGGCGCAGAACCTGCCCCCCCGGTTCGTGGTCTACGGCGTCGCAGCCTATGTGTTGAACCTCGAACTGTCGCTCAACATCGCCGCTTCGATCGAGGGCTGGTTCAGCGATTACTGGTCGTGGAAGTGGATCTTCTGGGACACAGCCCTGGTGGCCCCGCTGATGCTGGTCTGCGTCCGTTTCGGCATGCCGAGCCAGCCGATCAACCGCGCGCTGCTCAAAACCGCGGACTGGTCAGGAATAATCTATGCGGGCGCCGGGTTCAGCCTGCTCTACGCAGCTCTCGACCAGGGCAACCGGCTCGACTGGCTGAATTCGGGATTGATCTTCGGGCTGCTGCTGGGCGGGGGGCTCCTGCTCGTCGCCTTCGTCGTGCAGGAGCTCACCAATCACCGGCCCTGGGTCGATCTGCGCTTCGCGGCTAGCGGCAACTTCCCGCTGTTGTTCCTCTTCATCGCCTTTTTCCGCTTCTCCATTCTGTCCACTTCGTACATCATCCCGCAATACCTGACGACGGTCCAAGGTTACCGCGCGATGGAAGTCGGCGGCGTGCTGGTGTGGATTGCGCTGCCGCAATTCGTCCTGGCGCCGCTCACGGCGACGATGCTTCGCTTCATCGACGCAAGGCTTCTGACCGCCGTGGGTTTCGCCCTCATCGGCGTCGCCTGCTTCATGGCGGCGCAGCTTACTGACCAGTGGATAGGCGACGACTTCCTGCCCTCGCAGATCGTACAGGCGTTCGGCCAGTCGATCGGGCTGACCTCATTGATTTGGCTCAACCTGCAGCACCTGGACCCGAGCCAGGTTCTAACCTTCGGCGCGGTGCTGCAAACAGGCCGCTTGTTTGGGGCGCAAATCGGCGCGGCCTTCGTCCAGACCATCATAAGGGTGCGCGAGCAAGTACATTCGAACTACATCGGGCTCCACGTCGCGACGGGCTCGCTCCTTGCCGGCGACCGGCTGCAGGACTACGCCAGGGCGGTGGCGGGGCGCTCGGTCGGCCCGCCCGACGCCGATGCGCGCGCGACCGCGCTCCTCGCCCATTCGGTTCAAATCCAGGCCAACGTGCTGGCCTATATCGACGGCTTCATGATCATCGGCTTCGCCGTCATCGGCATGCTGCTCTTGATGCTGCTCCTGCGATCGCCGGCGCCGCAAGAGGAACGAGGCCAAGATTCCGCCAATGCCTATGCGCATCGGTCGTGAGTCGTCTCGAACTACGGGCCTCAACCGGCTGAGCGAAGGGTTCGCATCAGGTCCGCCGGCCGGTGGAAGTCCGCCGCCGCGCGAATGCGATTGTTCGCCGCATCGAGCGAAAACTCCTCGGGGTGGTAGTCCTCGTCCACCCATTCCAAGAGTTCGCGGCTTTCCGGATTTGTCGGGGCCGCCAGGGCATCGAGCAGGGCGTCGTAGCCGGGCGAACCGCCGCAATCCTCAGGGGGACAATTGCGTTCTCCAGCCACGCAGGCGGGACCGCGAGGCGCCTCCGACGGCGGCCTCTTCTTCTCGATCAGAACGTCGTGTTCCCACGAGTCGCCGAAATCGTACGTATAGCCGAAGCGGGACACGCCTTCGCGCAAAAGGTTCCTGATCGTCATCTTCCGCTCGTTCTGGGTGAAGTCGGTCATCGAGGGATCGCCGAACTGCTCGCCGCAGATTTCGAAGGCATGGAGATGTCCGCCATTCCAGCCCATCGCGGCCTGGATGATGTCGCTGAGATCGCGGAGATTCGTGGTCTCCGGCAGCGCGAGCCGGCGCCAAATCGGCGGGCGAATGTAGCGTAGCGTCACCTTGACGTGCACGAGGCTCGTGGATCTGGCGGCGGATTTTGCGGCTGTCTTTGTCATGGCGAGACGGTCCGGCGAGGGTTGATTCTTGCGGAGAAGGTGCCGCCGCAGGCGATGACGCGCAAGATGCGGCCATCCGGCGCTGCGGCTTGTCCCCACCTCACATGGGGCTGTTCCCGTCAATCTGAATTATTTCGGCATTGCGCCACGCTCCTTTAGCTTGGATCCGAGGCGTGAGCCCGTCTTTCTCGATGCAGCCTTGACGGCCGCATCACCTCACCTCCGGTCGAGCTTATGGGCTCGGACCATGATCCCTCATCCTCGAGGGCGTCGGGCTCGGGTTGGCGGGACCATCCTGTTAAACGGCGTGTTTCAGCCAAGGTGGGCACATCCGCGGTCCCCGCCGTAAGCGGCCACCTGGCGTCGGTTGCCGAAGCTGCGGAATAGTCTAGCAGGGAGAAAGGCGGCGGCCCGTTTGCGGGCCTCACGCCCGCCAGGGAAAGGTCCAGGTTTCCGTCAGCGCCTTGGCGCCTGAGCGCAGGAAAACGCGCAGGTCCGTGCTCTGACCGGCATCGACCGCGACATCCACCCCGGCGCGGAAGCCGCGGATATGGGCGTTGGGGGTGAGGAACGTGCGCAGGATCCGGCCGTTCGAGGTCGTGGCGACGACCTCGACCATCGAGGGATCGCTCATGTAATAGGCGAGGTCGCCGCCCGAGAAGTCGGTCAGGAACCGCGTCGCGCCCGGCGGGGGCGATTCCGGGGCGCCAAGCGCGCGCGGCGCGACATGGAAGGTGCCGATCGTTCGGCCGCCCGGCGTCAGGCTCTGGTCCATCGTCACCGCGGTGATGCGATAGCCGTAGGTCAGCGACTTGCCGGCCTCAAGCCCCTCCTTCGGCGCCCAGGCGGCGACGATATTGTCGTTGGTCTCATCTCCGGTCGGCAGCTCGAGCAGCACCACCCTGCCCTCGCCCCAGCCCTCATGCGGCTCGATCCAGTAACTCGGCCTCAGCTCGTAAGCGAGTTCGAGATCCTGGTAGTCGGGGAAGTTGCGGTCGCGCTGCAGGAGGCCAAAGCCGTGCGGATTCGCATCCAGAAAGACCGAGACCGCCGGCGCGACCGGGTTGCTGAGCGGACGCCAGATCCATTCGCCGGCGCCGGTGTGCATGAGGAGCCCGTCCGAATCGTGCAGTTCGCCGCGGAAATCGTCGGAGAAGCGACGGTCGTTCTTGCCGACGAAGAACATCGAGGAGAGCGGCGCCAGTCCGAGTTCCGGAATGGCTTTCCGCGCGAAGAGGGTGACGTTGGTCTCGATATAGGTCTCCTGCTCCGGAATGAGATCGAAGCGGAAGGCGCCGGTCGCCGATTCGCCGTCGAGCAGCCCATAGATCACGATATGCTCAGCCGACGGGCTCGGCGTTTCGATCCAGAACTCGCGGAAGAAGGGGAACTCTTCGTTGAGGTGCTGGCCAGCGCCGATGGCGAGGCCGCGCGCCGACAGGCCGTAGCGCTGGCCGCGGCCGAGAAAGCGGAAATAGCTCGCGCCGAGGAACGCCACGACTTCGTCCCAGACATGGGGCGCGTTGATTGGGAAACGCAGCCGGAAGCCGGCGAAACCGAGGTTGATCGGCAAATTGGCCTCGACCTTGGTGCGGCCGTAATCGAAAAGGTTCGTCGCGTAGGGAATGGGCGCCGGGATGCCGTCGCGCAGGATGTTGACGGTGACCGGGCGCTTGTAGAGGTGGCCGAGGTGAAAAACCTCGAGGCGGAAATTGCCGTTCTGCCCGCCGAGCAAAGGCTTCTCGGACTTGAAGCGGATGTCACGCCAGGCGTCGAAATCAAGGTTCGAAAGCCCGTCCGGCAGGGTCGGAATCGCGGCGTCATAGGGCGCGGCGGCGAGGTCACGCGCGCGCTTGACGACGTCCGGATAGCCAAACGGCGCGGCGCCGCCGCCCCCGGCCCCGGGCGCATCGGCTTGAGCCGCCGCATGGGCGACGAAGCGCGCGCCGGATGCGGCGGCGACGCTGACGAGCAGCGCGCGGCGGGACCATTCGTGCATGAGGGTCATTCGCGGAAGACAGCCGGCCGGTGCGTAGCCCGGCGCTCATGCGAAAGCAACCGCACCCGTTAGTAGGGTAAGGGCGCCAAGCCGCCCCCGTTGTTGACCATATGGAAGCGCGCTTCCACGCCGAGGCTGAAATTCGGCGTGACCTGGTAGGTGGCGCCCATTCCGACCGTGCCGACCGCCTGGACCGCGCCCGGTCCGGAAAACACAGTGTTGACGGCGTCGAGCGGACTGATCGTCCCGAAGTTGGTCGGCCGAGCGAGATCGACGCCTGCGATGAAATAGGGCGTCAACTGCCCCATCCGGTAGCCGACGACGGCCTCGCCTCCGGCGAACGCGGTTCCGGTAAATTGGGTGAAGCCGCGCGGAGTCGACCACAGGCCAGGCTCGTAACCGCTCGACGCCCGGACGCCGAGGATGACGCCGTTGTCGAAAGTATGGTCGTAGCCGATATAGCCCTCGCCGCCGACCCCGCCTTTGACCCCCTTGCCGCCCCAGGCCGAGACCCCCGCCCCGACATAGAGGCCGGCCCAGGGATCCGGGGTGACGTCCGCCGCATTGGGAGCGAGCGCGGGATAACTCGCCGGCGACGTCGGGAGGTCAGCCGCGGCGGTCGGCGCGACATGCGCCAGGAGCGCCGAAAAGAGGGCGGCGGAGACGAAGCAGAATCGAATGGCGGCGCTCATGGGGCTCGACTTCTAACATAAACTCGTTCGCTTGCGCTACGCGGGCCTGACTGCCGCTAGGCGGCCTACCTCCGTCGAGCGGCGATGAGGTCACTTGCTCGGGCTGACCAGCTCCAGGCAATCATGTCGTCCCTCGTCTACGCATTTCTGCAGTTTTCGCTGCTGATCGATCGCGTGGAACGCCCAATAGCCGAGGATCGCCAGGACGACGATCGCGATTAGGGCGGCCAGGTTGGTCCGGTGCCGTCCCGTGTCGTCGTCCGAACGCGGAGGCTCGCTCACGCGATCCGGCTCGACGCCGTCGCCTCGATCTTGCCGAGCGCCGCCAGCGCTTTCGCGACGATGCCTTTCGCATCGAGCCCGGCGGCGGCGTACATGCGCTCGGGCTTGTCGTGCTCCTGGAAAACGTCCGGCAACGTCATCGGGCGGACCTTGAGGCCGTGGTCGAGCGCGCCCTCTTGAGCGAGCAGCGTCAGGACATGAGCGCCGAAGCCGCCGGCGGCGCCCTCCTCGATGGTAATCAAGAGCTCGTGATCGGCGGCGAGGCGCAGAATGAGCTCTCGGTCGACGGGCTTGGCGAACCGGGCGTCGGCGACGGTGGTCGATAAGCCCCGCGCCTGTAGCTCCTCGGCCGCCTTCAAGGCCTCGGCGAGACGGGCGCCGAGCGACAGGATTGCGATCCGCGAGCCCTCGCGCACGATCCGGCCCCTGCCGATCGGCAGCGGCTTGCCCTGCGCCGGAAGCTCGACGCCGACGCCCTCGCCGCGCGGGTAGCGCAGCGCGATCGGGCCGCTGTCATGTGCGGCTGCGGTCGCGACCATATGCACGAGTTCGGCCTCGTCGGCGGCCGCCATCACCGTCATGTTCGGCAGGCAGGCGAGTGTGGCGACGTCGAAGGCGCCCGCGTGCGTCGGGCCGTCGGCGCCGACCAGTCCGGCCCGGTCGATCGCGAAGCGGACGGGCAGGTTCTGGATCGCGACGTCGTGCACGACCTGGTCGTAGGCGCGCTGCAGGAACGTCGAATAGAGGGCGCAGAACGGCCTGAATCCTTCTGTCGCGAGGCCGGCCGAGAAGGTCACCGCATGCTGCTCGGCGATGCCGACGTCGAACACCCGTTCCGGAAAGACCGCGTGCATCCGGTCGACGCCTGTGCCCTGCGGCATGGCGGCGGTGACGGCGACGATCTTCTCGTCGCGCAGCGCGGCTTCAAGCAGCGCGTCGCCGAAGACCTTCGTGTAGGCGGGCGCGTTGCTCCTGGGTTTGGCCTGCGCGCCGGTGATGACGTCAAAGGCCGAGACGCCGTGATATTTGTCGTCGGCCGCCTCGGCGGGCGGGTAGCCCTTGCCCTTCCTGGTCACGACATGGACCAGCACTGGCCCGCCGTGCATGTCGCGCACGTTTTTCAATATCGGCAGCAGATGGTCGAGATTGTGGCCGTCGATCGGGCCAACATAGTAGAAGCCGAGCTCCTCGAACAGCGTTCCGCCAGTCCAGAAGCCGCGGCCGTATTCCTCGGTGCGTTTCGCCTTGTCGTACAGGAATTTCGGCAGATGGCGGGCGAGCTGCTTGGCCGCGCCGCGGAGCGACTGGTAGGTCTGGCTGGTGACGAGGCGGGCGAGATAGGCCGACATCGCTCCGGTCGGCGGGGCGATCGACATGTCGTTGTCGTTGAGGATGACGATCAGCCGCGACCCCATGGCTCCGGCGTTGTTCATCGCCTCGTACGCCATGCCAGCGGACATCGCGCCGTCGCCGATCACCGCCACGACATTGTTCGTTTGGTGCGAGAGATCGCGCGCCACCGCCATGCCGAGGCTCGAGGAAATCGAGGTCGAGGAATGGCCGGCGCCGAAGACGTCGTATGCGCTCTCGGAACGTTTGGTGAAGCCCGAGAGCCCGCCGCCCTGGCGCAACGTCCGGATGCGGCCGCGCCGCCCGGTCAGGATCTTGTGCGGATAAGCCTGATGGCCGACGTCCCAGACGATCCGGTCTCGGGGCGTGTCGAACACATAGTGCAGCGCGACGGTGAGCTCGATGACGCCGAGACCGGCGCCGAGATGCCCGCCAGTGACCGAGACGGCGCTGATCGTCTCTGCGCGCAATTCCTCGGCCAGCCTGACGAGGTCGCTTTCGCTCAGCGCGCGCAAATCGGCCGGCGAGCCAATGCGGTCTAATAGCGGCGTCACAGGCTTCGTCACTTATGCCCCCGGGAGGCGCCGCCTTTTCGATCATGCCGCGCCGCAGGAAAGGAGGAGTACACCAGGAGAGGGCAGTGCGGCAATTCTGTTTCAACAAACCCGCATGAGCCAATGGTTTACGCGCGGAGCGGATTGGGCTTTTTGAGGAGAACCCGCGCCGTGAACGGCGCCGCGGCGAGCGCTGTGAGAAGGGCGACGAATCCCGGCGAAAGGGCCGCGGCAGCGAGCGGCGGCGCAAGGTTCCTGTTCGCGGCCCAGCCTATTCGACTTCCATCTCAACCTCGGGCTTCGACCACAGGGACGCGAGCACCGCGATCATCTGATTGCGCTCGTCTTTAGAGAGCGACCCGAAGACTCTCTCCTCGTGCGCCTCAACGCAGGCCCTCGCTCTCGCGCGCATCGATTGACCCTTGCCGGAGAGACGCAGCGCCTGCACTCGACCGTCGACGGGTTCGCGTTCGATCAAGCCGCGCCTCATCAGTGTCGCGACCATCGGCGCCATGTTGGCGCGCTTCACTCCCAGGATGCGCCCGACCTCGCTTTGCGAAACGCCCGGGTTCGCGTCGATGACGAACAGCATCGAAGCCTCCGTCGGCTTGAGATTGAGCGGAGCCAGCGCCGCCGCCAGGTCCGTCATGGCGATCACGGAGAGCCGGCGCAGGTGATAGCCGAGGAGTCCCTCGAACGGGTCAGTCATGACGGGAACGTGATCCAGTTCGGCCCATACTGCTATTGACTATAACATTTCTAACTGCTATGCAATATAACAATCGAGCGTTGGGCCTTGGCCGCGACGCGAAGCCTCCGGGGAACCCGCCCACGGAGGGTCGAGTTGATTGGTCATAACTCGAATCCCAGGGAACCGGAAGGAGTGGCAAATGCCTTCAAGGAAGCTTACCGCGACACTATCGGGCTTGGCGCCCTACGGCCTGTCCGTGCTGCGCATAGTGACAGGTCTGCTCTTCGTCGAACACGGCATGCAAAAGGTGTTCGACTTCCCCCCTTCCGGGCATGGCGCCGTCCCGCTGTTCTCCCTTATTGGATTTGCCGGATCGCTGGAATTGGTGGGCGGATTTCTGATCCTCATTGGTCTCTTCACCCGGCCGGCGGCGTTCATCCTCGCGGGCGAGATGGCCGTAGCCTACTGGACGGTCCATGCGGCGAAGAGCTTTTTCCCGGCGGTCAACAGTGGCGACGCAGCGATCCTCTTCTGCTTCCTGTTTCTGTATTTCGTGGTGGCCGGTGGCGGCGCATGGAGCCTCGGCGTGGTGCTAAAGTCAGACTTTGAGCGCCACCGACCGACGGCGCACGCGTAGGGCAGGACCTGTTCAAGCGGACCGACCGGCGCGCCTCTTTTGAGGCCTGCATAGCCCGTCCAGCGGGCCGAACCAGACCGGCAACAACGACAAATTCGAAGTAGAGGGAGGATTTCATGATCAGGCTCGGCACGCGCGCCGCCGTCGCGCTTTGCGCAATTCTTCCCGCCGCTGGTCCTGCGGCGGCTGAGGATCCCGAGGACATCGCCGCGAAGGCCAAGCCGATCGCCTGTGAGACGTTGACGACCGCAGCGCTGGGAGTGGCCGGCGTCTCGATCGTTTCCGCGCAATCCGCGCCGGCGGACGAGGACCCGCCTGCGGCTTGCGTCGTCACAGGCGAGGTGAACCCGCGAACCGGAGTCGACGGCCGCCATTATGCGCTCGATTTCGAAATGCGGCTGCCGCTCGAGTGGAACGGTCGTTTCCTCCACCAGGTCAACGGCGGCAATGACGGCGAGGTCGTTCCCGCAATCGGCGATCCCAAGGAACTCAACGCCTATGCCGGCAAGCCGGCGCTGGCTCGCGGTTTCGCCGTGCTCAGCAGCGACGAGGGCCACAGCGGCAAGGATCCCGCCAACGACGTCTATGGCCTGCAAGCTAGCGCCGCCTTCGGATTGGATCCGCAGGCGCGCGACGACTACGGCTATGCCGGCGATATGACGCTGGGTGTGATCGGCAAGGCGATCATCGCCAAATTCTACGGCGCGGCGCCGGCCCGGTCGTACATGTTCGGCTGCTCGAACGGCGGCCGCCACGCGATGGTCGCGGCCTCGCGCATGGGCGATGAGTACGACGGCTTCGTCGCGGGCGACCCTGGCTTCGATCTGCCGCGGGCGGCGATCCAGCACGCCTGGGACGTACAGAGTTTCGAGACGATTGATCCCGACGTGAAGAAGTCATTTTCGGCGGCCGACATGGCCCTCGTCGGCCGCAAGGTGCTTGAGGCCTGCGACAAACTCGACGGCGTCGAGGACGGGATGGTCGGGGACATCAAGGCGTGCCAGAAGGTCTTTCATCTCGCGGATCTTACGTGCCAGGGCGAGAAGACCGACCAATGCCTGTCGAAGACGCAGGTCGACGCCCTTAATCGCGCCTTCGGCGGCCCAAGGAACAGCAAGGGCGAAGAGCTCTATTCGGATTGGCCGTTCGACGCGGGAATGAGCTCGGCCAACTGGCGCTTCTGGAAAGTGTTCAGCGGCGTTCCGCCCTGGAACGGCAATCCGCTGATCGCAACGATGGGCGCGGCGTCGCTCGCCGCGATCTTCACCACGCCGCCGACGATGATGAAGGGGGACCCGGACTCGCTGATGGCGTTCCTGACCCATTTCGATTTCGACCGCGACGCGCCGAAAATCTACGCCAAAGGATCGTTTGCGGTCGACGGCAAGACGATCGACTTTAAGGAGTCGGCCTGGGACTTCATGACGCCGCCGGACGCGGACGATCCCAAACTCGAAAAGCTCAAGGCGGCAGGCCACAAGATCATCCTCTATCACGGGCAGAGCGATGGCGTGTTCTCCTTCAACGGAAGCGCGAACTGGATCGAGAAGCTCAACGCCAACAACGGCGGCGACGCCGGCGATTTTGCGCGTCTCTTCGCGGTGCCCGGCATGAACCATTGCGCGATGGGACCCGCAACCGACAATTTCGACATGCTCTCCGCAATCGTCGATTGGGCGGAGAAGGGTAGGGCGCCGGACCGGATCATCGCCGGCGTGCGTCCGGACAACAAGGAAGTCCCAGCCGACTGGAGCCCCGAGCGCACGCGTCCCCTCTGTCCCTGGCCGAAGATCGCCCGCTATGCCGGTGGCGACAAGGAGAAGGCCGCGAGCTTCGAGTGCAAGTAAGAGCGCCGGGCGAGACGTTGCGCCTGCGGGTTTTCCGTCTTTTCAGGCTGAGCCGTCATTACGGGGAGCCATACGGCGTCGAGAAGACGCCTGTCGTCGTGTCAGCGTTCAAACCTATTTCGCCCACAGCCTGAGCGGCAGGCTCAGCCCCCCGGTGCAGGTCAGGACGCCATTGTAGGATTCCGACAAGTAGCCGCGATAGCTGCACTCGTGGCCATCGAAATTCAGCGTCGCAGTGACAGGGGCGGACGCGCTGACGAATTCGAGCTTGAGATAACTCAGCATCTCGTCGGGACCGTCATGTGTGCAAAGACCAACGTGTTTGATGTTCAACGGGCCGGACAATTCTTCTATTCCCTTGGACGCCTCGCCCGAAACACTTGCGCTCAAGTCGTACTCACTGAGATACCCTGTCACGCCATGGATTTGCAGGGACCGCGCGTTGGCTGCCGACGCCGCAAGCGCGCTCACAGAGACAAGGAAAATCAGCAACCTCATCGTGCGGCTTCGGCTAAACGGCGGGGCGGTGGCGATGGCGATGGCGTCGGACGGCAGGCGGCGAGGGAGGAGGCGGCGACATGCCGACGTAAACGACGACTGGACCGGAATAGACCGGAGGCTGGTGCGGGACGTGGTAGGCGTCCCCCAGCAGGAGTTGCAGGGTGTGCCGCCCTTTCGGCAGGGTGACGGTCGCCTCTGTCTGACCGCCGCCGAAATGCAAGTGGTTCTCGTCGTTCGGGATCGGCTGGTCCAATGGCGGGAGCGCCGCGTCGATCAGGAGGTGGTGATGGCCGGTGTTCGGCTTGTCGAAGCCAGCTGGGGCGACGCCCATTTTGTCGAGTCCGAACCGCACCGTGAAAGTGGTCGGCACATAAGCGCCGTTCTCCGGAGAAACAATATAGGCGCGGGCTCCCTGCGGCGAAGGACGGCGGGTCCCAGGCGCGGGGGCTGGCGCAGCGACGGCCGTCGCGGGTGGGGATTCAACCACCGTGACGTGAATCTTGTCGGAATAGACAGGCGGAGTATGCGGGACATGATCCGCGTCGCCGAGCAGTAATTGCAGCGTGTGCGGACCCGGCGGCAACGACAGCTCAACCTCGGTCTGACCGCCGCCAAAGTGGAGATGGTTCTCGTCGTTCGGGATCGGCTGGTCGAGAGGCGGCAGATCCGTATCGATCAACAGGTGATGATGGCCCGAATTGGCCTTCTTCGTTCCTGCAGGCGCAACGCCCATTCCGTGCAACCCGAAGTGAATTGTCGTCTTGGGACCGATGACTGCGCCGTCCTTGAGGTCGACAAATCCGACCTTCGCCCCCGGAGGCGACGGAGTCGGACCCCCAATGGCCGTGGATTGGGAAAAGGCGCTGGAGCCGTAAACAAGGCCTGCGATCAGCACGAACACTCGCCACGCGTTCAGCTTCATGCCGATCTCCCAACCATCTTCAAGCCGGCCTCGACGCTTGACAGGTTGCTCGCGCGATTGAGCCGAGGATGCGGATGTCCAAGCTTCGGTATGGGACTGTCTGTTATCAGGACGGCGGCGATTGTAAAGCGCCGGTCAAGTTCCCCCGACAATGCCCGGCTTTCCATTTCCGGCCTTCTTGTTGGAGGGCGCGTTAGTTGTTATCGCTAGAAGTCCGTCTCGAGATTGTTCGACGTGAATCGTGGGAGACCGCGCATCGTGCGGAGCCGCTTTACGGGTCGTTCGGCGTGGGCCGCAGCGGCGATCATAGGCGTCGCATTGTCGGGCTGGCCAGGATCATCATCCGCTGCGGGGTCCGATGCGGAGCGTCTTCCCGGGGAGCTGTTTCGCGACTGTCCGGACTGCGCGGAGCTTGTCATCGTGCCGTCTGGCGAATTCGACATGGGCTCCTCTTCAAAGCCGAGCGAGCAGCCAGTTCACCACGTCAGCATTCGCAAGAACTTCGCCATAGGCCGCCGTGACGTGACATTCGGCGAATGGGACCGATGCGTCGCCGCGGGCGGTTGCAAGTTCAGTCCGCCTGATCAGGGGTGGGGGCGGGGGGACCGCCCGGTGACGAACGTCAGCTGGGACGACGCCAAAGAGTTCACCGCGTGGCTGTCGAAGACGACTGGAAAGCCCTACCGGCTGCCGACCGAGGCGGAGTGGGAATATGCGGCGCGAGGAGGGTCGACGACTCCGTACTGGTGGGGCAATGACGTCGGGACAGGACATGCTCAGTGCGCGGAATGCGGGGGGGGCGAGAACGGCAGGAGCGCGCCGGTGGGTTCGTTCCGGCCGAACGCCTTCGGATTGTACGACACTGCGGGGAACGCCGCCGAGTGGGTGGAGGATTGCTGGAACCCATCGTACCGCGGCGCGCCAAACGACGGGTCGGCCTGGGCAAGCGGCGATTGCTCGCTTCGAGTTTTGAGAGGAGGATCGTTCGCGGACAAGGCGATCGCCGTGCGGTCCTCCGCACGCTTTCGCTATGACGAGGACGTCCGATATTACGCCAACGGCTTTCGGGTGGCGCGAGACCTGAATTGACACGCGACCAGTCGGTGTGGAAGCATAATTTTATCAAGCTTTGAGGCAGTCCGGGCCACTGCGCAAAAACGACAGGGACGGGCGGGCGGCGCGGGGCGGTCGCATGAGCACAGTTTTCAAGTCCTCGATCGTTCTGGCGTTGTTTGCGATCAGCATCTATCTCTTTTGGTCGCTGAGCGAAGATGTCATCTTCGCGCCTCCACAACCGGAAACGCCCATTGCTCCCTTGGCGGCGGCGGCCCGACCGGATGTCGACGAGGAGCTGGACTTTCGGATTGCCCAACGGATTGGGTCGCTCGAGATCTGGCGCGCGTTCCTCAACGCTCATGCCAGCGGTCCCCATGCGCAATTGGCGAGGGCGGAAGTCGAAAAGCTGCTTGACGCCAAGAACACCCGTGCGGAGGCCTCGAATGGCGCATCTCCGGACGCGAGGGCTTCGAGCGAGGTCGCGCATCTGGCCGCGCCTTCCCAGGCGACGCCTTCCACGCCCGATGAGATCTGCAAGCGGGACGAGGAACGCCT
>JAFAHO010000248.1 GCA_019237205.1 Hyphomicrobiales bacterium
GCCAATCGCGAATGGAACAAGCCGGCCAAAACCCATTCGCCATTCCCTCTTCGCCACTCGCCCGTTCCATCGCGGGGTGGAGCAGCCCGGTAGCTCGTCAGGCTCATAACCTGAAGGCCGCAGGTTCAAATCCTGCCCCCGCAACCACCTCCACCGAAAGGCGCTCCGCGACCCGGAGCGCCTTTTTTGTTCGTCGAGCGCCCCTCGCCGTCGTGAGTCCGCAGAGGCCCCGCCAAACGGGCTTGCGGCGCCCACGGGTCGCGAGGCACATTGCCGTCGCGCCGTCTCAACGCCATCGCGACGAGGACCCAATGCAACTCATCGGCATGCTCGATTCGCCCTATGTGCGACGCGTCGCAGTGGCGCTGATCGTCGCGAAGGTCGCCTTCGAGCATCGGCCGATTTCGCTCTTCCGTCACATCGACGCGTTCTCCAGGATCAATCCGCTGCTCAAGGCGCCGACGCTCGTCGCCGATGATGGAACCGTGCTGATGGATTCGGGCGTCATTCTCGATTATCTGGAGACTGCCTTTCCGCGCATCGCCGGGCTGACGCCGCCGACGCCCCCCGCGCGCCAGCGCGCGCTTCGCGTAACGGGACTCGCCCTGACGGTCATGGAAAAAGCCGTCCAGCGTCATTACGAGCGGGCGTTGCGTCCGCCCGAAAAGCGGCACGATCCGTGGATCGAGCGGGTCATGGGCCAGCTCGCCGCCGGACTCGCGGCGCTCGACGCCGAGGCGCCGCGGAGCGGCTGGATCGCCGGGGAGCTGGGGGTCGCCGACATCTCTGCGGTTTGCGCCCTCGGCTTCGCCCAGCAGATCCTTCCGGATGTTGTCGAGGCGGGCCGATATCCGAACCTCGCCGAATTTTGCGCCCGCGCAGAGGCGCTTCCCGCTTTTCGCGCCGCTCCGGCGGAAGATGGCGTGACTGCTCCGCTTGCGGTCGCCGATTGACGCGAGAAAGGTCGCCTCCGAGAACGCTGGGCCAGGAGATCGACATGAACGATCAGACCGAAATGATGCGCGTCGTCGTGGCCAGGCGGCCTGGCGGCCCGGACGTCCTTGAGATCGAGAACCGACCGCGTCCCGTTCCGGGCGAAGGCGAGATCCTCGTCAGGGTCGCGGCCGCCGGTGTCAACCGGCCGGATGTCCTCCAGCGGATGGGCCTCTATCCCGTGCCACCCGGCGCGAGTGACGCGCTCGGCCTCGAGGTTGCCGGCGAGGTGGCGGCTCAGGGCGCAAACGCCACTCGCTACCCGTTGGGGACGCCCGTCATGGCCCTGGTCCCCGGCGGCGGCTACGCCGACTATTGCGTCGTCGACGAACGCAGCGCGCTGCCGATCCCGGCCGGTCTGACGACTGTCGAGGCTGCGGGCATTCCGGAGACCTATTTTACCGTCTGGACCAACGTCTTCGACCGCGGCGCCCTCAAAGCGGGCGAGACGCTGCTGGCGCATGGGGGAACCTCCGGCATCGGCACGACCGCGATCTCGCTCGCCAAGGCCTTCGGCGCGCGCGTCGTCGCGACCGCGGGTTCGGACGACAAGGCGCGGCGGTGTGAGCGGCTCGGCGCCGACCTCGGCGTCAACTATCGAACCGAGGATTTCGTGCAACGGACGATCGCCACGACGGACGGGCGCGGCGCCGATGTCATTCTCGACATGGTCGGCGGAGACTATGTCGAACGAAACTATGCTGCGGCGGCGATGGACGGGCGGATCGTGCAGATCGCCTACCTGCAGGGCCAGAAGGCAACCGTCGACCTGCGCCCGATCATGCAGAAGCGACTTGTCCACACTGGCTCGACGCTCCGCCCGCGTTCGCCGGCGGAAAAGGGGGTGATCGCCGACGCGCTGCGCGCCCGGGTATGGCCGCTCCTCGAGGCCGGACGCTGTAAACCGATCATCGATTCTGTCTTCCCGCTCGCCGAAGCCGCCAAGGCGCATGAGCGCATTGAGAGCTCGGCGCATGTCGGTAAGATTGTGTTGACCATTTGAGGCGCGCTACCGCTTGAAAAGGGGCTGCCGACGCCTCATGTTGGCGGGAAGCGCGGACGAATCGGTCCCGCGCCGGCTAGGAACGCGACGCTGACACTCACGTTTCATTCTGATGCGGCGCCAAAGCACCGCAAACCGCATGTCGACGGCCTTGCCGCCGATCCCCTCTCCCAAACCATCGTTGAAGGTCTCGAGGACGCCAAGGCGGAGGACATCGTTTCGATCGAGATCGCAGGCAAAACGACACTCGCCGATCGCATGATCATCGCCACCGGACGATCGAGCACCCATGTCGGCGCAATCGCCGACCGGGTGGTGAGGGCCTGCCGCGACGCGGGCTATCCGGCGCCGAAAGTCGAAGGCCTGCCGCTTTGCGACTGGGTGCTCTTGGACGCGCGCGACGCGATCGTTCATATTTTCCGCCCGGACGTCCGCCAGTTCTACAATCTCGAGAAGATGTGGAGCGCCGACCGGCCCGGGGAAGCTCGAAAAAGCTGAGTCGAGCCGAAGCCGCAGATGCGAATCGCGCTCGTTTGCGTCGGCCGCCTGAGGGCAGGACCGGAGCGCGAACTCTTCGATCGCTATTTCAAACGTCTCGGCGAAGGGGCTCGGGGCATCGGGATTGCCGGGGTCGATCTGCGCGAAATCGACGAATCGCGCGCACGTCGGCCCGAGGACCGGCGCGAGGAAGAAGCCGCGGCGCTTCTCGGCGCAGCAGCCCCGGGGGCCATGCTGGTGGCGCTCGACGAACGCGGCGCGTCCCCGAGCAGCGCGGAATGGGCGGCCGAGATCGGCCGCGCCCGCGACGCCTCGCGCCCGTTCTATGCCGTCCTTGTCGGCGGCCCGGACGGGCTTTCCAATTCGTTGCGCGCGAAGGCCGACCGGGTCGTCAGCTTCGGCGCCATGACGTGGCCGCATCAGCTCGTGCGCGTCATGGCGTGCGAGCAGCTTTACCGGGCGATGACGATTCTTTCGCGCCATCCCTATCATCGCGGCTGACCGCCGCGATATCGACCAGATTTGATGTTCTTGGGCGTGCGCGATGATGACGAGGCGAAGCGGCGCGATGCAATTGGGGTTCGGCGCCGCCGCGCTTGGGGCGGCGTTAGGCTGGCCGCTGGAGTCGCGCGCCGATCCCGCCGCGCCCGTTTCCGCCCCGACGGAACAACATAAGGCGGAAAAAGAGACCGAACTGCGAGGCGTCGAGGATACGATTCGGGAGTCCGAGGAGCAGCGCCGCGCCATCCAGTCGCAGGTGGAATCGATCCGCGCCGACCGGGCCAGGCTCTCTGAGGCGCTGATCGAGACGACGGCGAAAGTGCAGGACGCCGAACGCCGGACGGCGGCGGCCGACGAACGACTAAAGAGCCTCAACGCGAAGGCCGATTCGTTGACCCGCTCTCTCGACAGCCGGAAAGATGCGATTGCGGAGGTCCTGGCGGCGCTGCAGCGCATGGGCGCCAATCCGCCGCCGGCGATCCTGATCAAGCCGCAGGACATGGCGGAGGCGGTGCGGGCGGCGTCGCTTCTTGGCGCCGTGATCCCGAGCCTCAAATCGGAGGCGGAGGCGCTCGCCCACGATATCGACGATCTCTCGGCAACGCGGGAGTCGATCGCGCGGGAGCGCGAAGAGCTGGCTCAGACCCGCGCCTCGCTGGCTCTCGAGACGTCGCGCCTCACCGAACTCATTGACGCGCGGCAGAGGTCCCTGACTTCGGCCGAGGAGGCGCTCGGCTCGCAGGAAAAGCGTGCGGCCGATCTCGCCAAAGAGGCGGCGTCGCTCAAAGACCTGATCGCGGGTCTGGATTTGGAGGACGCCCAGCGCAGGGCGCTGGCGGACGCCGCGCATGCCGCTGACGAACAGACCGCCCGGCAGATCGCCCTCAAAGCCGAGGATGCGCGCGGCGAGGAGCCCGCCCGCCTCAAGCCGGAGGTCGCCTTCGCCGACATCAAAGGGCGCGTGCGCCTGCCGGTCGTCGGCGCGGTCGTCAAAGCGTTCGGGGAGCCGGACGGGCTTGGGGGAACGGAACGAGGCGTCTCGATGGCCGCCCTCCCGCGCGCCGTCGTCTCAGCTCCGGCGGACGGCTCGGTGGTGTTCTCGGGCCACTACAGAACCTATGGACAACTCTTGATCCTCAACGTGGGCGGAGGATATTATGTGGTGCTCGCAGGAATGGATCGCATCAATGTCTCTCCCGGCGAGTTCGTTCTGACAGGAGAACCCGTCGGCGCCATGGGCGACGGGTCGACCCGGATGGCGACGGCGGCCCTAGTTGGCGCCGCCGAACCCGTTCTCTATATCGAATTGCGTAAGGACGGAACGGCGATCGATCCCGGGCCGTGGTGGGCGAAGTCAGACATCGAAAAGGCGCGCGGATGAATCGGAAAGTTGGTTACCTGGGAGTGGGCGTCGTTCTGGGCGCGGCCGTGACTGTCGGTGCGCCGCAGGCTCTGTCCTACATGAGCCCGGCGGCGTATGCGGCGGCGGCCGACACCTATCGCCAGCTCAATCTCTTCGGCGACGTGTTCGACAAAATCCGCAGCGACTATGTCGAAAAGCCCGACGAGGCCAAGCTGATCGAGGCGGCAATCAACGGCATGCTCGCCTCCCTTGACCCGCATTCGAGCTACATGGACGCCAAGGCGTTCAAGGACATGCAGGTCCAGACGAAAGGCGAGTTCGGCGGCCTTGGAATCGAGGTCACCCAGGAAGACGGGCTCGTCAAGGTCGTGACGCCGATCGACGACACGCCGGCCGCAAAAGCCGGGATCCTGTCCGGCGACATCATCACGGCGATCGACGATCAGTCGACGCAGGGACTGACGCTCGATCAGGCGGTCGAGAAGATGCGCGGCGCCATCAATTCTCCCGTCAAGCTCAAGATCGTTCGCGGCCCCAAGAAGGAGGTCAAAGAGTTCAGCGTCGTCCGCGATCTGATTCGGGTTCAGTCGGTGCGCTCGCATGTCGAGGACGGCGATATCGGCTATATCCGCATCACCCAGTTCACCGAGCAGACGGCGGAGGGCCTCAAAGCGGCGATGGACAAGCTCCATAACGACATCCCCGCCGACAAGTTCAAGGGCTATATTCTCGATTTGCGCAACAACCCCGGCGGTCTGCTCGACCAGTCGATCGACGTCGTCAATGCCTTCATCGACAAGGGCGAGATCGTTTCGACGCGCGGGCGCACCCCCGACGAGACCCAGCGCTTCGACGCGCGCCCCGGCGGCGATCTCTCCGGCAGCAAGCCGCTCGTGGTGCTGATCAACGGCGGATCGGCTTCGGCTTCGGAGATCGTCTCCGGCGCTTTGCAGGACCACAAGCGCGCGACCCTGATCGGCACGCGGTCCTTCGGCAAGGGCTCCGTGCAGACGATCATGCCGCTCGGTCAGGAGGGCGCGCTTCGCCTGACAACGGCGCGCTACTACACGCCTTCGGGCCGTTCGATCCAGGCCAAAGGAATCGAGCCCGACTACAGGGTCCTCGAGGACGTGCCCGACGACCTCAAGGGCAAAGACGACATGAAGGGTGAGGCCTCGCTCAAGGGTCATCTCGCGAACGGCGACGAGGACGCGGCCGGATCGCAGGCCTACGTGCCGCCGGACGAGAAGGACGACAAGCAACTGGCGGCCGCCATCGGTCTCCTGCACGGCGTGAAGCCGAGCGATACGACCTCAGCCAAGGTAGACAAGAGCGATACGACCAAAGTCGAGACGCCTTCCGCCGCCGCTGCCCCGACGGACGCCGCCAAGCCCAATTGATGACGCCGAACCGAGGTCGACGGATAACTCAATGACGAAGAGTCTCTCCTACCTCGCAGCCGGGGTCGCCGCGGGCGTCATGTTGGCTGGCTTGTCCGAGGGCGCGCTCCAGGCCGCCGCCGCGATCGGCGGCGACCAGCTGGCGCTGTTCAGCGACGTGTTCAACAAGGTTCGGGACAATTACGCGGAGAAGCCTGACGACGACAAGCTGATCAAGGGGGCGATCGACGGCATGCTCGCCTCGCTCGATCCACACTCGACCTACTTCGATTCCAAGGCGCTCGAGGACTTCCAGACAAGCATGAAAGGCGAGGAGTTCGGCGGCCTAGGACTCGAGGTGATGATGGAGGGCGGTCTCGTCAAGGTCGTGAGCCCGATCGACGACACGCCCGCCGCGCGCGCCGGCCTTCTGTCCGGCGACCTCGTCACCCGGATCGACGACACGCCGGTCAAGGGACTGACGCTGAAGGAAGCGGTCGACAAAATGCGCGGCCCGGCCAAGTCGAGCGTGAGACTGACGGTCGAGCGCGGCGCAAACAAGGACTTGAAGGAATACACGATCGTCCGCGAGATCATTCACGTGCAGTCCGTGCGCTCGCATGTCGAGGACGGCGACATCGGCTACATCCGGATCACCCAGTTCAACCAGGAAGCCTACGACGGCGTGCGCAAGGCCTTCGATCACTTCCGCTCCGACCCGGGCTCAAGCAAGCTCAAGGGCTATATCCTCGATCTGCGCAACAATCCCGGCGGCCTGCTCAATCAAGCGGTCGAGATCACGAATTCCTTCGTCGACAGCGGCCCGATTGTGTCGACCCGCGGACGCAACGCGGATCAGGAACAGCATTACAGCGCCCGCCCCGGGGTCAACCTGTCGCAGGGCAAGCCGCTCGTCGTGCTGATCAACGGCGGCTCCGCGTCGGCTTCGGAGATCGTCTCGGGCGCGCTCCAGGATCTGAAGCGCGGAACGCTGATCGGAACGCGTTCGTTCGGCAAGGGCTCGGTCCAGACGATCCTGCCGCTCGGCGAAAACGGCGCCTTGAAGCTGACGACGGCGCGCTACTACACACCGTCGGGACGCTCGATCCAGGCCAAAGGCATTGATCCCGATATCGTCGTGGTCGAGAACATCCCCGATGACCTTAAAGGCAAGGTGTCGAGTCTCGGCGAGGCCTCGCTTTTTGGCCACCTCAAGAACGGGACCGAGGAAGAGAAGGGATCGGACGCCTATGTCCCACCGGAGAAGGACAGGGACACGCAGCTGCAGGCCGCGATCAACCTGCTGCATGGCGCCAAACCGGAGACATTGAAAAGCCCGCCCGCGGCGGTCTCGTCGCAATGAGACTGGCTGTCTGGCTTGTCGGCGCGGCGCTCGCCGTCGCGCCGGGCTTGGCTGCGGCGGACGAGCCTAGTGGCTGCGACGCGTTCAAATGGCCGCTCGAACGCGAGCGCGCCGCGCTCGCAAGTCCCGGCAAGCCTGCGGTCACAAACGGCGGCGCGTTGACAACCGACGCTGCGGCGATGCTGAAGCTCGCCCCCTTCGCCGAGGCCGGTCTCCCGCATGCGCCGGAGCGCGCGCCGAAGTCGCCGCAATCCTATGCGGGCCATTTCGCGCTTGCCGCGCCTCAGAAGCCGGGGATCTACAAGATCACCATCGCATCCGAAGGCTGGATCGACGTGATCGACGGCGGCCAATTCCTGCGCCCCAAGGCGTTCTCGGGCGCGCTCGGCTGCGAGGGGGCGCGCAAAAGCGTCAAGTTCGACCTGCCGGCCCGCCCGCTCGACCTCCAGCTGAGCGACGTCAAGAACGGCGAGATTTCGGTCATCGTGTCGCCGGAATAGTGTCATTCCCGGCGGTCGCAACGCGACCGATCCGGAATCCAGAGCCGCTGCGAATTGCGACAGGATTCCAGAGTCAGACCCGCGTCTGCCGCGAATCTGATCCGCCTCAATGCCGGAAGTGTCGCATCCCCGTGAACACCATCGCGACGCCCGCCGCGTCGGCGGCGGCGATCACTTCGGCGTCGCGCATCGAGCCGCCGGGCTCGATGACCGCGGTGGCGCCGGCCTCGATCGTCGCCAAAAGGCCGTCGGCGAAAGGAAAGAACGCGTCTGACGCAACCGCCGAGCCTTTGGTGCGCGGCTCCGCCCAACCGGCGGCCGACGCCGCATCCAGGGCCTTTCGCGCCGCGACCCGCGCGGAATCGACACGCGACATCTGTCCCGCGCCGACGCCGGCCGTCGCGCCGTCCTTCACGTAGACGATCGCGTTCGACTTCACATGCTTGGCGACGCGCCAGGCGATGCGCAAATCGGCCATCTCGCTCGCCGTCGGGGCGCGCCTCGTCACCACCTTCAGCGCCGCCTCGTCGAGCACGCCGCTGTCGCGGTCCTGCACCAGAAACCCGCCCGCGACCGAACCGACGGTCAGGGTCTTGGCGCGCGGGTCGGGCAGGGCGCCGGCGATCAGCAGGCGCAGGTTCTTCTTGGCTGCGACGATCGCCAGCGCCTCGTCGTCGGCCTCGGGCGCGATGATGACCTCGGTGAAGATCTCGACAATCTTTCGCGCCGCGGCTGCGTCGAGTCGGCGGTTGAGCGCGACGACGCCTCCAAAGGCCGAAACCGGATCGCAGGCGAACGCTTTTTCATAGGCCTCGAGCGGGGTCGCGCCGACCGCCACGCCGCACGGGTTGGCGTGCTTGATGATCGCGACTGCGGCGCTCTCGGCCGGATCGAATTCGGCGACGAGCTCGTATGCGGCGTCGGTGTCGTTGATGTTGTTGTAGGAGAGTTCCTTGCCCTGCGCCTGGCGCGCCGTCGCGACGCCGGGGCGCGTCTCGGCGGCGAGGTAGAGCGCCGCGCTCTGATGCGGATTCTCGCCATAGCGCAGCGCGCCGAAGCTCTCGTGCAGCACGCCGCCGAAGGCGCGCCATTTGGGCGCTGTCTCGTGGATCTCCTCGGCGAGCCAGTTCGAGATCGCGGCGTCGTAAGCGGCGGTGCGCGCATAGGCCTTCTGGGCCATGCGCCGGCGGAAGGCGAGACTGGTCGCGCCGTCGTTCCGCGCGAGTTCGTCGAGAAGCGCGGGATAGTCGGCGACGTCGACGATCACGACGACATCGTCGTGGTTCTTGGCCGCGCCGCGGATCATCGCCGGGCCGCCGATGTCGATATTCTCGATCCGGTCTTCGAACGAGGCGCCCCGCTTCAGCGTCGCCTCGAACGGATAGAGATTGACGACGAGAAGGTCGATCGGGGCGATGTCGTTGGCGATCATCGCCGCCTGGTGCGCCGGCTCCGAGCGGATCGCGAGCAGGCCGCCGTGCACCCGCGGATGCAGCGTCTTGAGCCGGCCGTCCATCATCTCCGGAAAGCCGGTGATCTGCGCGACGTCAACGACCGCGAGCCCCGCGCTGCCGAGCGCCGCCGCCGTGCCTCCGGTCGAGAGCAGTTCGACGCCGCGTTCGCCGAGCGCGCGGGCGAGCTCGACAAGCCCCGCCTTGTCGGAGACGGAGATCAGCGCCCGCCCGACTTTGACGATATCGGTTGCCATTCGCGCTCCCTGAGCCGCCGCGCACGCAATTTTGCTGCGGCGCAATAGCATGGTTCCCTCCGGGCCGGAACGCCTGCGAAAGGCGAATGCCGAATGGCCGAGTTACAGGCACGCGGCCAATTTCGATGGCGTCTCAGTGACCTCCGGACGGCGGTGCGGTTGATTAGCCGCCGGCGGCGTTGCGTCGGGCGGCCTTGTCTGCTGCTTTGCAAAAATCGCCGCCAAGCCGGCACATTTGTCGAATTCGGGCGTTCATGACGGCGCCCCGATTGAGGCGTATGAAATGAAGTCCGCCAACCGTCGGGTCAAGGACCCCGCCTCAAAGGAAAGAGAATCATGCTCAAGACAATCGCTTTGATCGGGCTCACCGCCGCCATTGTCGCGCTGCCGGCGTCCGCCTTCGCGCAGACTGGATACGGCGTCACCCCCGGCTCTCCGTCCACCTCGACTTTCGACCGTGCGTGGAACCAAGCGAATCAAAGCAAGGAACGGGCGAGAGCCAGCGCGGCCTATGTCCGCCGTCATGCTGGAGCCGGGTATTATCATCATCACCGCGTCGATTGACCGGTCGCGATGAGGCGCTTGGCCTGAAGCGGAACAAGGACCTCGTCCTGCGTGAGCAAGGACCGCCCTGGGCCTTGACGGCTCAACCGGCTCTGGAGCTCGCCGAGGCGCTCACTGTTTGGCCGAGCGTCTGAGCGTGAGGAGAACATCCGCGACGAGGATCGCCGGCAGTCCGATCACGAGAACCAGAGCGACGACAGTCGGTCCGCCCCACTGCACGAGCGTGATCGCCGCCGCAAGGCCGACAATCGCGAGAATGCCGATCGCGAGAATCTCGTCGTCGACGAAAAGACCGAGAATTTCCTTGATGATTGAGCCGATCATGCCGGCTCCGGCGACCTCGAGCGGCCGGCGAGAATCAGCGCGCCTGCGATCCCCAGGAACAGCACGACGAAAGCGAGAATCGACAGGTCCTCGCCCGGCCAATTGACGCCGAGGCCCTCCCCGACCCAGAATAGGCCGAACGCCGAAAGCATCGCGCCGACCGCGAATTTGAGCGCGTTCTCCGGAACTTGCGAGAGAGGTTTATGCACCAGCGAGCCGACCGCCAGCACGAGAACGGCGGCCGAGAGCGCGCCGAGGCTCGCGGGCCACAGCATGCCGTTGCCGGCGCCGACCGCGATTACGATGAAGACGACCTCGGTTCCCTCGAGCAGCACGGCCTTGAGCGCGGCGAGCCCGGCGATCCAGTCGAGACTGTCCGATCTCAGCTGTTCGGCGGCGGTGAGGTCACGCGTGTGCGCGACGAACGCCGCCTCCTCGTCGTGCAGGGCGATGACGCCAATCGAGCGCAAAATCGCCTTGCGCAGCCAGCGCAGGCCGAACAGAAGCAGCAGCGCGCCGACGACGAACTGCAGCGCCCGCAACGGAATGAGACTGAGGACCGGCCCCAGCGCGGCGACCATGATCGCCAGCGTCGCGAGACCGGCGAGCGTCCCGAGGAGCGCCGGCCGCCAGCCACGGATTAGCGAGACCGCGAGGACGATGGTGAAGGCCTCCACGACCTCGACGAGGGCGCCGAGAAACGCCGCGCTCACCGCGGTCATGAAGGTGGTCGTGATCAATGATTGGTCCCTGTTTTGAGGCCGTCAGAGCATGTCAGAAAACGTCCCCCCTGTCCGGCCAAATCGGACTGACGGAGGCGCAGTCCCGAGCGCCGCGGGTCATCGTCCGCAAGATGGCGCGGACGGCGCGCGGGCTGCCGGCCCGGCGTATCGAACGGCGCTGGGCGGTTCTCCAGGGAGTCCGTACAATTTTTGTTTACCCGCGCGCTTGCGCCTGTTCGAGCCAGGGCGGATTTCGCGATCGTTCCTATATCAGAGGCGCTTCTCTATTGGGCCGGCTGCCCGCTTTGAGGAAAAACCATGCTCAGGACTATTGGCCTTATCGGCCTTGCCGCCGCCGCCGTCATCGCCGCCTCTTCCGCGGCCGCCTTGGCGCAGACCGGCACCTCGTCGTCGTGGGGCTCATATGGTTTGGGCCAGCAAATTCCGACGCAGGCGCTGACGCCCCGCGATCGCGCCTGGAACTTCGACCATCAGGCCGAGAACCAAGCGATCGCCGGATCGGAATGGCTCAGAGAACATTCTGGGACAGGCCAACATTCGTTGTTCCCGTTCTAGCGGCGTGGGCCAGGCTTAATCCGCACTACCCTGCCCTCATGAGCCTCGCGGCGAAAAACCCGTCCAGGCCCGAGCGCCTCGGGTCGTCGCCCCACAGATGGCAGGGCAGGGTGCGAAGGTCGCCTGAGGGCGAAAGGCATTCGGCGAGGCCGCCGATTTCCCCCGGCTCGACGGGCACGCGGCGCACGTCGGGATTGCGGCGAAGCAGCGCATTGATCTGGGCCTCGCCTTCCTCGGGTTCGAGCGAGCAGGTGCAATAGACGATGATGCCGTCGCGCTTGGTCAGCGCGATCGCCTTGTCGAGAAGCTGGGCCTGCAGCCTCACGAGTTGGGCGAGGTCGCCCGGCCGCTTGATCCAGGCGACGTCGGGATGGCGGCGGATCGTGCCGGTCGCCGTGCATGGCGCGTCGAGCAGGACCGCGTCGAACCGCGGCGCATCGTAGTTGAGCGCGTCCGCGACGACGATCTCCGAATAGAGCTTCAGCCGCTCGAAATTGGCGGCGAGCATTTTGAGCCGCTCGGCCGAGCGGTCGATCGTCGTGACGCTGGCGCCGGCCGCAGCAAGCTCCATCGCCTTGCCGCCGGGCGCGGCGCACAGGTCGACGACCCGCATTCCGGCGCGGGCGTTGAGGAGCCGCGCCGGCAGGGCCGCGGCGGCGTCCTGCACCCACCACTCGCCTTGCGGGTAGCCTTCGAGGTCAACGACGGCTCTATGCGAATCGAGCCGCACCGAGCCAGTCGGAAGGACCAGCCCGCCGAGTCGCTCCGCCCACCCCGCCGCGTCGCTCTTGACGCTGATGTCGAGCGTCGGCTCAGCGCGATGCGCGGCGGCGATGGCCCGCGCTGTCGCCTCGCCGTAGGCGGCGCGCCAGCGCGCCGCGAGCCAGGGCGGCGTATCGTCGTCGAGCGGATTGGAGGCAGCGAGAATCGCCTCGCGCTCGCGCGCGATTCCGCGTAGCAGCGCGTTGGCGAGCCCGGCGAAGGGGGCGCTCGCCGCATCCGATCGCACGGCCCGCACGGCGAGATCCACTGCGGCGTGATCGGGCGCATCGAGAAAAAGGATCTGAGCCGCGCCGACGACGAGCGTCCAATCGAGCATGCCGCTGCGCTTCGGCATGCCTTTGTCCAGCCGCTCGGCGAGCGCCTTCCGGATCGTGCCAAGCCGGCGCAGCGCAACCGTCGCGATCGAACGGGCGAGCGCCGCATCGCGCGGATCGACGCCGGCGCCGCGCAGCGAGAGATCGGCGGCGAAGCGTTCGTCGAGCGGCCGCGCATGGGTCACGGCTTCGGCGACCGCGCGGGCGGCTGCGACCCGCGCTGTCATGCCAGGAGGCGGCGGTTCGGGCGCTTGCGGTCGAGGGCCGTTGAAACCGTGCCGCTGTCGAGCCAAACGCGCCTCTGTCCGAATCATGTCCGCCCGCCTCGTCCAAGCTTATACGTCAATTCCGTGGCAGGCTTGCGTCGGGCTATCGAAAGGTCGAGCGTGAGCAGCGAAGGCCCAAGCGCGGCCACCTGTTGAGAAAGCGGGACCGACGGACGATATAGTGGCGACGGGCAGCAAAACGAGGCGCGTGCGATGAGCCCGAACGGCGACACGGTCACATCTCCCGATCGATTGTCCGAGTCCAGGGACAAGTCCGGCCGCGTCCTCACGCCTGCGGCGCAGCGGGCGCTCGCGGAAGCCGAGGCCCGGCGCGCGCGGCACGAGCCCGACCGTCCGCGCGAATGGAACGGTCGCGAAGGCCCCGATCCGGTCCGCTACGGCGACTGGGAAGTGAAGGGCATCGCGACCGATTTCTGACGACCGTCAGCGCGGCCGATCGCCGAGAATTGCGGCCCGGGTCATCGTTCGGCGGTGCCGGAGATAGTCGAGCGTCGCGCGCTCGCCTGAGATTGTCCTGCCCCGGCGCTCCCGGAACTCCTGACCGGAACCCGCGTTGCGCTCGGCGTCGGCTGGGGTACACTGGTCGCCGCGGAACTGATTGCGGCGACGCGCGGCATCGGCCATTCCAACATGTCGCTTCGCAGTTCCTCGCAACCGACTTCGTCTTTGTCGGCATCGGCATCATCGCCGTCTGCGCGTTCGCTTTCTCCTTCGCCATGCGCCTGACCGAACGCTGGCTCGTGCCGTGGAAGGGGCAGAGCTGAGGCCGCAGGCGAGCGCGCCTCGGATCGCCTCGTTACTGCATCATCATCACCGGCGCGCCGATGGCGACCCGGTCGAAGAGGTCGATCACGTCTTCATTCAGCATGCGGATGCACCCGTACGAGGCGGCCGTGCCGATCGAGGCGCGCATCGCCCTGCTCGTCCCGTGGATCGCGATCTCGTCGCGGTCGAGCGTGATCGCCCGGGCGCCCATCGGGTTCGACGGCGAACCGCCCCGAATGAGTTCGGGCAATTCCGGATGGTCGCGCTTGACCGAATCCGGCGGCGACCAGGCCGGCTCGACGAATTTTCCGGCGACCCGCGCCGGCCCGCTCCATTCCTTCCCGCGCTTGGCGACTGCGACCGGATAGGCGATCGCGGTCCGGGCGTCGAGGATGAGATAGAGCCTCTTGGCTGACTGGCTGATCACAACCGCGCCCGGCGGATAACCGGTCGCATAGTCGACGATCCGTCCCGCCCCCGCGGGACCCGCCGAGGCCGCAACAAGCAAACCCAACGCTCCCGCGACCGTCGCTCTTGCGCGCATGCCGCCATCTCCGTCTGGCGGCTTGAAAATACTACTCCGCCGCCTGGGCGCGCCGCGGTTCGTCGATCAGGGTAAACAGCGATCGCCGCAGATAAGGCTCAAGCCTCGGCCGGCGCGCGCTTGCGCCCGTTCGGCTTGACGGCGCCATTCGTCCTCGCCGCGCCGTTCGGCTCTGCGGCCTTCTCTTCGACCATCGTGACGAACATGCGAATGCGCGGGACGATCTCCTTGCGGAAGCGCGAGCCGTTGAAGACGCCGTAGTGGCCGACTTCGGTCTGGAGGTGATAAAGCTTCTTCCACTCGGGAATATTAACGCACAATTCATTGGCCGCGTAGGTCTGGCCGACGCCGGAAATGTCGTCGTTCTCGCCCTCGATCGTTAAAAGCCCGCAATTGCGGATCGCCTTTAGATCGACCGGCTGGCTGCGATGCGTCATCTCGCCCTTCGGCAGGGCGTGGCGAACGAACACCGTCTCGACTGTCTGCAGGTAATAGGCGGCGTCGAGATCCATCACCGCCATATATTCATCATAGAAGTCGCGGTGCTTCTCGGCCGAATCGCCGTCGCCCCTCACGAGGTGGTTGAACATGTCGAGATGCGCGCCAACGTGGCGGTCGAGATTCATCGCCATGAAGCCGGAAAGCTGGAGGAAGCCCGGATAGACCTCCCGGCCGAAGCCCGGATAGGGAAAGGGGACAGTCTGTACGCAGTTGCGCCGGAACCATTCGACGCCGCGTCTCTCGGCGAGCTTGTTGACTTCGGTGGGGCTCCGCCGCGTGTCGATCGGCCCGCCCATCAAGGTCATGCTGGCCGGCGCGTCGGCGTCGCCGTCCGCCTCCATTAGCGCAACCGCCGCGAGCAGCGGCACCGAGGGCTGGCAGACGCCGAGCGTATGCACGCCCGGGCCCAGATGGTGAAGGATCTCGCGCAGATAGTCGATGTAATCGTCGAGATCGAACGACCCGACCGCAAGTGGGACCATCCGGGCGTCCGCCCAGTCGGTGATATAGACGTCGTAATGGGGCAGGAACGCCTCGACCGTCCCGCGAAGAAGGGTCGCGTAATGGCCCGACATTGGGGCCACGATCAGCAGTTTCGGCTGCTCGATCGCGCCCGGAAGATCCGGGCGGACGAAGCGCAACAGATTGCAGTACGGCCGGCCCCAGACCACATCCTCGAGAACCGGATAAACAACGCCGTCAACCTCGATTTCGTCGAGCCCGAAGGTCGGCTTGCCGTAGCGTCGGGTCATCCGCTCGAACAATTCTGCGCCTGCGGAAATGTTCTTGCCGAGAGGGGTGTTGGAAAGCGGGTTCCAGGGATTGCGGAAGACAAAATGCGCCGCATCGGACACGGCGCGCGCCGGCGCCAGAACCGCATGCGCCATTTCATAGAAATGATACGGATAGTTTCGATACATGAACAGTTTCCCGCCGCCGACAACGGCAAAACGACGCCTAACATGTCAGGTTAGGCTTGGCGTCCATGTTTTTCAATTAGACTTAAAGGCGTATGCGTCGATTGACCACAGGCTCGTGTCGTCGACGGCGGCGGGTCTCGCGAGGCCGACCAATGCAGTTCCAGCGCCGCATTGGCCGCGTTGACGATCGTATCGACTTGTCAAGGCAGTGATGTCGGCGAGGACGACCTCGAAGTCCGTCTTCGCCGAGGGCGTCAGACCTTAGCTTGGCTCTTCAGCGGCACGCCCGCTTCGGTCAGCATCGCAGCGAGTTCGCCCGACTGGAACATTTCGCGCGTGATGTCGCAGCCGCCCACGAACTCGCCCTTGATGTAGAGCTGGGGAATGGTCGGCCAGTTTGCGTATTGCTTGACGCCTTCACGAATGTCCGCGTCCTCGAGCACATTGACGCCGTGAACCGGCGCGCCGAGATAATCCAGGATCTGGATCACTTGGCCGGAAAACCCGCACTGTGGGAACTCCGGCGTGCCCTTCATGAAGAGGACAACCGGGTTTTCCGAAATCACTTTCTCGATCCGTTCGCGAGCATTTCCCATGGCGTTGGTCCTTTTTAACAGCGGAGAGTCAAGGTCTCGCCCCTTCGCCACGCTGATATAGAGGGCGATCACGCTCTCCGCCAGCGGGCTTGAAGACGAAAAACCGATCAGCCGCCGGTCGCGCTCATGTGGCGCTGAACGGCGGGCGCCGCAGCGCGCGCTATGACGAAGTCGTGGCCCTTGGGCTTGCGCGCGATCGCCGCCCGGATGGCGGCGATCAGCGGCTCATCGGATTCGGAGCGGCGCAACGGCTCGCGCAGGTCCGCCGCGTCCTCCTGTCCGAGGCACATATAGAGCGTGCCGGTGCAGGTGATGCGGACACGGTTGCAGCTCTCGCAGAAATTATGGGTCAGGGGCGCGATGAAACCGAGCCGTCCGCCCGTCTCCTTCACATCGTAATAACGCGCGGGACCGCCGGTTGCGTAAGCAGACGGAGTGAGGGTGAGCCGACGCTCGAGATCGCGCCTAAGCTCGGTCAGCGGCAGGAACTGGTCGGAGCGGTCAAGCTCCATAGCGCCGAGCGGCATCACTTCGATGAAGGTGATGTCGAAGCCGCGCCCGTGCGCCCAGTCGATCAGGCTCAGCGCTTCGGAGTCGTTGAAGCCCTTCAGCGCGACTGTGTTGATCTTGACCTTAAGCCCCGCTTCAGCCGCCGCGTCGATTCCCTTCATCACGACGCTGAGATCGCCCCAGCGCGTCACGGTGCGAAACTTCGCCGGGTCGAGCGTATCGAGCGAGACGTTGATCCGTTTGACGCCGCATTCGGCGAGTTCGCCGGCGAAGCGCGCAAGCTGCGAGCCGTTCGTCGTCAGGGTCACTTCGTCGAGCGCCCCGCTCGTGAGATGTCGCTTCAGGCCATTGAACAGCGACATCACATTGCGACGCACCAGCGGTTCGCCGCCGGTGACGCGAAGCTTGCGCGCGCCGAGGCCCACGAAGGCCGCGCACAGGCGATCGAGCTCCTCGAGCGACAGCACGTCGCGCTTGGGCAGGAAATTCATGTCCTCCGACATGCAATAGACGCAACGATAGTCGCAGCGGTCGGTGACCGACACCCGCACATAAGCGATCTGGCGGCCGAACGGATCGATGAGCTGAGACGAGGGCGAATGCGCGTTCATTGGCGCGAACATAGATGCGCATGCGCCCGAAAGAAAGGCGCCCGCCGTCGCAAAAAACAGCGGACGCAGCGCTTTTTAGCGGGTGACGATGACCCGCGCGCCGACTTTGGCGCGGCTGTAGAGATCCACGACGTCGTCGTTGGTCATGCGGATGCAGCCGGAGGAGACCGCCTGGCCGATGGTGTCGGGTTCGTTGGAGCCATGGATGCGGTAGAGCGTGCCGGCGATATACATCGCGCGCGCGCCGAGCGGATTGTCGATGCCGCCTGCCATGTGGCGGGGCAGGTCGGGACGGCGCCTTAGCATCTGCGCCGGCGGGGTCCAGTCCGGCCATTCGCGCTTATAGGCGATATGGCTCGCGCCCGCCCAGGTGAAGCCGGGGCGGCCGACGCCGACGCCGTATCGGAGCGCCTGATGGTCCGGCAGGACGTAGTAGAGGCGGCGCTCGCCGGTGCGGATGATGATTGTGCCGGGCGCCTCGTTGCCGCCGAACGACACAGTCTCGCGCGGAATGGGCGAGGCGACCGGCTGCAATTGCGAATCGAGAGCGTTGGCGAACACGGACGCCGTACCGGCGCTTAGGAAAAGCCCCGCCAGAACAGCGGCGCGGAACAGGGTGCGGCGCATGGGTTCCCTCTTTGAAGTCATTCCCCGAACACACGAAAAACGCAACGCGCGAAGCCTCAGGTTCCCGCCGCGCCGCGATGCGTTCGTGGCCAATTATGGCGACGGAAAGGCAGTCGCGCAACGCTTTCGGGGCCACCCAAGGCCAGGATTCCGACATTTGAGTTAAATTGACGCGAACGTGTGCGGAACAATCACGCTCTATTGATCAACCCATTCCTAAGTCATTCAGACCCGGGCAAGACTTCTCGGCGCCGCCGACGCCGCCTTATTGCCTTCGTCGGACAAACTCAGAGGCGCCGGCCGGCCTCGTCGAACACGTGAACGTCCTCAGCGGGCGCCGAGAAAGTCACGGTTTGACCCGGCGCGGGCGTATCGCGGCCGCGGATTTCGGCGACCATCAGCTTGTCGTCGGCGCGGCGGACATGCGCGTATGACGCTTCGCCGAGCCGCTCGACGAGCTCCACCGCGCCGGTCGTCGAGAAGTCGCCCGGCGCGCCTGCCGTGAGATGTTCCGGCCGCACGCCGATGGTGAGCTTCGAGCCGCGCGTCAGCGATCCCGCCGGGAGCGTAACGCGCGCAATTGTCGGCCCTTTCGCCCGAACTTTGTCGCCCTCGATGCTCTCGACTTCGGCCGGGAAGAAGTTCATCGCCGGCGAGCCGATGAAGCCGGCGACGAAGAGATTGGCCGGCGTGTAATAGAGTTCGAGCGGTTTGCCGACCTGCTCGATCTGGCCCTGGTTCATCACGACGATGCGGTCGGCCAGCGTCATCGCCTCGATCTGGTCGTGCGTGACATAGACCATGGTCGCGCCCAGCAGACGATGGAGGCGCGCAATCTCGACCCGGGTCGAGACTCTCAGCGCCGCGTCGAGGTTCGACAGCGGCTCGTCGAACAGGAACACGTCCGGCTCGCGCACGATCGCCCGGCCGATCGCCACGCGCTGGCGCTGGCCGCCGGAGAGATCGCGCGGATAGCGGCCGAGCAGATCTTCGAGCCGCAGCATGCGCGCGGCCTCGGCGACGCGTCGCTCCCGCTCCGACGGCTCGACACCGGTGAACTTGAGCCCGAAGGTCATGTTCTTGCGAACGTCCATGTGCGGATAGAGCGCGTAGGACTGGAACACCATGGCGATCTTGCGCTCCGCCGGAGCTAGCGCGTTGACGAGACGGTTGCCGATGAAAATGTCGCCAGAGGTCGGCGCGTCGAGTCCGGCGATCATCCTGAGAAGCGTCGACTTCCCGCAGCCGGACGGCCCGACCAGCACGACAAATTCGCCGTCCACAATAGACAGATCGATGTCGGCGAGCACACGGGCGGGCCCGTAGCTCTTGTTGATCTTGTCGATATGGAGTCCGGCCATGGGAACGCGCCTATTTGACCGCGCCGGCGGTAAGGCCGCTGATCAGTTGCCGCGAGAAGATGACATAGATCGCCACGACCGGCAGAATCGCCATCGAGAGCGCCGCCAGCACCGAGTTCCAGTCGGTGATGTACTGGCCGAGGAACTGCTGCACGCCGAGCGTGATCGTATGGGTCGAGTCCGACGAGGTGAGAATCAGCGGGAACCACAGATCGTTCCAGATCGGCACGATCGTGAACACGGCGACGGTGGCGATCGCGGGCCTCAGGAGCGGCGCGATCACTTCGAAGAAGATGCGAGTCTCCGGCACCCCGTCGCAGCGCGCCGCGTCGCGCAGATCCTTCGGGATCTGCTGAACGAATTCGCTGAGGATGAAGATCGACATCGGCAGCCCTTGCGCGACATAGACGAGGATCAGCGCCGTCAGCGTGTCGTTGAGGCCGGCCGCGCGCATCATCTTTAGGATGGCGACCGAGCCAAGCCGGATCGGCACCATGATGCCAATCGAGAGGAAGAGGGCGAGCGCCGTCGAGCCGCGGAACTTGTATTCGGTCAGCGCCCACGCCGCCATCGCGCCGAACAAGAGAACGAGGAACATGCTGACGAGCGTCACGATCAGCGAATTGGCGAAATACGTGCCGATCAGCGAGGCCTTGAACACCTTGGCGTAGCCGACCAGCGAGAAGGTGGTCGCGTTCGGGGGGGCGAGCGGCGCGCCGAAGATGGCGTTGCGCGCCTTGAACGAGTTCATCACCACGAGCAGGATCGGCCCGAGCGCCAGCGCGCTGTAGGCGATGAGGATGATGTGGACGCCGAGCGACCGCGCGGGCTGGTTGAGCATCGTTTCCCCTAGAAAGCGTAGCGTCGCAGGCGGCGCTGGACGATGAACAGGTAGAGGCAGACGCCGGCGAGGATGATGAAGAACATCACCGTCGCGACCGCCGCGCCCATCGTCGGGTTGCCGAGCTGCAGCTGAAAGCCGAAGAAGGTGCGGTAGAAGAAGGTGCCCAGGATGTCGGAGGCGAAATTCGGCCCGGCGAGCGCGCCCTTGACGGTATAGATGAGGTCGAAGGCGTTGAAATTGCCGACGAAGGTCAGGATCGAGACGAGGCCGATGGTCGGGAGCACGAGCGGCAGTTTGATGTGCCAGAAGATACGGAAATGGCCGAGGCCATCGACGCGCGCGGCGTCGATCAATTCATCGGGGATGTTGAGGAGCGCGGCGTAGATCAGCATCATCGGGATGCCGACGAACTGCCACACCGAGATGAGCGCGAGCGTCACGAGCGCGGTTGACGGCAGGCCGAGCCAAGGGGCGAACCAGCTTCCAAGTCCGACAGCCTTCAGCGCCCCCTCGGCAACGCCCCAGAGAGGGGACAGGATGAGGTTCCAGGAAAAGCCGACGATCACGACGGAAAGCATGGTCGGCAGGAAGATGACCGTGCGGTAGAGACTCTTCAGCTTGAGGCCCGGCAGGCTGAGGAGCCCAGCGAGCGCGATGCCGATCGGATTCTGCACCAGCATATGCACGGCGAAAAAAACGAGATTGTTCCACGCCGCATTCCAGAACGGCTTCGACCAGACCGCGTCCGTCAGCAGCGTGACGAAATTGACGAGACCGACGAACTGATAGGCGCCGGAACTGTCTGTCGTGTAGGTCGACAGCGCCATCGTCGCGATCAGCGGATAGATCGAAAAGAGCGTATAGATCGCGACCGCTGGACCAAGAAACAGCGCCATCAGCGCGAGGAAGCGCCCGCGCGGCATCGAGGCGACGACTTGGGACAAGGGTTCGGCCATCGTTCGCTTCGCAAAGCTTCCCCTCACCGTGGCCCTCTCCCGCAGAACGGGAGAGGGTGGCGGCGAGCCGCCAGATGAGGGGCTATCCGATTACTTGGCGGGCTTGTACCACTTGTCGAGGTCGGTTTGCAGCTGCTTGCCCGCGGCGTCCGGCGCCAGCGTGCCGTTGATGACCTGTGCCGAGACGTTCCAGAGCTCGTTCTCGAGGTTCGGCGTGCCGCGGTTCAGGATCTGATAGGAGTTGCGGATCGTCGACTTGCAGTCCTTCCGCCAGCCGACCATTTCGGCGGCGAGCGGATCCTTGATTGTGACCGGCGCCTTGCTTAGGGGGAAGAAGCCCGGCAGGGCGTTGGCGTAGAGTTCGGCGAACTCCGGCGTCGCCAGCCACTCGAGGAACTTCTTGGCGTCCTCCTTGTTCTTGGAAGCCGCGTTGACGCCCATGCCGATGTCGGTGTGATCGGAGATGTAGCAGTCGGTGTCGCCGGCCGGCAGCGGCGGCGGGAAGGCGCCGATCGGGAACTGAGCGTCTTTGCGGAACGTCGAAATGTCCCACGATCCCGCAGGATAGATCGCGGCCTTGCCGAGCGAGAACAGGTTCTGGCTGTCGGGATATTTCTGCGCCTGGAAGCCCGAGCCCATGTAGGGCGCCCACGAAGCGAGCTCTTTGAACACCGCGACATATTCCGGATCGCTGTATTTCTCCTTGCCGGCGATCAGGGCGAGGCGCCCCTGCTCGCCTTTCCAGTAGTCGGGGCCGATGTTCTGGAAGCCCATGGTCGCGGCCTCCCACTGGTCGGCCGTGCCCAAGTCGATGGGCGTATAGGTCCCGTCCTTCTTCAGCTTGTCGAGGATCTCGTGGAACTCGGCCATCGTCTTCGGCGGCTTTGCGCCGACCTTCTTGAAGGCGTCCTGGTTGTAGAAGAAGCCGTGGATGACCGAGGCCATCGGCACGCAAAACGTCACCTTGCCGTCGTCGGTCGACCAGGCAGCCTTCGCGACGTCAGGGAAGTTGTCCATGCCCTTGAGGTCGTTGAGGCCGTCGAGCTGGTGCTTCTGATAGAGCTGGAGCGAGGCGTCGAACGGCCGGCAGGTGATGAGGTCGCCCGCGGTGCCGCCGTCGAGCCGCGCGTTGAGCGCGGCGTTGTAGTCGGCAGGCGCCGAGGGCGCGAACTCAACCTTGATGTCGGGATAGTGCTTGTTGAATGCGGGAATGATCGTGCTGTTCCAGATGTCCGCGTCGTCGTTGCGCCAGCTCTCGATCTTGAGCGAGCCGGCCTGAGCCGCGGCGAGCCCGGTCAACAGCGCCGCCAGGGCGACGCCGCCACGCATCCATGCGATTCCTTTATTCATTCTTTCCTCCTGATCAGACGGGCCTCATGCCCGCGCTCGCGTTGACTTTCGATCTTGCGCCCTTAAGGCGCGACAATGCCTCGGCGAGATCGCCGCCACACTCCGTAAGAAGCCTCCGGGCCGCCGCCGCGCCGAGCGGCCCCGCCGCCGCCACGACCGCCGTTGCAACCTCGCCGCCGGCCTCGACAAGCGCGGCCTCTGCGGCCCCACCGTCGACGCCGGCCAGGCGTTCGACAATACGTCTCGCGCGGACTTTGAGTTTCGCGTTCTCGGGGCGGACGTTGATCATCAGCCCGTCGTGAACATAGCCGAGCTCGCCCGCGACGAGGGTCGAGATGATGCTGAGCGCCGCCTTTTGCGCCGTTCCGGCTGCGAGCCGGGTCGAGCCTTCGACGGCCTCCGGTCCAATATCAAAGACGGCGGCGACGTCGGCGAGGCTCGCGAGCGGCGAGCCCAGGCGACAGACGATCGCCGCCACGGGCGCGCGCATCTCCTTGGCGCGCCGTGCGCCCGCGACGGTGAAGGGCGTCGCGCCGCTCGCCGATACGGCGATCACGATATCGTCCGGTCCGAGCGCGAGCGCGTCGACCGCCTTGACCGCGGCATCTTCGTCGTCTTCGCCAGAGCTGTCGATGACAAAGCGTTCGCCGTTCGGAGTCACGAAACGGATGCGTTCCTCGCTAAGGCCAAAGGTGCCGGGAAGCTCGAGCCCGTCCTGCGTTGCCAGCAAGCCCGAGGAGCCCGCGCCGAGATAGACGAGGCGACCGCCGGCGCGGAGGGCTGCGGCGACGCGCTTCGCCGTAGCTTCGAGCACATGCGCCTCAGCCGCGACGCGCTCGGTTGCGCGCCGCTGGCCAGCGACGAGCGCAGCGAGCAGCGGCTCGCTGCTCCCCCTCGAGCCTTTTGCGGACTCGCGCCCAGCCGCCGCCAATGCATTTCTCCCAAAGCTGGAGCCATACCAGTTGAGGCCCTCTTGCGTTTCATTATGGGCCAAGTGTATACCACTTGTCTAGCGGTCTCAGCGAGGTCGGAGACGGGATGGAGGGACGTCGGGCAAGCCGAGCCGAACGCATACCGCTGTTCGAGAGCATCGGCGAAGCGCTGAGGCGCGAGATCGCCAGCGGACGCTTTGCGGCGGCCGACGTTCTGCCGGGCGAGCGCGAATTGTCGGAGATGCTGGACGTGTCGCGGACCACGCTCAGGCGGGCGATCGTCGGATTGGTCGAGGAAGGCGTGCTCGTCCATCGGCATGGCGCCGGCACCTTCGTCCGCCGCAACCCTCCGCATGTCGAGCAGCCGCTCTCGCGCCTGACGAGCTTCACCGAAGACATGCGCCTCAGGGGGCTCACGGCCTCGTCGCGGGTCATCGAGCGCGGAACCTTCCTGCCGACCCCGGAGGAATCGATGATGCTCGACATCTCGCCCTCAGAGACTGTGTTCCGCCTCGCGCGCTTAAGGCTCGCCGACGGGGTGCCGATGGCGATCGAGCGCGCGACGGTGCCGCTCCGATTCCTCGGCGGAGCGGAGCCGGTCGTCGAGTCGCTCTACGCCGCCCTCGAAGCGTCGGGCTTTCGCCCCGTGCGCGCGCTGCAGCGGCTGCGCGCGGTGGTGATCGGGACGGCGGAAGCAGCGCTGCTCGAGATCGCGGAAGGCTCGGCAGCGCTGGACATTCACCGCGTCGCCTTTGTCGGCGACGGCAGGCGGGTCGAATTCACCCGGTCGTTTTATCGCTCGGACACCTATGATTTCGTCGCCGAACTGACGCTGTCGGCGAGCGCGCGGGCGCGATCGGAAGGAGCGGCGCGATGAGCGGAACGGTCATGGCTGCCGAGATCGCCGAGGCCGGCGCGGCGCTGAGCCGGCAGCTTATGGCAAACGCGAAGGCGACTGCGGCCCTCGCGGCGCGCCTCAAGTCGCTCGATCCGTCCTTCGTCGTCACGATCGCGCGCGGCAGCTCCGACCAAGCCGCCCTGTTCCTCAAATATGTGATCGAGACGAGGCTCGGCCTCGCTTGCGCCTCGATCGGCCCGTCGATCGCCTCGCTCTACCGGGCGCCGCTCAGGCTCAAGGGAGCGGTCGCAATCTCGATTTCTCAGTCGGGGACGAGCCCGGACCTCGTGGCCATGCAACAGGCGGCGCAAGACGGCGGCGCCATGACGGTCGCGCTCGTCAACGACGCCCAGTCGCAGCTCGCGCTCGAGGCCGACGCCCTCCTGCCGCTTCACGCTGGAGCGGAGCGCGCGGTGGCGGCGACGAAGTCGATGATTGCATCGCTTTTCGCCGGGGTTTCACTGGTCGCGCGCTGGAGCGAGGACGCCGAACTCTCGGTCGCCCTCGGCCGGTTGCCCTCGCTCCTCGGAGCCGAGCGTGCGCCTGCACCCGAGGCGCTCGTCGAGACGCTTGCCGCCAGTCGTTTGATGTTCGTCATCGGCCGGGGGCCGACCTTCGCCATCGCGGCCGAAGCGGCGCTCAAGCTCAAGGAGACTTCGGCGATCCATGCCGAGGCCTTTTCGTCCGCCGAGGTGCTGCATGGCCCGGCCGGCATCGTTGGACCCAACTTTCCGATTCTCGGCTTCGCCCCGGCGGACGCCGCAAGGGCAGGCTTCTTCGAAACGGTCCAGAGGCTCGAATCGTTCGGCGCCGCGCCCCTCATCGCCGACATCGCCCAGCATCCGCGATGGGCGACGCTCGTTGCGCCCGACGGCGGACACCCACTCACGACACCCATTGCCGCCCTGCACGCCTTTTATCGTCTGGCTGAAGCGACGGCGCGGCGCCGCGGCCGTGACCCTGACCAGCCGCCGCATCTGATGAAGGTGACGCGGACGGTGTGAGAGCTCCCGAAGTGTCCTACTCGAAACCATCGCTCCGAGGAGGTCGCATTCGACGAAGCAGGAATAATGCACGGTACTCTACTTGGGTATTCTACGCATATACTACAAAACCAACAATTTCTAGCCAAACAAACCCGTCCGTGTTTTACTTAGTGACAGCGCATTTTTAAGACGCGGGCGGTGACCGCGTCAGCCCAGCTCAGC
>JAFAHO010000407.1 GCA_019237205.1 Hyphomicrobiales bacterium
GCGAGCCTCGATTTCGCCGACCTCTACCGCCAGTCGCAGGGTCTTGGGTGCGACCAGCAATAGGCGTGCGGCGTCGGAGAGATTAAGCCAGGGCTCGATGCCGTCGGCGGCGGCCGTGAAGACCGGAATGCGATGGTGCGAACGCAACGAGGTGACGCGTTCGCGGGTCCAGCGATTGCCGTGGCCGGTCTTGAGCCCATTGCGGTTGAGGAGGCCGGCGATCAGATCGTCGTTGGCGATCAAGGCCAACTCGCGAACAGCTGCGATGACGTCAGCGGGGGTGCTGTTGCGCTGTCCGTGCCTGCGCTTGGGCAACCGGATCTCGCTGTGAACGCCGCCTGACCAGTGGACAACAATCACGATCTCGGAACTCGCGTCATCGATGTCGGCCACGACCTCGTGGATCAAGGTGCGCACGATGCGTTTCTTCAATCGCGCGTCCGTCGTCGGCGCCGACCAGACCGTCTTCAGATTGGCGCCGAGGAGAGTGAGCGCGGCCGCGTCGATGACCGGCGCTGGGCAAGCGGCCTGATGCGCCATGATCCTGCTCTCGACTTCGGCGACGCGAGCAAGCGCCTGGTTCCAACGCGCCTCGAGTTCGCCGGCGACCAGGCGGTTGGCCGGATCGGCGGCGTCATACTGCCGGAAGGCGCGGTCGGCGGCGTAGCGCGCCGCTTCGAGATCGCGGTCAAGAGCCTCGCGCGCCCGGTCCCGCCGCTGGGCCGCCTGCTCGGCCGCAGCCATCGACGCGGCGACTGCGCCGGGTCCGACGACGCCGAGCAGCGCTTCCACGACCGCGTCGTCGACGCGCAGGCCACCGAATGCGATGCAACGCGGTTCGCCGTTGTCCGCCCAGCCGCGCGTGCAGCTGTAACGCGGGATCTGATGCTCGGCGCCGGTATAGCGCAGCATCAGTTTGCGTCCGCAGCGGCGGCAACGGATCAGGCCCGCGAGCAAGGCGTCGCCGTGCTTGGGCGCGCCGTGATGTCGACTCGTCGGGACGTTGCTGGAGACCATCGCACGGATCGCTTCGAACCTCTTCCAGCTCACATAGCCCTCGTGCGCGTCGGGCTTCAACGCGATCCAGTCGGCGCGCGCCTTGCGACAGCGGGTCTTCGCGCCCGCGCCTGCGCCCGTGCACCCCATTGTCGAGCCTGTTTTACCATATGCATACGCGCCGCCGTAGATCGGGTTCTCGATCATCCTGTGGAGAGTGGCGTAACACGGACGTCGCCAGACCGTATCGCCGTTCGCCCGCTTGACCGGAAGATCGAGGCCATGCTCGTGGAACCAGAGCAGCGCCTGTCGCGCGCTTCCAAGTTCCTCGATCTTGTCGAAGACCAGCGAGATCGCCGCTTGCACACGCCGATCCGGATCCTTCTCGAAGCAGTCGCCAGCCTTGATAAAGCCGATCGGCGCCGCCACGACGAGTTCGCCGCGGCGCGCTTTCTCGTAACGGGCGGACAGGGAGCGCTGGCGCAGGAGGTCGAGTTCGTACTCGTTGAGGCTCCCCTTGAGGCCGAGCAGCAACCGGTCATTGCCGTGTCTGGGCGCGTAGATCGTCTCTTGATCGACGAGAACCGTGTCGACGACGCGGCACATCTCGATCAGCTGTTGCCAATCCCGGCTGTTGCGGGCGAAGCGCGAGACTTCGCGGGCGCAGACGGCGCCGACCTTGCCGAGGCAGACCTCGGCCACCATCCGCTCGAAGCCGGCGCGCTGCACGCCACCGGCCGCCGACCGGCCAAGATCGTCGTCGATCACTTCGATCTCGGTAAAACCCAGCGCCGTCAGCCGGTCCCGCATGGCGTACTGCAACGCCCCGCTCTCGCGGTTGTGCAGCACTTGGTGCGCCGAAGACTGACGCACGTAGAGGATCGCCTTGCGCTCCAGATGATGCGGGCCGATCTTGTCAGCGATCACGGCCGACCTCCACGGTCGTCGGCATCGCCGCCGCCTGCCCATGTTCGAAGATCAGCCGCGTCATCAGCCCGACCAACGCCTCCCGCGTGTCCTTCGGCAGGTCGGGCCAATCGGGCGCGCCTGCCCCGCGCCCGATTGCGAACAAATCCATCTGTTGGGACCCGTGGCGCCGTTTGCGCCGAACTTCGATCCCTGACGCCGTCGTCTTCCGTGTCATGATGGGTCTCTCCCCGATTCTGGTCGCGAGAGACCCCGTATGCGTCCGCAAGCCGCGCTTTCGATGATGACGCCTCAGTCTTCAACATCTGGTCGAGCAATGCTGCCAATGCGCCGAGCGATTCCAGACTGACGAACGGGTCGATTGAAAAGCGCACGTCCGCCGCACCGGCGATGCGATCGAACATCCAGGCTGGAATCTCTAGGGAACGTGCGATATCCGAGCCGTCCAACGTGCAACGAACAACGCCGTCGGCCTTGTCCATCGCTGCGTGAATGAAAACATCATGCCCGAACCACGGATGAAGCCGATACAGAAGCTCCCTGCGCACCGTCCTGTGGGCGTTCTCAAACCTTGTTGTATAATAATCAGCGCCCGCATCAGGGCCTGGGCTACAAGACGCCGATGAGCGTCTGGCGTCTGGGGACAACTGGCCAGGCGGGCGCGGGGGCTGTGGACATGACGCTTCGCTTGGACAACGCTGGCGCGTTGCCCACATGCCCACAGCCGCAAAAGCAGCAGCCAGCAGCGGCTTAGGAATGAGAAGGGAAAGGAGCGGCCGAGCTTCCAATTAAAATCCCGGTCC
>JAFAHO010000120.1 GCA_019237205.1 Hyphomicrobiales bacterium
TGAAGGCCGACAGTCGAGACGCGCAACAGCACGCCGTCGGGGATCCATCCCCTCAGCCCATATTCCAGTTTCAGCACGTAGCGCTCTAAACGAGTGCCCGTCGTGTCGTAGCCGATCCGCATCCAGTAGCTGATCGGCTCGACCCGAGCCTCCCGCGTCGCCACCATCCGCGTCAACGCGATCGGAGGCGCCGATGCCGACCAGTCGAACATCGAGGTGACCTGACGACTGACGCGGAAGCCCCCGGCCGTGTAGCAGATTTCCGGATGATGAAGGTGCACGCGCTCGCTCTGGCTTTCGCCGTACGCGATCATCAGCATGACGATGTGGCCTTCCTTGTCGAAATAGGCGCGCGAAACCTCCTGGCTGTAGAGCTCGGACTCGAGGCCCGCCCCCGGCCGGACGATGTCCACAACGCCGGGGACTCGCGACCACTCACCAAACTGATAGGGAATGTGAGCGTCGATGTTGAACGTCTCTTGCGTGCGCGCCATGAGGTGGTGCGGAGTCGCTAGATAAGCCAAGCCCGCCGCCGCCAGCATTGCCAGGCAGGCCAACATCAGGTGGATCGGACGGCCTGCTAAGCCAAGCATAGGTTGACCATTCAGATGCGTTTCGTGCATACTGCTTTCTTCCGGCGCAATGCGGGATAGGTCTGCCCGCATCTTCGTTGTGACGTCAGACCGGCAGTGTGCCGCTTTTTCGCTCTTCCCGCAAGTATGATTCCCGCTGCGAGATGGCGAAAGCGCAGTCAACCGATCTAAACTCCCACAATTCCCGAACAAACTCGGAGGCGCGCGTTAGGTAAGGCGGATTGTCGTTTTTTTGCGTGGCCGCGGGTCGGATTTTGGTCTTCGGGTCACCTCGTAGGGGTTGAACACTCGCGGGGCGAGTCGCGCGGCCGCGGCCTGCAACCGTGGCGAGTCGGGTCGCCGCGCCGCGCGCGAGCAGGGCCGTTGCGGCTCGATCGGGCCGCCGGATCGGCGCATTCCCTCGGAGGTTTCGGGCGCTTTCGGCTCATCCGGCGGGCCCGTGCGCGAGAGCGCGGATGTTGCGCCGGGCGATCAGAAGCGCCGCAAGCGCTTCAGCCCCGCCGCCCAGGCGAATGATTAACCGGCGGGCGTGGCCGACGACGCGGCCGGGCAGACCGATCAGATGGAAGCGTAGCGCCTTCATGCGCGAAGGCGTCCAATCCTTGCCCAGGGCGAGTTGTTTCATCGTGGCGTTGAGATTGAAAGCGAGATTCGCCAGCGCCCACCAGGCCGCGTTGGCGCCGAACAGCCCGCTCGGCAGCTTTCCGCCGGCAAGATCGGACTTCAGCGCCGAATGGACCTCCTCGCTCGCGCCGCACCGCTGGCGCAGCCACCAGATGACCCCGTCGCCCGGCCCCTTTCGGTTCGTCACCACGCCGAACAGCTTGTAGCGGCCCTTGCGGCCGAAGGTCTCGGTGGGGAACGGCAAATTGTCCTGGTCGCCAAGCTCCAATTGCCGCAGCGGCTCGCGGATCGCCAGGAAACGATAGTCGGCCCGGTTGCGGCTGTGGCCGGCCCAGTTGGGAACGAAACAGACCTCCGCCCATTCCTGATCGGTCTCGAAGCGCATGTCGTCGACCACGCGGATCAGCGGGCGCCATTCGCTTTCCGGCGTCGCCAGCACGGCGGCGCGGAACGCCTCGGTCACGTCGGCGCCGACGGCGAATTCGATCGCGCCGAAGCGCGGATCGCGGCCCTCGCCGCAATAGATGAGCAGCTCTTCCTGATAGCCCGCCGTATCGGAGCGAAGCGCCACATGCGTCACGCTCGCCGGCAGATGAGCCAGGCTCGCCTTCAACACCCTCAGCTGCTCGTGTCCGGCCGGCACGTTGCCGTCGCGGAACTCCGAATAGAGCATCACGCCCTGTTCCGCCCACCAGCAATTCAGCGGCTGATAGGCCTTGAAATGCTTGTAGCAGAACAAGGCGTCGCGCTTGTGGGTGGCGATCAGCGTGGCGTCCATGTCCAGCGTCGCATGCGCGGTTAAGCGATGGCTTTGGAGAAACTCGATGAGCGCCTGGTTGACCCGCCAAAGCCCCGCCAACGCTTGCGTCACCTCGGGAATGAACGCCGTTCCCGCCCCCGCCTTGGGCGCGTCGCGATCGTGGAAGCGCTCCAGCCAACTCGACAGCGCCGAGGCCGACGGCGTTGCGCGTTCGCGTTCACGGCGAAAGCGGCTCGCCAGCTCCCGCCGCTCCCGGCGCGACAGCAAATTCCTCTCGACCGCACGCAAAACCGCGGCAAAACCGCTGTCGCGCTCCAGCCGCTCGACGTCCTCCACGCACTCGCCGCCGGCCAAATTCAGAAAGACGACCGCCAGCGTCATCTGAATATCCAACCAGCCTTGCCGCCCTGCCGCCCGCACGTAGCGACGGATCGCCCCCGCCAGCCCGCTCGCGGCGATCATCTCGAAATAAACCGGCAGCCCGGCCAACGACGTTAGCCCATGCCGCGACGAATCACATTCGTACTGGAAATCGAGCAGTCCCTGTGACAACGTCCCACACCCCGTTGGTGATGGCTTTCGAATCGCAATCCAAGACTATCTCCCTGACGAATCAGGACCAACGGGGAACTGAAATTATTTTGAAGCCGAATCCAGGGTGAGTGGATGAGCTTGCTACCTAATGCCGCAAATTTGCGCGTGGCACGCGCCACGCAACTATTTGAATTTGGCTGATTCCGCATTTCGCTGTGGATAAATGGGCCGCTCGCTTAGGGCCTGTCTTCAGTTGATGCGAGAACAGATTGGAATCGGACGCAGAACGCTTCGTGTTTCGCATGCCCGAGGGATTCCCGAATCAGCAAATGTCTGACTCCTGAGTGGTCGGCCTGAGGAGGGGCCGACCGATGCGACGATATGCATTGCGCGATGACCAGTGGGATCGGATCAAAGACATTCTGCCTGGCCGCGAGGGCCATGTGGGCGGTACGGCGGCAGACAATCGCCTGTTCGTCGAAGCTGTTCT
>JAFAHO010000004.1 GCA_019237205.1 Hyphomicrobiales bacterium
GCACGGTCCTTTTCGCCATAGGCCGCGATGAAGCAGGCGATCTTCTCCGTCATGCCTCCGGGGCTCATATAGGCGTCGAAGGCGTGCCGAGGCTCCACGACCGCGATGCCCGTTTCCTCCAGCGCTTCGCGCATGACGCAGACCTCGGGCGGCTCGCCGTCCAGCATTCCGGCGCAGACTTCGATCGTCGCAAGCGCGCCGTCGCTCAAATAGGCGCCGACCCGGAACTGCTTGACCAAGGTCACAACCGAACGCTTGGGATCATAAAGCAGGACCGCCGCCGCTTTGCCGTGGCGGTAGACCTCGTGCGAAAGCTTTCTGGTCACGCCGTCGTCCTCGACGACCTCGACATCGGTTCGGGTCAGATCGAACCGCCCGCTCGCCATGACGCTCTCTGCTATGATGCGGGCCGACTTCGCCATCGCTCCCTCTAGTAGCCGAACTGCTCGCGTAAGATTCGCTCATCGAGCGAATGGCCCGGATCGTGCAACAGGATCAGCGAGGTCGCGCGGTCCATCGCCACCGAGACCCGCATGACGCGACGGATCTCGAAATGATCGGCGGCTGCCGCGACCGGGCGCTTGTCGGCCTCCAGTATCTCGATGGTCACCCGCGCCGCGTCGGGCAGCAGCGCCCCGCGCCAGCGCCGGGGGCGAAACGGCGAGAGCGGCGTCAGCGCCATCAGCGGCGCGTCGAGCGGCAGGATCGGCCCGTTGGCGGAAAGGTTATACGCGGTCGAACCGGCTGGGGTCGCCACGAGCACCCCATCAGCGATGAGTTCGCTGAGCCGTGTGGCCTCGTCGACCTCAATGCGCAACTTTGCCGCCTGATAGGTCTGGCGCAACAACGACACTTCATTGATCGCGCGCGCCGTCGTCTCGGCGCCATGCACGTCTCGCGCGCGCATGGCCAGTGGATGGATAATCGAGGGCTTGGCGGCGGCCAGACGCTCGCGCAGGCCCCGCTCGGAATATTCGTTCATGAGAAATCCGACCGATCCCCGGTTCATGCCGTAGATTGGCTTTGGCGCCTTCATGGTCCGGTGCAAGGTCTGCAGCATCAGGCCGTCGCCCCCCAGCGCGACGATCACATCCGCCGTCTCGAGAGGGACGTCGCCGTAAAGCCCGATCAAGCGTTCGAGCGCTTCGTCGGCTTCTCTTGCGCCGGAGGACAAGAAACCGATCGTCTCGGTTCGGACGGCGTGTTTCGCGAGTGACATAAGTCGTTCTTTCCGCTCGCGAGGGCGGCCGCGGCAGCCTCTTCTCGAGCGAGGCTTCTTATCCGAGCGCCGCGTCATGCGAAAGCGCGCGGGCCCGTGAGGCGCCCGGTCGGAACGCCTTCTAGGTTTGGGGCAAAGCGGGCGAGCTTTTGCGGAGGACGCGCTCGGGCGTCGGGAGCTTGATCAGAAAACGCGCGCCGCAATAGAAGTCGTCCGCCTTTGCGGGCGCGAGCGCGATCGCGCCGCCGTTGCGCGACACCAGGTCAGCCGCGATCGCCAGTCCCAGGCCGGCGCCGATCTCGCTGGTCGATTTATGAAACGGCTCGAAGATGCGCTCGCCTTGATCGGCCGGAAATCCCGGACCGGTGTCGCTGATTTCGATCAGCGCGACGCCTTCGGTCCGGATCGAGGCGAAACGAATCGCTTTCGGCCGGTCGTCGCGCGGCCCCTTGGCCATCAGAGCCTGCGCGGCGTTTCGGCTCAAATTCTCAATCACCCGCAGGATCTGGTCCGGATCGGCGTAGATTTCAAAACGGGGCGGTATGTCGACGTGGTACTCGATCGCACCGTCATTCTCCGCGCGCGCCGATTCGGTGACTTGTCGCACGAGTTCGCTCAAGTCGAACTGCCGCCGGTTGGGCGGCTGTTCCCGCGCCGCGCCATACGTCAGCGTCGCCTGACAGAACTGGATCGCCCGGTCGAGGGTCGCGACCAGGCGCGGGGCAAGGCGCTGGGCCAGCGGATCGGGAATTGTCGCCAGACGGTCTGAAATGAGCTGCGCTGCGGTAAGCATGTTGCGGAGGTCGTGATTGATGCGCGCCACCGCCATGCCGAGCTCTGCAAGCCGCTTCCGTTGTGCAAGTTCGTGGGCCAACGAACCCTGCATTGCGGCAAGCGCGGTTTCGGCTCGGCCAATCTCGTCCTGACGTCCGCTCGGGGCGATCATGCGCGAAACGTCTTGCGGATGTTCGCCGAAGCCGATGATGTTTGAGGTCAGCCTTCGCACCGGTCTCAGCACCATCTGCCAGAGGGCGATCCAGAGCACGCAGGTGACGACCGCTGCGATCATCAGGGCGATATTGAGAAACGTGTGCGAGACCCGCCATAACGCCGCGATCAGCGGCGCTTCATCGAGGGTGACCGCGATGCCGGGCTCATCGAGGGAAGATTCGTCCGTGACACGGATGAGTGTGCCGGGCTTGGCGAGGAGCGTGTGGAACGCCGCGCCCACGCTGTCGAGGAACGTCTCGCTGTCGAGATTGACGGGGTGGGCCTCGGCAAGCGGCTCGCCGGGAACCGCAAGCACACGCTCGCCGGACGGCGTTCTGATCGAGATCGACTTGACCCCTACGCTCGCGAGCAGCTTGCGCGCCAATTCCGGGGGCATCTCACTCGGTCCCGCGGCGTCGAACGCTTGGACGGCGGTCCCGGCAGCCGCCAGCTTGTTGTGAAGCCAAGTCTCGCGAAAGGCGGCGAGACGGGTGACGTAGAAAAGCGCCATCGCCATGAGGACAAAGCCGATGGTGATGACGAGCACACGACCCGCCAGTCCCAGCCCGCGGGGCCGGGCCGTGGCGCCCGGCGCCGTTGTGTCCTTCTCGAACCCGACGGCGGCCGGCGCGATTTCGGCCCCCCCCTCCGTTCGAACTGGCAAATCCAACATTGCCTGACCTCACCCGTCGAAATCGTCCTCGAGGTAAACCCTAATTATGGCTGAAAAATCAGCGTCCGCCTGAAAACCGAGGGCTTTCGCCCGCGAGGGGTCAAGGGTGGTGGGCCATCCGGCGACGATTCGCGCTATCGTATCGTCCCGCTCCCTGCGAATGAGCTTCACCGCCTTTTCTCCCGCGACTTGCCGCAGCGCCTCGATCTGCTCGCCGACCGTCGCAGAGACGCCGGGAAGATTGAGCGTGCGGCGGGCCCCGAGCAGCGCTGTGTCGATTTCGGCCGCCCGGAGAAGGAACCCCACCGCCGACCGCGGAGAGGCGTGCCAGTGCCGGACCTCCTCGCCGACCGGCAGGATCGCCTCCTTGCCCGAGAGCGGCTCGCGGATGATGCCGGAGAAGAACCCCGAAGCCGCCTTGTTCGGCGCGCCAGGCCGAACACAGATCGTCGGAAGCCGGAGGCCGATCCCGTCGAAGAATCCGCGCCTCGAATAGTCGGCCAACAGCAACTCGCAGATCGCTTTCTGGGTTCCGTAACTTGTCAGCGGCGCGGCGAGGAATTCGTCACCAATCGCGTCAGGAAACGGCGCGCCGAAGACCGCGATTGATGAGGTAAAAATGAGGCGCGGCCGGTAGGCGCCGCCCGAGAGGATGTGCTCCCGCCGGATCGCCTCGAACAAAGCCTGCGTCCCGCCGAGATTGATGCCGTAACCCTTGTCGAAGTCCGCCTCCGCTTCGCCCGAGACGACCGAGGCGAGCAGGAAAATCACGTCTGGCCGGCGCGCGGCCAATTTCGGCGCGACATAAGACGCAGCGATGTCGCAGGCCTCGCGGACAACCGGAAAGGGCGCCTCCAGGGGGGAAGGCGTAACGATATCCGCGAGATGCGCCTCTTCGATCGTGCGACCTGCCAAACGCCCGTCCCGAGAGAGTCTCTGGCAGAGCTTGCGCCCGATCATGCCGGCCGCGCCGATGACGAGAACTTTCATGTGAGGATCCTCCCTGAGCCGGTTCGGGGCCTATGGCCAGCGCCGGAATAAGGCCAATTTAGAACGGATTGTGCCCTGCTCATAAACCTGACCGCGCGGTCAAGTCGTATGATAGATTGACACAGCAGAGTTTACGTCGCCTTTTTTTTGCCCTAACCTGCCGGCAGACGAGCCGAGTATCGTGGTCAACAAAAAGGTTCACTGAATGCGGAAAGTCATTTTTGCTTGTGCGTTAATCACCGGATTTACGAGCGCGGCTTTGGCCGACGAACAGGGAATAGCTTCATATTATCAAAATCCTCATTTTGGCGGTTTGATTGCTGCCCATCGAACTCTCCCCTTTGGAACCCAGGTCAAGATCCTCAATCTCGACAATGGCCGTAGCGCCGTCGTGAAGATCGTCGACCGCGGCCCCTTCATTCGCGGGCGCATCATCGATGTCTCGCTTGCGGCGGCGAGCGCGCTCGGCTTCCGCCAGTCGGGCACCGCTCGTGTGCGGATCGAGAAAATCTGAGGTCGGCGAGCGCGGAGGCGGCTAGTTCCCCCCTTCCAGCAGCCTCCGCGCGATCACCTGCGCCTGGATCTCCGCCGCACCTTCGAAAATATTGAGAATGCGAGCGTCGCAAAGCACTCGCGATATTGGATATTCGAGCGCGAAGCCGTTCCCGCCATGGATCTGCAGGGCGTTGTCGGCCGCCGCCCAGGCGACCCGCGCGCCGAGGAGCTTCGCCATGCCGGCCTCGAGGTCGCAGCGCCGCCCCTCATCCTTGGCGCGGCCGGCGAAATAGGTGATCTGGCGCGCGATGTGGATTTCGACCGCCATCATCGCGAGCTTGTCGGCGACGCGGGGGAAATGGATCAGCGTCTTGCCGAATTGCACGCGCTCCTTGGCGTAGCGCAGGCCGAGCTCAAACGCGCATTGCGCAACGCCGACCGCGCGCGCTGCGGTCTGGATGCGCGCCGACTCGAAGGTCTCCATCAACTGCTTGAAACCCTGCCCCTCGACGCCGCCGAGCAGCGCTTCGGCTGGGACGCGGAAGCCGTCGAACGCGATCTCATATTCCTTCATGCCCCGATAGCCGAGCACCTCGATCTCGCCGCCTGACATGCCCTTGGCGGGGAACGGATCGGCGTCCGTGCCGCGCGGTTTTTCGGCGAGGAACATCGAAAGGCCCTTGTAGCCACGCTCGTGCGGATCGGTGCGCGCCAAGAGCGTCATCAGATCGGCCCGGACCGGATGAGTGATCCATGTCTTCGCGCCGTTGACCACGTACGAGTCGCCTTCGCGGGTGGCGCGGGTGCGCAAGGATGCGAGGTCCGAGCCGGTGTTGGGCTCGGTGAAGACCGCGGTCGGCAGAATTTCGCCGCTGGCGATCTTCGGCAGATATTTCTTTTTCTGCGCCTCGTCGCCGCCGACCATGATCAGTTCGGCCGCGATTTCCGACCGCGTCCCAAGCGAGCCGACGCCGATATAGCCGCGCGAGAGCTCCTCCGACACGACGCACATTGCGACCTTGCCGAGACCCATGCCGCCATAGGCCTCCGGAATGGTCAGGCCGAAGACGCCCATTTCAGAAAGCCCGGCGATGACTTCGAGCGGGATATAGGCGTTGGCGCGATGCCAATCCTGGGCATTGGGGACGACTTCGGCGTCGGCGAATCGGCGCATCTCGCCGCGGATCGCCTCGAATGTTTCATCGAGGCCGGGATCGCCGACTGCGCCCTCATGCGCGTCCTTGATTTGGGCTGCGAGGGCTGCGCGGTTGGCTGGGGTGTTGCCGGACCGGATGAGCATCTCATTGACGGGCTGGTCCCGGAACGGTTCGATGCCGGAGTCTTCGAGGCCGAAGTCGGAAAGGCGGACGATCTCGCCCTGGTTCATAGGAATGCCGCCGAATATCTGGGAGAGATATTCGCCAAGGCCGATCCGTGTGAGCAACTGCTCGGTTTCGCCGAAGCGGCTCTCCTCGTGCATGCGGCGGGCGTAGGCGGCGATTTCCCTGATCGCCTCCACGTAAGTGGCAAGCCAGGCGAGGCCGTGAACGGCGCGTTGCTCGGCCTCTATCTTCGCGGCGTCGAGCTGGCCTTTTATGCTTACTCTCTCGCGCACAGCGGTGACGGCGCAATCCAGGAGCCCCTCGGCGGCAAGCTGGGCCTGGCGGGCAAGGTCGTCGAGCGTCACGGCGCTTCTCCATGTTCGGCGTTGTTGCGTTGCACAATGCTTTGCCGCTCCGGCCGTTGCAATGCGTCTTTTTGGCGTCATCGACTGCAAATAGGCCGCCGTTCGGGTAGCCTTCGCGTTGAGCGAAGACCGCGAATGGGAACTTGAGGCTCTCGACATTGCGCAGACTGGTTTCGATCCTCTGGAGCGCGGCGGAGAAGTTCAACGCAGACGACGGATGGGCCATCGCCAGCTACATAGGTCTGTCGCTGCTGACCTCGCTCTTCCCATTTCTGATCTTCGTCGCCGCGCTCGCGGGCTTCCTCGGCTCGGCCGAGTTGGCGAAGGAGGCGGCCGAGCTGGTCTTCGCCGAATGGCCGAAGGCAGTGGCGGGCCCGATCGCCGGGGAGGTGGCGAACGTCCTGACCGCGCCGCGTGGGGGGCTCCTGACCCTTGGCGCGGTCCTTTCATTCTATTTCGCGTCCAGTGCGATCGAGGCGCTCCGGGTCGGCCTCAATCGCGCCTATGGGCTCGTTGAGCCGAGGCCCTGGTGGCTGCTCCGGCTCCAGTCGCTAGGCTTGGTGCTTGTAGGATCGGTGGCGCTCCTGGCGCTGGCTTTTCTGGTGGTGCTTGGGCCGCTGATCCTGGGGACCGTCGAGAGCTTCGTGCCGGGGGTGACAGAAGCGCACGATCTTCTCACCGCCGCCCGCATCGGGATCGCGGCGGTCATGCTCGCGGTGTCGCTGTTCGGCGCGCACCTCATCCTGCCTGCCCACCGGCCAAGGTTCCAGGATCTCTTGCCGGGGGTCACCCTGACTTTCGTCGCCAGCATCGCTTTTGGCGAAGCGTTCGGCGCCTATCTGAGCCAGTTCGTACGAAACTATATTTCGACCTACGCCGGCCTCGCTTCCGTGATGATTGCTCTCGTCTATCTCTACTGGGTCGCGTTGCTGTTCGTTTTCGGCGGGGAGCTCAACGCGGCGATCATGCGAGATCGGGCCCGACGCGCGGGCGGGTGACGACCGCGGGGCCGAAGCCCGCGAGAGGGCGCCAAAATGGGACGCGACAAAGCGATTCAGAGCCTTAGGCGCCAAATTCTGTCCCTTTGTCCCTTTCGCGCGCTTTAATACACATCAAGTCAGTTATTATTAGTCCCTGATGAATGAACCGCCGCAAGGTTCGCGCATTGTCACTCCGCAGTCTCAAACGCGGCGACCAGCCCTGGGACATCCTGAGCCGCCTCCCGGCGCGTCGAGGCGGCGCGCACGAGAAGCGGCCGGAATCCGGCCTCGCGCGCCGTCGCCTGGACATACGCGGGCGCGTGAGCGAAGCGCAGCGTTTCTCGCAGGCGGAAACCTTCGCCGTCGAAGGTCTCGATCGAAACAGCAAGAACCCCGCCCGCAGCGAGCGCCAGCCTGCAAGCCCGGACGATCGGCCCAAGGTCGCCGAAATAGCAGAGCGCGTCCGCAGCCAGAATGCAGTCGTAGGCGCCCGGCGCAGTGCGCTTAAGGAAGGCGGCCGCCTCCGCAATCTCCAGATCGTCATAAAGCCCACGCTCGCGCGCTCTCGCGACCATGCCGGGCGACAGGTCGACGCCAACGAGGCGGTCGACGCGCTCACGGACGGCTTCGCCCATGAGGCCCGTGCCGCAGCCGACGTCGAGGGCTGAGGCGAAGCGGCGCCCAGGCGCGGCGAGATCAAGCGCTTCGGCGATGAGAGCTGGACCCCGATAGTCCAAGGCTTTGGTCAGGTGCGCGTCGAAACGCGGCGCGTAGTCGTCAAACAGCCACGCGACATAGGCCTCGGGCAGAGCGCTCGGGTCCGCGACGCGTCCGATCAGAGCGAGCCGCGGCGCCGCGCCGAGCCTATCCGCAGGATCGGTCGAAAGAGTCGCGCGAAACGCCTCCGCCGCGCCGTCAGCGTCGCCGAGCTTCTCGCGCGCCTCGCCCAGCGCGAACCACGCCGGCGCCCAGCCGGGCGCCTGTTCGGCGGTCTGCTCGAACATCTCGGCCGCAACGGCCCAGTCCCCGTCCTCGGCCGCAGCCTTGCCGTAGGCGTATCGGCGATGGGCAATAAGATCGTCGCAGGCGAGAGGGTCGCGCGTCACATTTCGCAAACGTCTCGGGCGAGCGCTGTCCGCTCGCGCTCGCCCGGCCGCAT
>JAFAHO010000007.1 GCA_019237205.1 Hyphomicrobiales bacterium
GCACACGCCCAGTGCTGACCACCGCGTCCTTGCCGGCGGCACGGCCTACATCACCGACGTCGGCATGACGGGCGATTACGACTCCGTCGTCGGGATGCAGAAAGAAGAGCCGGTCCGGCGTTTCGCCACGGGCATGACGTTCGGACGCTTCCTGCCTGCCGAGGGCGCGGCGTCAATGTGCGGTGTCGCTGTCGAAACCGATTCAGCCACAGGTCTTGCCAGATGCATCGCACCGGTCAGGTTGGGTGGTCTGATCGAACAGCGAACACCAGGCTTTTGGGAGTGAAGGAGAGTGTCGAGTCGCGCCGACGCCGATCCGCCTCCCGGCCACAGACGGCGGCGGAAGACCGACCTGCAACCTCAGCGACCGTGACCGAAGCAGCCGCGCATTGCGCCGATGGCGCCAAAACCCTGCCCGCGACGGCCTACAAGATTGACCTCTTGAGGGGACTTTTGCGGGATTTGATGGAGGCGCTCATTCGGTGAAATCGAGGTAGTCGCGCGTGCGGCGAATCGATTGCCGAGGGTCGCCCGCGCGCTGCTCGAGCGTTCCGCCCGCAGCAATTCACGCAGAAAGTCTCCCTGGGTGGTCATTTTGGCTGCGGCGCGGGGGCTCCGCCGGAAGTCCCGGGCGCCGGCACCACGTTCTGATCCCTCACCTTCGGCGCCTGCTTCTCGATGGCCGGATCCACTTCTTTCGGATGGATGACGCCATTCGACTGCCTGAGCTTTTCGCTCAAGGACGGCTGATTGGCGTCGGGCGTAGTCGAGTCAGCCGGCGGCGCCGGATTTGGCGTCGGTGCGGGCTGGGCGAATGAAGAGCCGGTTACGAGCATGACGCCGGCAACCAACAGGCAAAATCGTGAGGCGATGTCCATCGTGAGTCTAAACTGCTCGATGCGCGGCCCGTTCCCTACAACAGGCCCTGCTCGCCGTCTCCGATCGTTGTGGGGGGCGAACCATCGGTCCCGCCGATCGCCGGGTCTCTGGCCAAGGCGCCGCCGATGGCGACGGGTGGACGCAGAAACATGGTGGCAATCGCGAGCTACTGGAGTCCGTCGAGGACGGGGCGATCCGGCGGGCGGCCGTCCCGCAAATAAGGAGGACGGCCCAGCCGTGGGACCCATGCGACGCGCCTTGATCATTCGACACAGTCGACGGATTTACGTGCGTACCAGCCACGTTCGTCGTGCGTCGGAATATACCTCGTCGTGCATCCGACGACCGTGTTAATTTGGGCGGCGCGACGTCCAGTGACAACAGTCGCCCCATGAAGGATGAAAGTCGGACTCAGTGTTACCTCGCGTGCGCAAGCCGTTCCGAAAATAAAGATTGCGCACGCTGTAGTTATCAGCGTTCGTTTCATAGCTGCGATCCTCGATTGTCTGTCCTCCCAACTTTTATGGTTAGTTCGATGTTTCCATCAGCGAGCTGAGATGGTTAAAGAAACGTTGAAGCAGCTGGCCAGATCAATAGCCGGCGCGTCACTCGTGTGCCTACGAGCCGGCGGCCCGTCGCGAATAGGGAGAAAGCAACATGAGCGTCGAGGAGAACCCGCGCTTGCTCAAGTGTCACGTGTGCGGAGAGCGCTTGATCGTCTTCGCGAGAGGCAGCCAGAGCCCCGAGATCGGCTGCCTCAACTGCCTTGCTTCCAACGGCGCGGACAAAGTGGCTAACGACGGCGCCGGTTTGATAGGCGGCCTCCTGACTGAGGAGGAGGCTCAAGACCTTCGCGAGCAGTTGAAGGCGTCTGGCGGCTCTGCCGGCGAGCCCAAGTCCATCGGGCCTCCGCCCTAGCCGCTCCGGTCGTCGAATCTGCGCTCCGGAACTTCCTGCAGTCCAAAGTCGTTAACTATGCTGGAGAGCGCCTTGGAGCGAAGCAATGATCACTCTTGGTATGGGCATCTTTATCTTTTTGCTCGGCGGAGTTGCCGGCTCGTGGCTGAACGCGGCTACGATGCGCCAGCGGTGAGCCCGGTTAGGCGCCGAGCCTCCTGAAGGCGGGAGCGGGACTTCCATGGCGAAGAAGCAGGAAAATCGTTCGATAGGCAGCAAGAAGGCGTCGCGGCCGGCGAAGGCTTCTTCGCCGGGCAAGCTGATCAAGAAGGGCAAGAAGGGCGACGCCGAGCTCACAGAGGGCGATTCCGGCGGCCAGGACTATGAGAAAACGAGGCTGCCTGACTTCTAGTTCAGGGCGGGCCTATCGGGCGGGATCGATCTCGTCGGCGTAGTAACGCCTCGTCGTGGAACCATAAAAAAGCCCAGGAGTCGGAAGCCGCCAGGCGATGGCGGCTCCCTTTGTCAAGGCGAAATTCAGTTGCAGACGCACGTGCCCGCGCGCCACCAGCAACGGCCGACACAAGGCCGATAGCCGCAAGCGCCTCCAGCGTGTGGCCTTCATGTTGAACGCACGCTGAACGTCCACCCCGCGCTCAACTGCACGTGGGCCTGGGAACCTTGCTTGAGAGGGGGCGTTGACTGTGTGCAGGCAGGAGGACACCGTGAAACCCAGAGAAACGATGTTCGTTGTGATCGCTTCCGCCGTGTCGCTGGCTGGCCTGTCTTCGTTGAGCCCCACGATTGGCGGTAGAGCAGCGGTCGTTCAGGACGGCCGGGACCTCAGCAGGCCAGCGAATCATGCCGGGACGCAGGTTGCGGTTCTGGAGCGCCGCGCACCGTGGCGGGGCCATCCTTGACGCTTTAGGAGGCTAAGAGGCAATGCGGCTGACAATCCACGACCTACGCCTCGCTGACGAAATGGACGCACGCAGAGACGCGGCGTGCGGCAAGCCCACATAGCTAATGGCGGAACAATTCGCTGCTGATTGTATTGGCTGTGTAGCGCGGTCATTTTAGCCCACCCAGCCCTCGACCGCGTTACGCCTTGCCCCGCGCCGAGCGGCCTCACGGAGGTTCTCGCGCGGGGCCCTTTTGAGGAAAGCAAGGGAAGGGCACAGTGGAAGACTTTCAATCCGAATTGGACGCCCTCAAAATCAAGCGCGCCGCACTTGAAGAGCAGCTCGGAAAAGGAGATGGCGACGCCCGCTCCGTGCATCACGAACTTCGCGAGATCGATGCTCAGATCGCGGCCCTTGCCCCCGCGGTCCTAAGGGTGAATGGCGCCCCGCCGACTTGACGGGCGCCCCGCGCAAAAGCCTCCAGCTAACGACCGTAGACCACTGTACCGTTGGTCGCGGAACGAACTTCGGCTATCCGTTCCACCCCGTTGGAGGTAAAGATGGCTCTGACGAATTTGAAATTGCTCATTTGCCTATTGATTCTAAGTGACGCCACGCTTGCTCAAGCCAAATGCTTTAGAACCGTTAGCGAGATCAAAGCAAATAATGTGAGAACAAGATGGCGGGAGACGACCGCGGACGATGGAAAGCCAATGACGATTTCCATCACCGACGGAGCCCAGGGTCTACTCTATTCAGCAAAAAAGGCCGGTGTGCTCTGGCTGACCGGAAACGTGTCCGTCTGTCTTTCTGAACGCGCTACAGAGATTACCTTGTCAAACACCCAAGCCACAAGCAATGTCCCAATGCTTGCAAGGCTGGCCTTGCCTTCGACGCAGTCGGCACAAATTGTTAACGATTGGATCAAGCTGCAAGGCGCAGGATGGGCCGGAACCTTCATTGGTCAATAGTTTGTCCTGCGTGGCAAAGGATCACATAACGCTACATGCACCTTGGCGATAGGACGCTGCTTGATGCTGCTGATCTTGTCGCTGGAGGCGTTGCGGCGACGCCGATCCGCCTGCCGGCTGAAGAAAGCGCGGCGGAAGGCGCGCCTGCAATCTCCGCGACCGTGACCGAAGCGGCCGCGCATTGCGCCGATGGCGCCAAAACCCTGCCCGGGACGGCTTACAAGATTGACCTCTTGAGGGGACTCTTGCGGGATTTAATCGAAGCGCTCATTCGGTGAAAATCGAGACAGGAGCGCGCCGCCGGTTTGACCGCAAAGCTCAATGCCCTTCAAACGCAATGAGCGATCGAACAGGCACGCCCAACGCCTGCAATTTCCTGGAGCCTCCCAAATCCGGGAGATCGATGACAAAGCAGGCGGCGACGACGTCCGCGCCGAGTTTGCGCAGAAGTTTCACCGCGCCTTCAGCGGTGCCGCCGGTGGCGATGAGATCGTCGACGAGAATGACGCGCTCGTTCGCGGCCACGGCGTCCTCGTGCATTTCCATTTCATCGAGCCCATATTCAAGCGAATAGGCGATCGACACCGTGACATGCGGAAGCTTGCCCTTCTTGCGGACCGGAACGAATCCGGCCGAGAGCTGATGGGCGACAGCGCCGCCCAGGATGAATCCGCGCGCCTCGACGCCCGCGACCTTGTCGACCTTCGTGCCGGCCCACGGCTGCACGAGCTCGTCGACCGCGCGGCGAAACGCCCGCGCATCGCCGAGCAGCGTCGTGATGTCGCGGAACAGGATTCCGGGCTTCGGATAGTCCGGTATGGTGCGGATCGAGGCGGCAAGATCGTTCATGGCGAGACTATCCCTTGCACACGTCCCACAATCGTGTCGAGCGTCTTCAAGGCGTCATGGTTTTGCGCGCGCGACCACCCTACCCCGGCCGGTATTGGCGCGTCGCCTCTGGGTCGTCGGTCGACGCGGGCGCGGCTTTCAATTCCTCCCACATCGCCTCGGGGATCGGAAATCGCGCCCACTCGAGCGTCTGCCTGACGCGCTCGGGCCTGGTCACGCCGCAGATCGTCGAGGCGACATGCGGGTCGCGCATGGAAAACTGCAGCGCCGCGGCCCCCGGCGGCACGCCGTGGCGGGCGCAAATCGCCTCGATGCGGCGTATGGGATCGAGCGCCGCGTCCGAGGCCTCCTGATAGACGTAGCGGGGATATTCGCTCGACCCCTTGGCGAGCACGCCGCCGGCGTAAGGGGCGGCGTTGAGAACCGCGATCCCTCTCGACTTTGCGAGATTGAGCATCTCTTCCGCATTGCGATTGGCGAGGGTGAAGCGGTTGTGGGTAATCAACGCATCGAAATCCCAGTCGCTCAGGAGCGGCGTCATCATGCTCACCGGACCCGCCGCCAGACCCACCGCCTTCGCCAGCCCCTCCTCCTTGATGCGGAAAAGTTCGCCGAGCGCGCCGTCACGGGCCGTCGCCTCGCTGAACGAGCGGGAATGCTCAGGATCGTGCAGGTGGAGGATGTCGATCCGCTCGAGACCGAGCGCCTTGAGGCTCTGCTCGAGCGAACGGCGCGCCTGGGCGGCGTCGAACGCGTTGGTCTCGGGATCGCGGTCGAGCTTGGTGGAGACGACGAAGCCCGGGGGCAGGCCGCCGCGCTCGCGAATGACGGCGCCGATCCGCTCCTCGCTGCGGCCCATGCCGTAGATGCGCGAGGTGTCGAGAAAATTGACCGGCCCGTCGAAAATGGCCTTGACCGTCGCTTTGGCGCGCTCGGCGTCGACGTCGTAGCCATAGGTGTCCGGCATGTGGCCGAGCCCCGAGGTGCCGAAGCAGATTGGCGTGACCATGAGATCCGTCCGCCCGAGGCGGGTCTTCGGCATGACTTCTTCGGTCATCGCGACCTTCCCCTTGTTTCCAGCATGCCGCATCCCTAGGCCGCGGGCGCGGGGTCCGCAAGGCCGCAGCAGGCGATCAGGCTCGCGCCAGCCAATAGGGATCGTCGTGCGCGAGATGGCAGGCGACATTGTCGCGGAAGGGCGGAGCCTCGCTCTTGCACCGCTCGATCGCGAAAGCGCAGCGAGGATGGAACGGGCAACCGGGCGGCGGGTCGATCGGGTTCGGCGGCTCGCCGCCGACCGGCGTGCGCGCCCGTCCGCTCATCGTGAGATCCGGCACGGCGTCGAGCAGCACGCGCGTGTAAGGGTGACGGGGCCGCGCGAACAGGTCGTCGGTCTTGGCGATTTCGACGAAGCGTCCGAGATACATCACCCCGACGCGCGTCGCCATGAAGCGCACTACGGCGAGGTTGTGGGTGATCAGCAGAAAGGCAAGTCCGAGCTTCTCCTGCAGGTCGCGCAAGAGGTTCAGGATCTGCGCCTGGATCGAGACGTCGAGCGCCGAAGTCGGCTCGTCGCAGACGATGAAGTCCGGGTTCGAGGCGAGCGCGCGCGCGATCGCGATCCGCTGGCGTTGCCCGCCTGAGAATTCGTGCGGATATTTCCGCGCGTCGGCCGGATCGAGCCCCACGAGGCGCAGGAGCTCGGCGGTTCTCTCGGTGATCTCATGCGGACGCGAGATCGCGGCCGAGCCGCCGCTGTCGCCCTCCATCGGGCGAAACGCGAAAATCGGCTCGTCGACGATGGCGCCGACGCGCCAGCGCGGATTGAGCGAGGCGTAGGGGTCCTGAAAGATCATCTGCATGCGCCGCCTGACGCCGCGACGCGCGTCGCGATCGCCGGTCGCGAAGAGATCGACGCCGTCGACCAAAACCTGCCCGGCGCTTGGCCGCAGAAGCCCAACCACCATGCGCGCAAGGGTCGACTTTCCGGAGCCCGATTCGCCGACAATCCCCAGCGTCTCGCCGCGATCAACCGCAAAATCGACGCCGTCCACGGCCTTCAGCAACCGGCGGGGCTCGCGTTCGATGAGGCGCGAGAGCCAGGGCTGCGAGACGTCGAAGACCCGCTTGAGATGGCGCGCCTCGACGAGCCGCGCGGAGCTCATCGGCTATTCTCCGCCCTCGCCGCAGCCGGGGCCGCCTGCGCATCGTAAAGCCAGCACGCCGCCCGCCGTTCGCCGACCGCGATGAGCGGCGGCCGCTCGGCCTCGCAGCGACCGAAGACCCTCGGGCAACGCGGGCTGAAAGCGCAGCCTCGCGGAATCGCCGACAGCCGCGGCATGGTTCCCGGGATCTGCGCGAGTCGGCCGGCGCGGGCTTCGAGCGTCGGGATCGCCGCCATCAACCCCATCGCGTAGGGGTGGAGCGGCCGGCGCGCCACGTCGCCGATCGCGCCGATCTCGACGATCCGGCCGGCGTACATTACGGCGACCCGATCCGCCATCTCGGCGATCACGCCCATGTCGTGCGTGATCAGCATAACCGCAGCGCCATGGACGCGCGTCACCTTTTTGAGCACCGCGATGATTTGCGCCTGCACCGAAACGTCTAGCGCGGTGGTCGGCTCGTCGGCGATGATGAGGGCCGGCTCCGCGCACAGGGCCAGCGCGATCACGACCCGCTGGCGCATTCCGCCCGAGAATTCGTGCGGATAGCCGTCGATGCGTTTTGCCGGCGAGGGAATGCCGACCTCGCCGAGCCAGGCGATCGCCCGCTCCCGCGCCTGTCGGCGCGTCAGCGACAAATGCGTGAGGATCGTCTCGGTCAGTTGATCGCCGATGCGCAACAGCGGATTGAGGCTCGTCAGCGGGTCCTGAAAAATCATGCCGATCCGACGCCCGCGCAGCACGCGCATTCGCGCGGGCGAGAGATTGTCGATGCGCTCTCCGTCGAGCCGGATTTCGCCGCCCGCGATACGGCTGGGCGGATCGAGAAGACCGATGATGGCGAGCCCGGTGAGCGTTTTTCCGGCGCCGGATTCCCCGACGACGCCGAGGACCTCGCCGGGCGCGATGTCGAACGAGACCCCGTCCAGCGCGATCAGCGGCCCCTGTCTTGTGGCGAATTCGACGCGCAGATCGCGAACCGACAGCAGCGCGGCGCTCATTTCAGCCTTGGGTTCAGCGCATCGCGCAGCCAGTCGCCAAGGAGATTGACCGACAGGACCAGGGTCGCGAGGCCCAGACTCGGAAACGCCACGATCCACCATTCGCCGGAGAAGAGGTAGTTCTGACCGATACGAATCAAAGTTCCGAGCGAGGGCTCAGTCGCCGGAAGGCCGACGCCGAGGAAGGAGAGCGTCGCTTCGGTGATGATGGCGATCGCGAGATTGATCGTCGCGATCACGAGCACGGGACCCATGACGTTGGGGAGGATATGGCGGACGACGATGCGCGCCGGCGACAAGCCGATGAGGCGCGCCGCCTGCACGTAGTCGCGGTTCTTCTCGACCAGCGTCGACCCGCGAACGGTTCGCGCATATTGCACCCAGAACGACAGTCCGATCGCGACCACGAGCACCAGGAAGGCGGTCTCCTCACGGTTCGACTTCTGCAGGAGCGCGTGCGCGACGCCGTCCAGCAGCAGGGCGATCAGGATCGCAGGAAAAGTGAGCTGGACGTCGGCTATGCGCATGACCACGGAGTCGATCCATCCGCCGGCGTAACCGGCGATGAGGCCGAGCGCGACGCCAATCGCGCCGCCGAGCAGGACGCTGAAGGCTCCGATCATGAGTGAAATGCGTAAGCCGTAGAGGATCGCCGACCAGAGGTCGCGGCCCTGATCGTCCGTGCCGAGCAGGAAGCGCGGATCGCCTCCGGCCACAAATCGCGGCGGCGTCAGCGAATCCATGAGGAAATTCGCGGCTGGATTGAATGGATCGGTCGGGGCGATCAGTGGCGCCGCAAGGCCCGCCACGATCAGGATCAGGGCGATCAGACCGGCCGCCGCAGTCGTCTTCGAGGAAAGAAAGCTCGCGACGAGATCGTTGTCTCTGAGACGCGCGACAAGCGAGGGCGGCGGGGGCCCGGACTTCGCAAGGTCGACGTCCGCCCTGCTCATCCTCAGCCGTGCATCCCGTGCAGCGAGGCGCGCAGGCGCGGGTCGACGCTCACATAGAGAATGTCGACGACGAGATTGATGGTGACGAACATGAAGGCGATGAACAGGAGATAGGCGGCCATGATCGGAATGTCGACGTTCTGAATCGATTGCAGGAAAAGCTGGCCCATGCCAGGCCAGGCAAACACAGTCTCCGTGATGATCGAGAAGGCGACGATCGAACCGAGCTGCAGTCCGACGATCGTGATCACTGGGACGAGCGTATTCTTCAGGGCGTGACGGAAGTGAATGGCGCTCTCCGAAAGCCCGCGGGCGCGGGCGAAGCGGATATAGTCGGCGCGCAGGACTTCCAGCATTTCGGCGCGTACGAGCCGCATGATCAGCGTCATCTGGAAGAGGGCGAGCGTAGTCGCCGGCATGACCAGCGATTTCAGGCCGGAGACGGTGAGAAATCCTGTCGTCCACCAGGGGCCGAGGCGCACCACGTCTCCCCGGCCGAAGGACGGCAGCCAGCCGAGCACTACCGAAAAGAGAGTGATCAGCAGGATTCCGGTGAGGAAGGTCGGGAGCGAGATGCCGATCAGCGACAGCGCCTGAAAGAGCCTGGAGAGCGCGCTGTCGCGATGCAAGGCGGAATAGACGCCCATCGGGATCCCCGCCGCGAGCGAGAGGATCGAGGCGACGAACGCGAGCTCGAGGGTCGCGGGCATCCGCGCGCCGATCAGATCGGCGACCGGCTGCTTGAACTGGTACGACACGCCAAAGTCAAAGCGCGCGGCACGGGCGAGAAAGCGCAACGCCTGGACGATCGCGGGATCGTTGAGGCCGAGCTCCTCACGCAACTGCGCCCGCTCGGCGACCGAGGTCTCGACCCCTACCATCTGATTGATCGGATCACCGACATACCGGAACATCGCAAAGGCGATCAGCCCAACCGCGATCATAACGCCGATCGATGCGAGGACCCGGCGGACGACGAATGCGATCATCGGAGACGTAGGCTAAAGGACGCGATCGTCATCGGGCTCTCCGCACGGCCGTCGATCGCCTCAATCCATCGTGACCCAGGCGAAGATGTAGTAATTGTCGGGCCGCTGAATCACATGGGTTGTCTTGGATACGCCCCAGGCGAGCGCCTGCTGATGCAGCGGAATGTATCCGACGTCGTCAAAGAGCGCGATTTGCCAACCTTGCGCGAAATCATCGTCTCGCCCGGTTTCGTTGGGCTCCTGGAGCGCCTTGCGGGCAAGCGCGTCGACGCTGGGATTGCAGTAGTCGCCCACATTGTTGCCGCCCCAATTCGTTTTCTCGTTGCGGCAGCCGACGATATATTGAAAGACATTGTAGCTCTCGAGCGTCGTCGGCGTCCATCCGAGGAGATAGAACGAGCTGTCGTAGCCTCCTGCGGCGGAAATCGAGGCGAAGAATTTCGACTTGGGCTCCGCGTTCAGGTCCACCTTGACGCCGACCCGGGCGAGCATGCCGACGACCGCCTGACAGATTTGCTCGTCATTGACATAACGGTCGTTCGGGCAGTCCATCTGCACCTCAAATCCGTCGGGATAGCCCGCTTCGGCGAGCAGCTTCTTGGACGCCTCGGGATCGAACGGGAACCGCTTGAAGTCCTTCGATCGAGAAAACAGAGCGGGCGCGATCAGGAGCGCCGACGGCGTCGCCTGGCCGCGCATGACCTTCTTGTTGATCGCGTCCTCGTCGACCGCCTGATAGAAAGCCTTGCGAACACGGACGTCCTTGAACGGATTCTTCCCCTTGACGCTGGAGTGGCCGAGTTCGTCGCGGAACTGGTCCATGCCAAGGAAAATCGTCCGGATTTCGGGGCCGGCCAGGACCTCAGCGCCCGGGTTTGCGTTGACGCGGGCCTGGTCGTTGAGCGGAACCGGGTCCATCCAGTCGATCTCGCCGGAGAGAAGCGCGGCGACGCGCGTCGCGGCGTTGGGAATCGGCGTGAAGACGACGTCGTCAATATTGTGCTTGGGCGTGTCCCACCAGTTCGGATTTTTCCTCCAGACCGTCTTCACGCCCGGCTCATGACTGACCAGAATGAAGGGCCCCGTGCCGTTGGCATGAAGCCCGGCATAGGGCGGCGTCGTGGCGTTCATCGCCGTGGCTTCAGCCGCGCCATGGGCCTCGGACCAGCTCTTCGAGAACATGCCCCAGCTTTCCCATTCGTTGATCAGCAGCGGGTTCGGCGATTTCAGCAGAAAGTCGACGGTGTAGTCGTCCACCTTCACGATCCGGGCGTCAGCGGGAATGCGACCCTTCAGGTCGGAGCCTGCGCTCAGGACGCGACGGGCGGAGAAGATGACGTCGTCCGCCGTGAAATCCTGACCTTCATGGAATTTGACGCCCTTTCGCAGATGGAAGCGCCAGTGCAGCGGATCCAGCACGTCCCAGCTCGTCGCGAGGCAAGGCTGGATCTTCATGTCGGGTCCGCGCCGAACGAGCCCTTCGTAGACCGCGCCATTGACGCTGAGGCTGAAGCTCTCGTTGATCTGATAGGGGTCGACGGACTTCAATTCGCCCTGAAACGCGAACCGCAAGGTCTTGGCTTCGGCGCCGGGCGCGAGCGCGACAGCCAATATCGCTGTTGCGGCGCAAATCGCCGCGACGGCGAACGTCCTGACCTTCAGCGACCACGACATTGCTGCTCTCCGAGTGCATCCGGGGTCTTCTTACAGGCGCGTCTCCGATAGCCGCCAATCCGCATCTGCACGAGCCCGCCCTATGGGATGCCAAACGAGCGCATCTAAGCGCACCCCTTTCGATTGGTCCAGACCGGCTGGCGTCGGCCTCGCGCGCCAGGCGCCCCGCGCTCAGTCTGTCTTTGCAAGTCCGGCGCAAAAGGCTTCGAATTCGGCCTCAGTCGCGAACGACTTTTGCGCGCCGCGCCTGGTCACCGAGTCGGCGGCGTAGCGCGTCGCCTTGTCCAGGGCGGCGTCGAGGCCGAGGCCCGAGGCGAAATACCGGGCGAAGCTGCCGATGAAGGCGTCGCCTGCGCCGGTCGAATCCACCGCCTGAACCTTGACCGGCGCGACGCGTCTCAAGCCCTGAGGCGTCGCTACGAGCGACCCGCGCGCTCCGAGCGTCACGATCACCGTTTCGAGGCCTTCCGCGACGAGGCTCCGCGCCGCGGCGGCGATCTCGTCTTCCGATTCGACCGGCATTCCAGTCAGGATCGCGAGCTCGGTCTCGTTGGGGGTGATGAAGTTCGCGTCGCGGATCCGCTCCAGGTCGAGATTGGGTAGCGCCGGGGCGGGATTGAGAGCCGTCTTCACGCCATGCCGCTTGCCGAAGGCGATCGTTGCGTAGACCGATTCGAGCGGCACCTCGAGCTGCGTCAGGATGAGATCGCAGGTTTTGAGCTCTTCGCCCGCGCGCTCGAGGTCGGCCGGCGTTAGGTCGCCGTTCGCGCCCTTGACGATGAGGATGCAATTGTCGCCCGAGGCGTTGACGAGAATGGTCGCTGTCCCGGTCGACTGCCCGGGCACACACTGAACATGCCGAGTGCTGACCTTCGTCTCCTCGAAATTGCGCAGGACGCCGTCGCCGAGCATGTCGTCGCCGACCTTCGACACCATGACGACGGCGGCGCCAAGCTTCGCCGCCGCGACTGCCTGATTGGCGCCCTTGCCGCCATGATTCATCTCGAAGCGGGGCGCGGCGATCGTCTCGCCCCAGACCGGCATGCGGCCCACGTAAGTCACGAGATCGACGTTGCTCGAGCCGACGACGCCGATGCGCGGAGCTTTGGCAGTCATGGTTGTCCTATGGCTCCTTAAGCCGACCCGCCGGCCGCGAAGCAATCAGCCGCCGAAGTCATTTCACTCGGGCGAATCCATCGGGGCTCCAACTTTCGCTGCCCACTCCATGATGAACGTAGAAAAGGCCGTCCGGATCGTATTTCTCCTTGACGCTGCGAAGCCGCGCATAGTTCCCGCCCCAGAAGGCGTCCTGCCAATTCGATTGGAAGAAATCGGATTCCAAGACATAGGAGGCCACGCGGGGAAGGAGCTTGCGGATTTCGTTCATCGACCGATCGACGGCCGCAGCTTGGCTCCGTGCGGCCGCCTCGTCCGGCTCACGTCCTGAAACGCCAGGGTAGGCGGGAGGTCCTCCGGCGGCGCTGATCGCTAACGCGAAAGCGTCGACTACCGCGGGGTTCATGGCCGTATCCCTGGCCGCTGCGATCGCTTCTGGGCGCGCGCCCGCGAGCCCCTTGTTAAAGTGCAGCGAGACGCCCCGGTGTTGTGCTGCCGCAGCGAGCGCGTCGACGAGGTCTTGCCGCCGATCGGCTTCGAGCGACGATGCGGGCAGCCAAGCGGATTGGTAGGCGTAGAGGACCTGACCCGCCTCGCCGAGGTTGGCCGCCCAAAAAACATTGTCCGCCGGCGCGCCTTGGCGATCGTCGGCGATCATGAGGCCCGGGATGCGATTGAGGAACAGAGGGCTCCAAATATTCTGGGCCGGCAGGGCGAGGATCTTCGGCTCGGAGGCGATCGCGAAATCGCGCGGCGCGGCCGACGCCCAGTCGAAAAAGGGACGCCAGACCGCCTCCGCCTGCTGCTGATCGAGGTCCTCGAAGACCATCGAAATCGCGACAGCGCCTCCCGGCCCAAAGGCGATCTGTTCGCCCCAATGCGGATTGAGGAGCGCTTCCTGGTAGAATTCGAGGATCTTCGACACGAGGCGGCGATACGCATCATCCGACGTCGCCCTGACGGTCGCGAAGACCCCGCCGAAAAATTTGGGAAGGTCGTGCGTTCGCAACGTCAACCGGGTCACGACGCCGAAGCCGCCGCCGCCGCCCTTGAGGGCCCAGAAGAGGTCGGGATTCGAGCAGGCATTGGCGAGTTTGACGTCGCCGTCGGCGGTCACGATCTCGGCCTCCAATAGGCTCGCCGCGGCCATGCCATAGGCCTTCGAAAAGCTGCCGAAGCCGCCGCCCTGGATCAAGCCGGCGACTCCGACCGTCATGCAGCCGCCGCCCTGGACGTAGCGGCCGGCTTTCGTCGTCACCTCGTCGTAGACCCGCCCCCAAATCGCGCCTGAGCCGATGGACACGGCCGGCTGCGGCTCTGCCCGCCCGTCGCAACCCGCGCCGACGAATGCGTCGTGTAGCACGACGCCATTCATCGCGCGCGTCCAGATCAAGAGGGAGTCGGCTGCGTTCGAGTTTCCCTGATAGCTGTGACCGCCACCCTTCACGACCAGCCGCAGATTGTTGGTCCTGGCGAAGTTGACTGCGGCGACGATGTCCTCCGTCGTCCTGGCGGCGACTGCGTAAACGCTAGGCTCGGACGTCCAGGCGCCGACCCAGCCGAGGGTCTGCGTCAGCCCAACTTCGTCCCCGAGATAGTACGGGTTCTTCAGTTCCCCGAACACTTGAGCGCAGGCCGAATCAGGCAGTGTGTCGACGCACCCGCTCAGTGGCGAACGCACTTTGATGAGACGTTCTCCAACGACGCGCCCGAGTTGATTCCATTCCTCGTCCGATGGCCACCCAGGATCGATAGGGCGGAGGCGGATGACCGAAGACGTCGCTTCGGCCGAAACCGCCGATCCCGGATAGAGTCCGTTCGCAAACGGCAGCCCCGCTATGATCTTGAGGAGACTCCTGCGGTCCATTCATCACCTCCGGACGTCCAGGCTCCCGCCTGAGAAGCGCGCCAGAGTCGACCGCCCCGATCGGCAACGCCTTTGCCGCGATCGATGTTCCTGCGCCCGTCGGCTCAATGGGCCTCGACCCGCGTAAACCCGTCCGCGCTCCAGTCCTCGCTACCGACTCCGTGATGCAGGAAGAACAGGCCGTCGGGATCGTATTTCTGCTTGATCATGCGCAGCCGGGCGTAGTTCTCGCCCCAGAAGGCGTCCTGCCAATTCGCCTGGAAGTAGTCGGTCTCCCACACATAGGATCCGACGCGCGGCAGGAGCTTGCGGATTTCATCCATCGATTGGCCGACGGCCTCGGCTTCGCTTCTCGCCTTGGCTACGTCCGGCTCGTGTCCGGGGACGCCGGGATAGGCGGGCTGTCCGAGGGCGCCAGTGATCATGAGCGCGAATGCGTCGGTGACCGCCGGATTCATCGCCGTGTCCTTCGCTGCGGCGATCGCCTCGGCGGCCGCGCCCGCAAGCCCCTTGTTGAAATGAAGCGACACGCCGAAAGGCTTCGCCGCCGCAAACAACGCGTCTGCAAGGCTTTGGCGCCGGTCGGCCTCGAGCAGTGAAGCCGGCAGCCAGGCGGATTGGTAGGCGTACCAGACCGCGCCCGCCTCTTCGAGGTTGCCGGCCCAGAAAATGTTGTCCGCCGGCGCGCCCGGGCGATCATCGGCGATCACGACCCCGGGAATGCGCTTCAGCACCGAAGGGTCCCATCGCGCCCGCGCCGGTCCGGCCAATATTTTCGGCGCCGATACGATGGCGAAATCCTGCGGCGCGGCCGACACCCAATCGAAGAAGGGCCGCCACACCGCCTCCGCCTGTTGCTGATCGAGGCCCTGCACCGCCATCGAAATCGCGACGTAGCCGCGCCCAATGAGGATCTGTTCGCCCCAATGCGAATTAAAGAGCGCTTGCGCGTAGAATTCGACGGTTTTGGCGATCAGGCGACGATAGGCGTCGTCGGACGTCGCCTTTATGGCCGCGAATACTCCGCCGAAATATTCTGGGAGCGCATGGGTGCGCAAAGTCACGCGGGTGACGACGCCGAAGCCGGCGCCGCCGCCCTTCAGCGCCCAGAACAGGTCGGGATTCGAGCAGGCGTTGGCGATTCTGACCTCGCCGTCGGCGGTCACGACCTCCGCCTCGATGAGGCTCGCGGCCGCGAGGCCATAAGCCTTGGAGTAGCTGCCGAAGCCGCCGCCCAGGATGAGGCCGGCGACGCCGACCGTCATGCAGCCACCGCCCTGCACATAGCGGCCCGCCTTGGTCATCACTTCGTTGTAGACATGTCCCCAAATCGCGCCCGGCCCGATCGATACGGCTGGCTGAGGCTCCGAGCGCCCCTCGCAGCCTGCCCCGACGAACGCATCGTGCGAGACGATGGCGTTCATCTGGCGGGTCCAGATCAGAAGGGAGTCGGCCGCATTCGACGACCCCTGGTAGCTGTGGCCGCCGCCCTTCACCACCAGCCGCAGGTTGTGCCTTCGGGCGAAATTGACCGCGGCGACCACATCGCCGGTGGTCTGGGCGGCGACCGCGTAAACGCTCGGTCGCGACGTCCAGGCGCCGACCCAGCCCAGAGACTGCGTCAGTCCGACCTCGTCGCCGAGGTAGAAGGGATTCTTGAGCTCCATGAAGAGCTGCGCACAAGCCGCGTCGAACGAGGCGCCGACGCAGGCGGCGAGCGGCGACTGTACTTTGATGAGGCGTCCTTCGACCTGGCGGCTAAGCTGATCCCAGCTTTCGTCAGACGGCCATGCGGGATCGCCGGGACGCACCCTGGCGGAGGCGGACGCCGCTACCGCCAACCCCGAACCAAGGCTGTTTGCGAACGGCAGCCCGGCGACGATCTGCAACAAACGCCTTCGATTCACTCGGTCAACCATTCGTCGCTTCCCGCTGTTTCGAAGCCCGGACGGTTCGTCATCCTCACGAGAACACCGGCTCCATCCGCCGGAGCGTCTCCTCGGGCAGGTGACATTTGATCGTGTGGCCGTCCGCCACCTCGCGGGCCGGCGGGACCTCGCGCTCGCACAAGTTTCCCGGAACCTGCGATTTGTGGCCGCAGCGCGTCTGGAACGGGCAGCCTTTTGGCGGCGACAGGGCTGACGGAATCTCGCCCTCGAGAACCACGTGGCGCTTTTTCACCTTCGCGTCGGCGATCGGAATCGCCGACAGGAGCGCCTCGGTATAGGGATGGAACGGCGGCGAGAAGATCTGCGCCGTCGCCCCCATCTCGACGATATGGCCGAGATACATCACGACAGTCCGGTCGGCGAGATAGCGCACCACTGAGAGATCGTGGCTGATGAAGACCATGGTCGTCTTCGATTCGCGCTGCAGATTCATCAGGAGCTCACTGATCGCTGCCTGAACCGAGACGTCGAGCGCGGACATCGGCTCATCGGCGATGATCACGCGGGGGCGCCCGGCGAAGGCGCGCGCAACTCCGATGCGCTGTTTCTGTCCGCCCGACAATTGCCGCGGCGAACGGTGCGCGAAGGCGCGCGGCAGCTTCACAAGATCGAGAAGGCCGAGCATGGTCTCGCGCCGCTCGCCATCGTTTGCGCCGACCCGGAATCGCTCGAGCGTACGAATGATCTGCGACCCGACCGAATAGCTCGGGTTCAGCGTGTCGAACGGATTCTGAAAGATCATCTGGATCGAGGAGATCGTCCCGGTCGGGCGCCGTTCGATCGGCCGGTTCTGGATCGCCTCGTGATCGAATACGACAAGGCCCTCGGTCGCCGTCTCGAGCCCCAGCAGCACCTTGGCGAGCGTCGACTTGCCGCAGCCCGACTCGCCGACGATCGCGAGAACCTCGGCTTCCCTGGCGGAGAAGGAGACGTCCTCCACCGCTTTGACGGCGCGCCCTTCCTTGCCCGCGAAGATCGCGCTCGCCGCGACCCGATAGTGCTTCTTGAGTCTATCGACTTCGAGGACGTCCGGACCGATCTCGACCGGCTTGAACTGGTCGGCTTTCTCAGCCGAGGCCGACCAGTCGATCGCCTCGACCCTGAGGCACCGGCTCATATGGCCTGCCCCTTCAGCGACCTCATGCATCGGCACATCGGCCCGATCGCAGACGCCTGCGACGAAATAGCCGCAACGGGGGCCGAAGTTGCACCCCTGCGGCCGCTCGTACGGCAGCGGCAACTGGCCTGGAATGGGAACGAGCGGATTGTCGTTCTTGTTCGTGCCCGGCAGCGGCATCGAGCGGAAGAGGCCCTGCGTATAGGGGTGGCGCACGGCCCCGAACACGTCCCTGACCCTGCCCGTCTCGACCGCCTCGCCCGAATACATCACGGTGACGGAATCGCAGGTCTCGAGAATGAGCCCGAGATTGTGCGAGATGAAAAGCGAGGAGGCGCCCGATCGCGCCGTCAGGTCCTTGACCAGAGCGACGATGCCCGCTTCGACGGTCACGTCGAGCGCCGTCGTCGGCTCATCGAGGATGAGGAGCCGCGGATTGGAAAGTAGCGCCATTGCGATGACGACCCGCTGCTGCTGGCCGCCCGAGAGCTGGTGCGGATAGGCGCGCATGATGCGGTCCGGGTCGGGCAGGCGCACGGCCTTGACGATGTCCAGCGCGCGCCTGTGCGCTTCCTCCTTCGACACCTTGTCGTGGATCAGCGGCACTTCCATCAGCTGCCGGCCAATCAGCATGGTCGGATTGAGCGAGGCCATCGGCTCCTGGTAGACCATGGCGATCTTCGACCCGCGGATCGCCCTGAGCTCGGGGTCAGACAGCGAGGCCATGTCACGGCCTTCGAACCGGATCGAGCCGTTGGTGATCCGACCGACGCCCGGCAGGTCGCGCATCACGGCTAGCGCAACCGTCGATTTGCCGCAGCCTGACTCGCCGACGAGGCCCATCGCCTGTCCGGGCATCACCTTGCAGGAGAAGTCCATCACCGCAGGGATTTCGCCGGCGCGGGTGAAGAACGAGATGCTCAGGCGGTCTATTTCCAGAACAGGCTCGGCCATTTGCTGGTCCTCAATCGCGCAGAGACTGTTCGCGGATCGCATCGGCGAGCAGGTTCAGGCCAAGAACGAAGGACATCATCGCCAGCGCCGGCGGCAATGCCGGATGAACGAAGATGCGCATGAACCGGCTCGATTCTTTGATCATCGTTCCCCAATCGGGGCTCTCGGGCGGCATGCCGAGGCCGAAATATCCGAGCGCCCCAAGCAGGATCGTCGTGTAGCCGATGCGCAGACACGAATCGACGATGAGAGGCCCGCGCGCGTTCGGCAGGATTTCCCACAGCATGATGTACCACGGGGTTTCGCCGCGCGTCTGTGCGGCGAACACGTATTCGCGCGTCTTGATGTCCAAGGTCAGGCTTCGCACGATGCGGAAAATGCCGGGACCGGAGGCGAGCGCCACGGCGATGAAGATGTTCAGCGTGCTGGGGCTCACCCGCATGAGGCCGAACGGATCGGCGTCGAAGACGAAGGTGGCGAAGAGCCATGCGCCCGCGAGCAAAGTCGCAGCCAGCCGGATCGCGAGCTTCATCGGCTGGGCGCGGTAGCCCGCGACAAAGAAGACGCCGAAGAGGACGATCGGGAAGGCGAAGAAGATGGCGGCGAGCGTATAGGGGATCGGCGTCTCGAGGATCCCCGGCGACACCAGGAGATAGAAGAGGAGGATGATCGGGAAGGCCAGCACCAGGTTGGCCAGGAACGACAGGACAGAGTCGACCCGACGGCCGAAATAGCCGGCCGGAAGGCCGAGCGCGATCCCGACCGAGAGCGCGAGCAACGTCGCGAGCGGGGCGATGATGAGAACGATGCGCGCGCCCGCGATGACGCGGCTGAAGACGTCGCGCGCGAGTTTGTCGCCGCCGAAGAGATAGGGCAGCCCCGAATGCGGGTCGATCGCGCCTGGCAGCGCGTCCTTCATCTCGGCGATCTGGCCGAGCGGATCGAAGAGCACGATCGCCCTGCCGAAAACCGCCGCGAACAGCCAGAATCCGACCAGGAACAGCCCGACGAAGCCCGTCGGGCTTTGCACCACGTGCCCGTAGAGCCCGAGCTTTTTCCGGAACGCGAGGCTCAGGCCGAGCACGATCGCTAGGCTCGCCCAGACCGGCATCAGCCGGACGAAGCTTTGGAGGACGATCTGGCCGGCGCTCAGAAACTGCACGGAAGGCCTTCAGTGCACGCGGATGCGCGGATTGAGCCAGGCATAGCCGACGTCGGAGATGAGCTGGGTGGCGAGCACCAGCATCACCGATACGAGCGAGCAGGCGAGCAGAAGGTCGATGTCGTTGTTGCCGGCCGCATCGACGAGCGCCTGTCCGAAGCCCTGGTAGCGGAACATCACTTCGACGATGACGACCCCGGTCAGCAGCCACGGAAAGAGGAGCATGATCACCGTGAACGGCGCGATGAGGGCGTTGCGCAGCGCGTGCTTGAGCACGATCGAAGCGAAGCCCAGGCCCTTGAGACGCGCGGTGCGGATATACTGCGCGTTCATCACCTCGATCATCGAGGCGCGCGTCATCCGCGCGACGTAGCCCATGCCGTAGATCGAGACAGTGACCACAGGCAGGGTGAAGTTATAGAAGCTCAGATGCCCTTCGGTCGCCGCGGCGGCCGAGCCGTTGAGCCACCCAAGCCAGGTGGCGAAGATGATGGTCAGCACGACGCCGGACACATATTCCGGGGTCGAGGTGGTGGCGATCGAAATCACTGAGAGTGTCCGGTCGGTGCGCGATCCCTCGCGCATGCCCGAGATGACGCCGACTACGAGAGCGACGGGGATCATGAGCGCCATGACCCAGAACATCAGAATCCCGGTCGCTTCGAGCGCCGGTCCGAGCTTTTCGACGACCTTGACCTTGAACTTGGTCGAGCAGCCGAAATCGCCTTGAAGCACGCCGGAAAGCTTCGGCGTCGTCGGCTCGTCGCACCAGGAAAAGCGGGGGATCGCCGCGCCAGTCGCCGGATCGACGATAGGCTCTCTCGGCCAGACGCCGAGCCAGGTCGCATAGCGCGCGAAGAACGGCCGCCGGTAGCCGTTCTTCTTGAGCCAGCCTTCGAGCTCCTGGTCCGTGGCGTGCATCTCGGTCTGGCTGATCGCGAGCTTGCGCAGATTCGGCTGGAGATTGACCAGATAGAAGACGATGAGCGTCAGGCAGAGCATCGTCAGCAGCATTACGCCGAGCCGGCGAGCCAGAAACGAGGCCATCGCTCAATCTCCGCCGCGTCGATACGAAAAGCCGGCCGGGTCACGGCGGCCCGACCGGCGGTCATCGTGCGAAGGCCGCGCTTCAGGTGTCAAGCCAAGTGTCTTCGAAATAGGCCTCGTAGAGCGGGTGCATCCCGTAGTTCTTCACCTGCGGCGTGCGATGGTTGGCGAGGGTCAGCCAGTAGGGCTGGATGATGATGCCCGAGTCCTGCAGGATCTGCTCGAGATCTTTCATCAACACCTTGCGGTCCTTCGGATCGGGAGTCGCCAGCGCCTTCTCGAGCTTGGCGTCGAAGTCCGGATTCGAATAGGCGGTCTCGTTCCAGGCTTCGCCCGTGCGATAGGCAAGCGCGAGCACCTGAACGCCGAGCGGACGCATGTTCCAGTCGGTCATCGAGAACGGATATTTCGTCCAGTCGTTCCAGAAGGTCGCGCCCGGCAGGACCGTCCGCTTCACTTTGAATCCGGCCTCGCGCAATTGGGCCGCGATGGAGTCGCCGGTATTTTTGTAATACTCCTCGTCGCTGGTGATGAGCTCGTGTTCGTGGTCGATCTGGCCGGCGTCGGTCATCAGCTTCTTCGCGCCCTCGAGATCGCGCGACTTCTTCGGCAGCGGGTAGTATTCGGGATGAATCGGCGAGACGTGGTGATTCTCCCCGACTGTGCCGCGCCCGTCGATGCCGAGCTTGAGGATGGTCGCATTGTCGACCGCCATCTGCAGGGCGTTGCGCACGCGCTGATCGTCGTAGGGCTTCTGCTTGACGTTGCTGCGCGCCACGATCGTTGCGGACGTCTGGACATCGGAGCGCGTAAGGCCGGCCTTGTCCATGATCGCGACATAGGCCGCGTCGGTCTTCATCGTGCAGTTGAGCTCGTTCGATTCGAACGCGCTGACCCAGGCCTGGATGTCGGGGCCGTAATCGATGAACTCGACGCCGTCGAGATGGACCTCGCCGCCCCACCATTTGCCGTTGGTGCGCCGCTTGAAAACCGCTTTCTTGCCAACTTCGTGCGAGACGAGCTCGAACGGGCCGGTGCCGATCGGGTGCTTGATCAGATCCTTGCCGTCCTTGTCGAAATCGCGATGCACGACGAGGCCGGGGTAGTCGGAGATGCCCGGAATGATGGTGATGTCGGGCTTCAGGAGCTTGATCTTGACGGTGAAGTCGTCGACCTTGGAGACTGCGCCGTCGCGCGCTTTCTTGGTCGCCGGGTCGATGAGCGAGGCCATGCGCGAGGCCATCGAATTGCCTTCGACGCCCTGATCGCACCAGCGGTTGATATTGTAAATCACGTCGTCGGCGTTAAAGGCGTCGCCGTTGTTCCAGGTCGCGCCCTGGCGCACGTGGAGAGTATATTCGGTGGCGTCGGCGTTGACGTCCCATTTCTCGACCAGCATCGGCTTGAAGGTGAATTCGCGGGTGTAGCGCACCAGCGGCTCCAGGAACTGGCGCGCGACATTGCCCATCTCCGGCCAGTCGTAGGTGCGCGGGTCCTTCTGGTCCTTGACGAACATGCCGCACTTGATGACGCCGCCGTTCTTGGGCGCATCCGCGAAGGCGGGCGTCGGAGCGGCGAGCCCGATCATCTCGTAGGCGGCGGCGGTCGAGGCGCCGAAGATGGTCGCGAGCGCGAGAAACTCGCGGCGGTCGATCGACCCTGCCCTCGCCTCGGCGGCCCAGGCCTTGAGGCTCTTCCGCCAGAACTCGTTTTTGAGCGTTTCTCTGATCATGACGTTTTCTCCCTGTCATCCTTTTCAAACCGTCACGCGGCGCGCGCGACAGCGGGTTCTCATTGTCGGCGGTCTGCGCGCCCTCCGAATTGCGGAATGATGGCGATGTCCTGGCGAATTCGATCCGCTGCGGCGCCGAATACCCAGGCGCCCTTTTTGAGCCTTTGCCTCGCGTCGCGGCAATCTGATCGCATCATGGACACGCTTGTACACTCGTGGGCCGAACGCTATCGCGATTGCAAAAACCGTGCAACGGCCTCATCGCGACTTCGGCGGCAGGAGCGCCGGCGAAGCTTCGGCGAGTCATGGGGGTATCGCTCTTTCGGATGCCCAACCTCGTCCCCGTCAGTCGCCTCCTGATGCGCCGATCTCCCTGGCTGCGCTACGCCTCCTCCATCGCGCGTCGTCGCGCGAAGGCGAGCCGCATTGCTTTCGCGAGCGCAGCGCCGAGCGTCACGCCGCGCCGGGCGAGATAGTTCTGGAAATCGTAGATGGTGACGGCCGGGCAGACTTCGAATTCGAAAAAGGCAGGCCGGCCCTCCGCGTCGATGCGAAAATCGATCGAGAAGCAGTCGCGCAAACCCACAAGGCGAGCCAGCCGCGCAGAAAAATCGATGATCCCGGCGAGCGCGCGCTGCGAGCGTTTGTCCTTCGCCTCGCGCAGATCGGCCATGCCTGGGACGAAAGCGGCTCGATGTTCGAGGCCGAACTCGCCACGCGCGCCCGCAGTGTCCTTCGCGCCCGAAAGCGTTTCGTTGTCCTTCATCGTGAGATAGGCGCCGCCGGTCTCGCTCGCCGGATTCTTGACAATGCGCTCGACGCCGAGCTGATCGGCGAAATCGCCTCCGAGCTCCATGAAGCTCACGCGCACGTCGTCGCCTTCGACAAAGGGCTGGATCAGAGCCCGGTCGCGATAGCGCTCCTCGATGCGTCTTGCGCCCTCCTTCGCTTCAGCGAGGTCCCGGCAGAGGCTGTCAGCGAAGATGCCGATCTTGCCGCCGAGCGTGTTGGGCTTGACGAACTGCCGGCCCGGGGCGCTCGGCCAACGCCCCAGCGCCGCGATCTCGCTCCCGCCCTCGATGAGGAGCGTCGGCGGGATGGCGAGGCCGGAGGCGGCAGCGAGCGCGAGGCACGCGAACTTGTCTTGGGCCAGATGGGCCGCCATCGAAGGACTGCCGAAACGCGCGAAGCCTTCGAGCCTCGCGAGCGCGGGGACCGACGACCCGCGATAGAATCGCAGGCCGTCAGTCAGCGCCCAGACGATGGTTTCGTCGCGACGCGGCGCGAGATCCCGCAATCGCAGCGAAAGCTCGTCGAGTGGCGTGAACTGGGCTTTGATCCCGTCCCCGCCGAGCGCGGCCGCGATCTCGTCCATGAACCCCAGAAGATCGGTCGACTGGGCGAGATAGACTGCAATTTCCCGCGCGACGTCCGGGGCGTAGCCGAAGGCGATGAGGCGTCGTCTCGCCGCCTCCTCGCTTTCATAGGCGATCACCGCTGTCGCGAGCGGCATCGGGCTAGTGCCATTGGTCTGGCCGCTCCGCCTTGCGGCGGCTGACGAAATCGGCGAGCTCTTCGTCCACGGCCGGCTCGAGCTTCGGCTGCTCGTACTCGGCGATGAGACGTTTGCAGCGCTCCGAGGCGCGCTCGCGCACGTCCTTCATCCCCTCGTCGCGCCATTGTTCGAAGGAATTGTTATCGGAGACCGCGCTCTCCCAGAACGCGGTCTCGTAATTGGCGAGCGTATGGGCGGCGCCGAAGAAATGCTTGCCAGGGCCAACTTCGCGGAATGCGTCGAGCGCAAACGCGTTGTCGTCGAGCGGAAGGCCGCGCATCCACACATGCAGCGCGGCGCAGAAGTCGGCGTCCATAACGAACTTCTCGTAGCCCATGGTGAGTCCGCCTTCGAGCCATCCGGCGGAATGCAGGATGAAATTCGCCCCGCACTGGATCGCCGCCAGCATGGACATCGTGCTCTCCTGCATCGCCTGCCCGTCGGGGATCTTCGAGGCGGTGAACGCGCCTGAGCATCGGAGCGGAAGCTTGAGGCGGCGCGCGAGCTGCCCGATGACGAGGGAGCCGAGCGCCGGTTCAGGCGTGCCGAACGTCGGAGAGCCGGAGCGGAGCGCGGTCGAAGACAGGAAGTTGCCGAAGATGACCGGGGCGCCCGGCCGTTCGAGCTGGGTCAGCGCGCAGCCGGCCATCGTCTCAGCGAGCGCCTGGGCGATCGCGCCGGCGCTCGTCACCGGACCCATGGCGCCGCCGAGAATGAACGGCACGACGACCGCGCACTGGTTCGCCCGGGCGTAGGCGCGAAGGGCTTTGCTCATCGTTCCGTCGAACACGAGCGGCGAATTGGCGTTGATGTTGCCCATAATGACGCAATTCGCGTCGACGAAAGCGCGCCCGAAGGCGATCCGCGCCATCGCGATTGAATCCTCGGCGCGCTCCTCGGCCGTCACCGAGCCCATGAACGGCTTGTCGGAGAACCTCAGATGCACCGCGACCATGTCGAGATGGCGCTTGTTGACCGGGATGTCGACCGGCTCGCAGACGGTCCCGCCCGAATGATGGAGCCACGGAATGGCGTAAGCGAGCTTCACGAAAGTCTCGAAATCGGCGAGCGTTCCGTAGCGCCGTCCGCCCGCGAGGTCCTGCACAAACGGTGAGCCGTAAGCGGGCGCGAAGACCACGGCGTCGCCGCCGATCGTAAGCGAGCGCTCGGGGTTGCGCGCATGCTGGACGAAGGCGCCTGGCGCGGATTTCAGAATGGATCGCAGGAGTCCGGCGGGGAAGCGCACTCGCTCGCCCTGAACGTCGGCGCCCGCTTCGCGCCAGAGATTCAGCGCGTCTTCGTCGCCGCGGAAGTCCATTCCAACCTCCTCGAGGATCAGGTCGGCCGCCGCCTCGATGCGCGCGAGCCCTTCCTCGCCGAAGAGTTCGTAAGTTGGGATCTTCCGCTCGACGCCGGCGATTACGGCATGGACCCGCTGGGCTTCGCGTTGCCGCCTTGCTCGGATTCCGCGCTCGCGCTGCGGCGTCGTCGAAGCTGCGTCGCTCATACCGGGCTCCGTCTTTTCAGCGAAGGGGGGATTCTACGACGCCGGCCGGGAAAGGTCATGCCCGGATATAGGCCGCCCGTCCACCACAGCGGCGCCTCGAGCGGAATCTTGACGGGGGTGGCGCTGATCCTGGCGATCTTCAATTCGCCCGCCCGCGCTTGCGCTTCAAGGACACCTTTGTCAGTCGAGAGGATAGGGTCGCCTGCGCGCCTGCAAAAAGTCCATTATTTAGATGCACCCGACTGAATTCGACGTGTCCGATTGCGCGAGGATGCCCGCCCCACTAAGGGTGCCGCCGGCAGGCGTTCCGCGCCATGCGAAACTGTGAGGAGATGGGGCGTGAAGGTCAGCGGACGCTCTTACCGCACCATTTGGCTGAATGCAGACGGTTGGGGCGTCGACGTCATCGACCAGCGATGGCTGCCGCACGAGTTTCGCATCGAAACGCTCCGCAGCGTCGCCGAAGCCGCGACTGCGATCCGCGACATGTGGGTGCGCGGCGCGCCGCTGATCGGCGTGACCGCGGCCTATGGCGTCGCGCTCGCCATGAGCGAGGACCCGAGCGACGCCGCGCTCGATGCGGCCTGGGAGCGGCTCCATGAGACGCGGCCAACCGCGGTCAACCTGCGCTGGGCGCTCGACGCCGCGCGCGACCGCCTGCGCCCGCTCGATCCCGCCAAGCGCGCCAAGGCCGCCTACGCCCAGGCCGCGGAGATCGCCGACGAGGATGTTGCGATCAATCGCGCCCTCGGCCGCAACGGCCTCGCCATCATCCGAAGCCTGGCTGCGGGCAAGAGGCCGGGCGAGCCGGTCAATATTCTCACCCATTGCAACGCGGGCTGGCTCGCGACGGTCGACTACGGCACCGCCACGGCGCCGATCTATTGTGCGATGGAAGAGGGTCTCTCGGTCCACGTCTATGTCGACGAGACGCGCCCTCGCAATCAGGGCGCATCGCTGACCGCCTGGGAGTTCGCCAACCATGGCGCGGCCCATACGCTCGTCGTCGACAACGCGGGCGGCCATCTGATGCAGCGCGGCCTCGTCGACATGGTCATCGTCGGCTCGGACCGGACGACCGCCAACGGCGATGTCTGCAACAAGATCGGCACCTATCTGAAAGCGCTGGCGGCGCACGACAACGGCGCGCCTTTCTACGTCGCCCTGCCCTCGCCAACCATCGACTGGACGATCCGCGACGGCAAGGACATCCCGATCGAAGAGCGCTCCGCTGACGAGGTCGACTTCGTTCAGGGACTAGACGCGGACGGGAAGGTGACGCGCGTGCGCATTTCGCCAAAGGGCAGCCCCGCGGCGAACCCGGCCTTCGACGTGACCCCCGCCCGTCTCGTCACTGGCCTCATCACCGAGCGCGGCGTCGCAAAAGCCTCGCCTGAGGGATTGAAGGCGCTGTTCCCGGAGCGGGCCTAGAGGGAGAATCAGAGCGCGGCTCTTCCGCGACGTCGCGCCGACCTAAGTCCTGTTGATCGTGCTCGGCCGCTGTCCGGGAAAATGGACGCATGACAATCGGCGTTCTATCGTTGGCCTTTCGCGGAGAGCGATCCATGATCACGTTGCCAAAACTGGCGGCGGACGCCTTAGGCACGTTCCTTGCCGCCGACATGAAGGATCGGTTCGGGCGCTCGCATGCGCGCCTCGCGGAAATCATTCCGTACGCGGCGCGGCTCACGCTGGAATGCATCGGCAATAGCGACGCCCTTTTCCACAACGTTGAGCACACGATGCTCATCACCCTGGCCGGCCACGACATCTTCAAAGGGCGGGCGCTGTTGACGGCCTCAACCCCAATCGAATATTCGAATTTCATTGTCGCCTGCCTGGCGCATGACATCGGATACGTCCGCGGGGTCGTCAAAGGGGACGGGGCCGACGGCTTGGTCGTCGACGCCGCCGACCGGAAGGTTACGTTGCCCCGCGGCTCCTCCGACGCCGCGCTCGCGCCCTATCATGTCGAACGGTCGAAGCTCTTCGTGCTGGACCGGTTCGCAGAGGCCGAGGAGCTCGACGGCGCGCTGATCGCAGGCGCGATCGAACACACGCGATTTCCGTACTCGTCTGCGCCCGAAGACCACGCCGTCGACGAATGGGCCACGTTACTGCGGGCCGCCGACCTGATCGGTCAGCTCGGCGATCCGCATTATCTGAGAAAGACCAATGCGCTCTACCACGAATTCGAGGAAATCGGCTTGAACAGGCAGCTCGGCTACGAATCGCCGGCGGACCTCATCGACAAATATCCGCAATTCTACTGGGACAACGTGTCTCCGCACATTCAGAACGCCATCCGCTACCTGAACGTGACCTCGAGCGGGCGGCAGTGGATCAACGGCCTCTACAGCAATGTCTTTCGCGCCGAGCACGAACTGCGCCTCTTTGGGCCGCAACCTTAGGCAGCTTCCCGCCACATGATGGCTTGGGGGATTCCAGTCATTCCTCAAAAGAGCGCCAAAGATCGTTCCGCGCACCTGAGCTGCCTTTGGAGGATGGTCTTACGAAGAGCCGGAATGCGGTCGAAGGCGTTACGGCAGGGGCTGCGCCAGAGGCGGTCGCTCCTGAAAGGACCGTCAGCTCCCCGCGCGATACACGACGTTCAATCGCTGCCGACGAGCACTCGCTTGGGATCGAGTCCGTCCTGTTGGCAGGCGACCCAAGCGTCAAACTTGGACCGCCGGCGCCCTCTCAAAGTCATCCATCGAGCCCATTCGGGGAGATCTCGATCCGGAACGGGCCCATCTCACTCCCGGTAGGACGGATCCGTCTTGTCGAGCTGCGTCTTCAGGTAGTCGAAATGGGCGAAGGCCGCGCCCTTGTAGGGACCCCACCCCTCTGCGGTCTTTTCGGCGACCTCGTCAGACAGGATATTGAGCGGCTTTCCCGTCGAATAGGCCAGGATCAGCGTTCTGGCGGCTCTTTCGAAGAAGTAGAGGTCCTCGAAGGCTTCGGCGACGGTGTCGCCCGTGGCCGTGACGCCGTGGTTGCCCATCAGCAGGGTCTGGTGGTTGCCGAGCGCCTTTGCGAGCCGCTCCCCTTCTGCCGCCTCGTCGGCGATGCCGCCGAAATCGAGGTCGAACGCGAGCCTGCCGAAGTAGCGCGCCGTATTGTTGTCGATCGGCTTCATCGACGGATCCTTCAGGGTGGAAAGAGCCGTCGAATAGGGAGGATGACAATGCAGGAGAACGCGAGCCAGGGGGCGCCGTCGATGGATCGCGCCGTGGATCGCCCAGGCCGAGGGGTCGGGGGCGTCGGGACGGTTCATCACCTCCTCGTCGTCGGCGTCGAGCAGCATGAGGTCGCTGGCGCGGATCGACCCGAAATGCCGCCATCTCGGGTTCATCAGAAAGCGCTTGCCGTCTGCCGACACTGCGGCGCTGAAGTGGTTGCCCACGGATTCATGCCAGTCGAACTCAACCGCGAGCCGGAAGGCCGCCGCCAGGTCGATCCGCAATTTGCGCACGTCGTCGTCGGCCAGATCCCGATGGGTTGACGCATTGGCCTCGTTCACTTGAATCTCCCTTCCGTCGTCAAGGCGCGATAGGCGCTGCGCATTTCGCCGCGGTCGGCGTAACAGCCCCGCAGGTGGCGCTCCCCGCTGGTTGCGGAATAGGCCGAGCGTCCGTGAACGATCCGGTGATTGTCGAAGACAATGCACTCTGCGGCGTTCAACCGAAAGCGCATCACGTACTTGTCGGATTGCAGCATCCGGCCGAAGCGGCAAAACGCGGGGTAATAAAGATCGAGGAAGGTTTGCGGCAGGTCGAAGACGTCGGCCATGTGCTGGCTGATCGTGACGCCGGAAACTTCGCCGTGTTCATCGAGCTCGATCACGCGCTGGCGCGAGCGCATGTCGTAGGCGTCATGCTCGCAATAGTAGGGGATCAGGGTCTCAGACAGCAGCCTGAAATCCTCCGGATGTTCCTTTCTGAAATCATTGGCCACGGCGACCCCGTCGAGAAACAGGCTCATGCCGCCCTCCACGCTGTTGGCGCGGCAGTGCAGGAACTGCACGCCGGGCGCCGTCTCCTCGGCGGGCGTATCCGTGTGCAATTCCAGCGCTTTGGCGGTGTAGGCGAGGTTTGTCGGGTTGATGTGCGTCTTGACGTCGAAATACTCGCCGAAGAATGTGGGCCGGACATGGCCGATCAAGCGCACCGTTTCCGTCAACGCTGCGTCGCTGTCCGGCATGTCGGTGAGGATGGCGACGCCCTCCACCAGCAAGGCCTCGATCCACTTCACCACCTCCCGCCTGTCTTCCTTGAGTTTCGGCTGGGGAAAGCGGGCAATGTCGGGATAGTGATCGGCATACCAGGCGCGGCGCGGAAGATCGGCCCGATCTTGACGGCGCTTGCCTTCGCCATATTGCGAAAGCCAGTCGAGCGGGTAACGCGAGGTGTGCCCATCCTCCATCCAGATGATTTCGAGAGCCTCGCCCGCAAGCCTGACGGAGGCCGGCTGCGGCTCGCGCGAGAGGTGAAAAATATCGAAGGTCCGTTCCCTGGTCTGGGTGTCGAACGATGTTGGGCAATTGTCCCTGAGCCAGTAAAAATTGAAGTAGCTCGACTGTCCGCCGGGCAGCGGCACGTCAACGCCGTGGTCTTTCGTCGTCACGCCAGATGCTGAGACGACGCTCGTATCCATGGCGCCCACCTTATCCAAATTTGACTAGAGCGTCTGTCCCCCCGGACACTACGGTCGAATACCGGCGCACTGAAGCGTGAAAAATCTATCGATCCATAAGTCAAATTCTCCAGCCTGACTGCGTCAGTCTACCCAGAGTGGCGCCCGAGAACCCTCCGCGAGCAAGGACTTCGGAATGATGCGTCCGCTGACCGGTCTGAAAATCGTCGAGTTTGAGGGCATCGGCCCAGGGCCGCTCGCTGGCCGCATGCTGGCCGACCAGGGCGCGGAAGTCGTCGCGATCGTTCGCCCGAACAAGCCCGGGCTCGACCACCTCGACCTTGCGAACGCGGATCTGCCGTTGCGACGCGGCAAGCGGATCGTCGCACTCGACCTCAAGCGGGCCGAGGCGGTCGAGGAGGCTTTGGCCCTGATCGAAAAAGCCGACGCGCTGATCGAGGGCAACCGGCCCGGCGTGATGGAGCGGCTCGGCCTCGGCCCCGCCGATTGCGCGAAGCGCAATCGGCGGCTCGTTTACGGCCGGATGACCGGCTGGGGGCAGGATGGGCCGCTGTCGCAGGCGGCGGGCCACGATCTCAACTATCTCGCGCTGAGCGGCGTCCTGTCGCTGACCGAGCGTCCGGGCGCCCAGCCGATCGCGCCCCCGACGGTTCTCGGCGATGCGGGCGGCGCGCTGGGGCTCGCCTTCGGCGTCGTTTCCGGAATTCTCGCCGCCAGCCGAACCGGCAAGGGCGCGGTCGTGGACTGCGCGATCGTCGATATCGCGGCTGCGCTCAGCGGCATTGCGCTCTGGGCGCGTTCGAACGGCGTGCTGGACGGCCCGAGGCCGAGCGTCTTTCACGATTCGCCCTTCTACGACGCCTATCGCTGCGCCGACGGCCGGTTCATCACCGTCGGCGCCCTCGAGCCGCAATTCTACGCGCTGCTGCTCGCAAAGCTCGGCCTTGCGGACGCCGATCCGAAGGCGCAAAACGACATCGCCGCTTGGCCCGCGCTCAAGGCGCGCTTTCGCGACCTGTTCGCGAGCCGGCCAAGCGCGCATTGGCGCGCGCTGCTCGAAGGCAGCGACGTCTGTTTCGCCCCGGTGCTGACGCTCGCTGAAGCGGCCGCCCATCCGCAAAATGCGGCGCGCGGCGTCTTCCGGGCTGAGCCTGACGGGCGGCTGGACGCGGCCGAAGCGCCGCGCTTCTCGCCGCTCGGATGAATTGAGGACCCGATGTCGACCCTTGCCATGCCGCAGACGCTCGAATTTCCCTTCCCCGGGCCGCCGAAGTCCGGCGAGGTTGCCGAAGTGCGGCCCGGCATATTCTGGGCGCGGCTTGCCCTGCCGTTCCGGCTCGACCACGTCAACATCTACTTTATCGAGGACGGCGGTGGGCTCGCGCTGATCGACACGGGAATCGACAACGCGGGTTCCCGCGCCGCCTGGGAAGCGCTCATCGCCGGACGGCTTGCGGGGCGCAAGCTCACACGGATCATCGCCACCCACTTTCACCCCGACCATATCGGGCTTGCGGGCTGGCTCTGCGAGCGCTTCGATCTCGAGCTGGCGATGAGCCATACCGAATATCTGATGGCGCTCAACATCCGGCTCGATCCCTCGGCGCTGAAATCCGAGCCCTATCGCAGCTTCTACCGCTCGCACGGCCTCGGCGAGGACGAAACCGAAATCCTGCTCGGCAACGGGCTGCAATATCTGCGCATGGTGTCGCCGCCCCCGCGCACTTTTCTGCGATTGACGGCGGAGGACCGGGTGACGATCGGCGGCCGCACCTTCGAGGCGATGACCGGCGCCGGCCATTCGCCCGAGCAAGTCATGCTCTATTCGGCGGCCGACAACGTGATCCTCTGCGGCGATCAGGTTCTCGCCAAAATTTCCCCTAACGTCAGCGTCGAGGCGATGGACCCGAGCGGCGACCCGCTCGGCCTCTATCTGCGCTCGCTCGACAGGCTCAAGCGCACGCTGCCCGAGGACGTTCTGGTCCTGCCGGGCCACAACCTGCCGTTTGTCGGCTTGCGCGTCCGCGCCGACGAACTGATCGCCCACCACGAGGCGCGCTGCATGGCGATCCTCGAGGCCTGCAAGGTCAAACCGCAGACGGTGGCCGAGCTCGTGCCCGTCATCTTCGGACGCAGAATCGAGGACCCGCATCAGCTCGTGTTCGCCTTCGGCGAGGCGCTGGCGCATGTGAACCTGATCCTTCGCGACGCCGCCGCTCGCATCGTCCAAACCTCGCGCGGTCTTGCGGTGAAGGCGGCGTGAGGCGGAAGTCCCGCGGCCGTCGTGTCCGGCGACATTTTAGCTGCCGCGCCTTGGCCAAATACGCGGCAGTCTCAGGCCGTTTCATATCTCTCGGCCGTCGCGGTGAAGCTCGTGCATGAGGGGCGTTCGGGCGTGATAGTCCGCGGCCGGAAAAGCCAACGCATTGATGACGGCCCCTGTCTCGAAGAGAATATCGGTCTCGATTTCCGCCAGCCGCCCGCTTTCCTCCCACAGGCTTCCCGCATCGCGCAGAAAGACGGCGACATCGTAGTCGGAACCCGGCGCCGCATCCCCGCGGGCGCGCGAGCCGAACAACACCACGCGCTGGAGGCGCTCCCCGTAGGCTTCGCCGAGCGCCGCGCGAAAGCGAACAATGACCGGGTCATTTAAGGCTTGCGTCGGCATTTTCGTACCTCGCCTTTGTTCAATATTAACATGCGGAGCCTTTCAGTGAAGCGTTGCGCAGCTTTCGACGCCGAGCCGCGATCGGCAGAGCGGGCGCCAACACGTCCGACGGGGTGTCGGGGCGGCGTCTGCTTGACTCGCCAACCCTGTTAACTCAGTTTGAAGTCGTGTCTTTCCAAAGGGGGCAAAGCCTTGGGTCGTCCAGACGTCACCAGCGACGCCGCGACGCTGGCGCGCCAGCTTGGTTTCGCCCGGGCGCTTGGAATTGCCGATGCGATGCAAGCCATTCGGAGCGCGGCTGCGGTGTTCAACGGCGGAGGCGGATTGCTTTGCCTGAACAGTCTCGCGGAAGCGCACGTCGGCGCCCTCTTCGACGTCGCTCACTGCTCGCTCGTCTTTTATGATCGGGCGAGCCAGTCCAAGTTCGATGCGTTGCTGGGGTCGGCGCTTGGCGGCGCGCACTCCGCCGATCCAAAGCCGATCGCTCAGTCGGTCAGAAACCGGGAGCGCGGGTCCGTCGTCATCCGGGCGATCGGGCTGCTCGGCTGGGCGCAATATCCTTTCGCGAATGCAAAGGTGCTTATGCTGTTCGGCGATCCGGAACCGCCGGGCGAGGACCTGTCGCGCCTTCTGATATCGTCGCTCGGACTGACGGGCGCCGAGGCGCGAATCGCCATCGAAATTGCGTCGGGAAGTTCGCTCGCGCAGGCGGCGGAGAAGCTCGGCATCGGCTACGAAACCGCGCGGTCGCAACTGCGCGCAGTCTTCGCCAAGACCGACACGCATCGTCAATCGCAAGTCGCAACGCTGATCACCCGGCTTTCGAGACGCTGAATCGTCTGCCGCGACGTACGCAGAATTTCCGTCAAAATTCGAGATTTCGCCCAAACGGGGGATGCGCGGCGCGTCCGAGCGCTATGGAATGTCGCTTTCTGCTTGGGGATCAACATGCCGCCAGTTTCACGCGTTGGACTGAGAATGGGTTGGCGGCGTTTTGTCGTTGCGGCAGCTGCGGCCGGGGCGGCCTCGCAAGCTTGGGCAGCGACGGTCAGTGGCCCAGGGGTCGTCACTCTGCCGGACGCAGTGGTCTCGGGGTCCGTGGGCGCCTCTGTTCTGGGAGCTATAGAAGACCCGACAACAGGTACCGGCGCCAGCACGTATGGCAGCCAAACTACGACGCTGTCAGCGCCAGGTTCGACGCCGATCGGCGTCTCCGCACCCCTTTCCTGCCAGTGCGCAGTTCCTGGCTATGGTTGGATTTATAGCGACTCGAGTGCGACCGGATCGGTAAACGTTTCCCTCCTTCCAAATTCGAGCATTCGTGCGACAGCCAGCCTTGGCGTTGCCCCTGCATACGGCGCCTCGGGCAATGTGCAGGTCAGCGCCGAAACTGACTATTATTTTGAGATTGTCGACAACAGCAATCCAACGGCCATTTTGCCGGTTCCAATTGTTGTCAACGCGGCCGGCGGCTATACATATTCCGTCGATACGCCTGGATATGAAGAATTCTTGAACAGTGATTTTAATTCGTCGTTTTACGTCTCTGGTGTGCTGACTGATCAGATTCTGTGGTATAGTGATATTGATGGATCTTTAGCGCCGGGTTCGAACTCCTGGTCGGACAACAACACCTACACGATGTACACGAACGAACTTTACACGGTCAGCTTGGTCGCGGGCTTCGCCATAGGCATGGGAGGCAACGAAGGAGGGGGTACTCAAATGATGTCGGTGTACGTGGATCCGACATTCGCGGTCGGGTCGGGCGCCGATCCAAGCCAGTACTCTCTCGTCTTCAGCGATGGCGTCGGCAACGCTGCTGCCGGCGCGGTTCCAGAATCCTCCACCTGGGCGATGATGCTGATCGGCTTCGCAGGCCTCGGCTTCGGAGCCCGTCGGAGGCTCGCAGCCGCCGCCGTCGCCTGAACGGCCCACGCCTCAGGCCTTGACGCCGGGCCTGAGCCAGAAAGCGTAGAGCGCCGAGGCGGTGAGCGTCCCGGCGCTCATGACCTCGCCGATCGACGATGGCGAGGCGTGGCGATAGAGCGCGGCGGCCGCGGCGCCGCCGAGCGCGCCGAACAGCATCTGCGTTGCGACCAGGACGGCCGAGGCGAGGCCCGCGATCTCCGGCAGCGGTTGGACCGCCTCGTGCGACGCATTCGGAAACACCAGGCCGAAGGACGAGATGTAGACCATCACCGGCGCGGCGATGATCAGCGGCGAACCGACGCCGGCAAGGCCGATCGCCAGGACGGTAAGCGCCGCGAGAGTGATGAGCGCGAGCGCCGCGTCGAGCACGGCCTTCGGCTGCGCGCGCCGGCGAACGAGCCAGGTGTTGACTGCGGAGCCGAGAATGACCCCCGAGGCCGTGAGGGCGAAGAGACCGGCGAAGCCGGCCTTCGAAACGCCGTAGCCCTCGATGAAGAGAAGCGGCGACGTATTGACATAGGCAAAGAGGCCCGCGAACACGAGGCCGTTGACGAGCGCAAAGCCGGCGCACATCGGGCTTGTCAGCGCCCGCTGGTAGCCGGCGAGAACCGTCGCAGGCAGGAGATTGCGGCGCATTTCGCGCGCATGTGACTCCTCGAACAAGGCGAGGCTGGCAGCCAACAGAGCGGCGCCGATCGCGGTCAGCGCGACATAGATCAGACGCCAGGAACCGGCGGCGAGGATCGCAGCCCCGATCGTCGGAGCGGTCAGCGGCGCGACGCTGAAGACGAGCGACACCGCCGCAATATGCAGGCGCGATTCCCGGCCTTCGAACAGATCGCGGATGATCGCGCGCGGCAGAATGCCGACCGACCCGGCGCCGACCCCTTGAAAAAGGCGGAAGGCGAGCAGCGCGCCGATCGAGGGACTGAGCGTGCAGCCGAGCGCGCAGAGCGTGAAGAGCATGAGGCCGGCGAGCATCACCGGCTTCCGGCCGAAGCGGTCGGCGAGCGGGCCGACCGCGAGCGGCGCGGTCGCGAAGCCGGCGAGAAAGATCGCGATGGCGGACGCCGCCTGCGTCTGGGTCGCTCTGAGATCGGCCTGAACCAGCGCGAGGCTCGGCAGCGCCATGTCGATCGCGAGCGGCGGCAGGGCGGAGAGCCCGGCAAGAAACACCGTGAAGCCAAGTCCGTGAATGTTGAAGCGCATCGGGTCAGGCCGGCGCAGCGCTTCCGGTCGCGCAGGAGCATGGCGTCGCGGGCAAAGACATCGTCATGCTCCTTTGAGCTGATTGAGCGCGCCCGCCGCGACATGTCCGAGCCATACGGCGACGAGGCACAGCACGAGCGACAGCACGGCGTTCACTCCCGCGAGGGTCATTTCGCCGTCGCGGGCGAGATTAAGGGTCTGCAGACTGAACGACGAGAATGTGGTGTAGCCGCCGCAAATGCCGGTCATCACGAACTGGCGCGCGTCCGTGCCGACGAAGACGCGTCCGTCTGGTCCGGTCAGCGTCGCGAAGAAGCCGATAACGAAGGAGCCGGTCACGTTGACGATGAGGGTGCCGATCGGAAAGGTTTGGCTGATGTGCTGGGCTGCGAAGCCCGAAATCCAATAGCGCCCGAGGCCGCCCAGCGCGCTGCCCAGCATGACCCAGAACCACGTCATCGAGTTGGGGACCCCGCCTTCGTTCGTGCGTCCATGAGAGGGCGCCGAGCGCCCGAGCGCAAGCGCCGGACGGGGGCGCGCCTGCTAGCGTCGGTCCAGTCGCGCCATCAGCATTTCGACGAGCGACATCCCGCAAATCGTGCCGAGCGTCGCGAGGAGCCCCGCCCAGAACGCATCGCCGATCGCGCCGCGGGAGAAGGGTGCGAGCGGAATGACGAAGCCTGCGAGCGAGCCGGTCAGCGAGGCGGTGACGACCGCGACGACTTGCGCAAGGACTCGCGCAAGGCCTCTCGTTCTGCTGGCAAGAAGCGTCGCGGCGCAGGCGGCGAGCGCAAGCGCGGCGAGGGCGACGAGGGTCCAGATGGCGGGAGCTCCTTTGGATTTGCGTTCCGTTCCTATCACGGTTTCCGGGACGAATGCTCGGCCCACGTCGAAGCCCAGACCTGTCGTCAGACTGAAAAATGAGGGGTAGAGAACTTCCCGGTCGAGAGCTCAAGCGAGCTCCGCGCCGGCGGACATTTGGAGGATGACGATGAGCGATCTGGTTTTCATTGCGTTCGACACCGAAAAGCATGCCGAGGAGGTGCGCGAAAAAGTGCTGGCCATGCAGCGCGAATATCTGATCGACGTCGAGGACGCGGTGATCGCGGTCCGCGACGACGACGGCCGGGTGAAGCTGAACCAGCTCATTCATCCGGCGCGCACGGGCGCGGTCTCAGGCGCATTCTGGGGCATGCTGATCGGCTGGCTGTTCCTGATGCCGGTCGCCGGCGCGGCGGTCGGGGCCGCGGGCGGCGCGCTCGGGGGCTCGCTGGTCGACGTCGGCATCAACGATGACGACATGAAGCGCCAGGCGAACGAGGCGCTGAAACCCGGAGCCGCGGGGCTCTTCCTCCTCATCCGCAAAATGACGACCGACAAGGTGCTCGAGGACCTCAAGGGCGTCGGCGGCGCCGTGATCAAGACCTCCTTCGACAACGCGAAGGAAGAGGCGCTCCGGCAGGCGCTGTCGGCGCCGCTTCCGCCCCCTGCGCCGGCGCCTCAGGCCGCACCGGCGGAGCCCGCAAAGACTTAGCTCCAATAGGGCGTGCGGAAGAACGCCAGTCGGGCGCGATGGAAAAGTCACCGCAAGTCTTTCAAATCGCTCGAGACGGCGATGGAGGGCGAAACGCGCCTATGGGCGAGGCGCCCACGGCAGCCCTGGCCCGAGCGGCACGATGCGGCTCGGGTTCAGCGCCTTGATCGAGTAGTAGCCCCGCTTGATGTGGTCGAGGCTGAAGGTCTCGCGAAAGGCGGGGAGCCCGATCAGCCGCTGAAGATAGGCGCTCAAGGCCGGGTAGTCGGCGATGCGCCTGAGGTTGCATTTGAACTGGCCGTGATAGGCCGCATCGAATCGGGCGAGCGTGACGAAGAGGCGGATGTCGGCTTCAGTGAGCCGATCGCCAAAGAGATAGGGCCCCTTGGCGAGGCGCTGCTCGAGCGCGTCGAGCATCGCGAACACGCCCGCGAAGGCCTCTTCGTAGGCTTCCTGGGTGGTCGCAAATCCGGCGCGATAGACGCCGTTGTTGAGCGAGGGATAGACCTCGCCGTTGAGCGCGTCGATGCCTGCCCGCAAGTGCTCGGGATAAAGGTCGATCGCATCGTCGGCGAGCGCGCCGAAGCCCGAATTGAACATGCGCAAGAGGTCGGCGGACTCGTTGTTGACGATCGTGCGGCGGTCTCTGTCCCACAGCGCCGGCACGGTCGCGCGGCCGGTGAAATGGGGATCGGCGCGGCTGTAGATCTCGTGCAGATAGGTTGCGCCGTTGACCGTGTCGCGGTCGGCGCCCAATTCGTCGCCGAAGCGCCAGCCCTGATCGGTCATCGCCGGCTCGACGATCGCCGCTGAGACGACGTCCTCGAGCCTCTTCGGCTTGCGGGCGATCAGGACGCGCGTCGCCCATGGGCAGGTGAGCGCGGCGTAGAGATGGTAGCGCCCTTTCTCGGCGCGAAAGCCGCCCTCCCCGGTCGGGCCTGCGGCGCCCTCGGGCGTCACCCATGAGCGAAAGCTCGAGATCTGGCGGACGAATCCGCCCTTCGCATCGGTCGCCTGAACCGGCCGCCAGGCGTCCGCCCACTTGCCGTCGACAAGCATCGCTCAAGCCTCCGAAAGCGATTCGCCGCCCTGAAGAGCAGCACGGAGGGCGCTGCTATCCGACCGTCACTCCGCGGCCGCCGCCGGGACGGACGCGCGGATGTCGTCCCCGAGCTTCATCCGGGCGAGCGCCGCCTCGCCGCCGGTCGTCGCGTGGTAAAGCGAGAGCTGCTCGAACTCGTCCTCTTTCGGCGGCGCGATCGCGAGGTCGGTGTAGGTCCACCGGTCCGGCGCGTTGAGGACCTCGTTCAGGATCCGCCGCGTCCTCAAGAAGAACCGCGAGTAGTGCCACGCCTTGACCGCGATCCCGCCCCAGTAGCGGGGATAGAAGACGAAAGGCGATTCGAGGGGCAGGCCATGGCGCCGGTCGCGACGGTATTTGAGCCGGAAGGCGCCGCCTTCGAGGGGATGCACGCCCTCCTGCTCGATCATCAGCTTGAACCACATGATCGTGCTCGTGATCGGCTTCGGCCGGCCGTTCGGGATCTGGGCGGCGCGCTTCAGGATCGTGCGGATGTGCTCGGGCGTGTAGTACGTCTCCCAGGCGGCGCGGTAGGCCTCCTCCCACTCGGCGTCCGACATCTTGGCGTGATGCGCGACGCGGTGGTCGAGGTCGTATTTATTGATGTCGGGGTCCATCCAGACCCCCTTCTTGAGCAGGGTCTTGTGGTCCTCCGAGCCCGGCAGCGGCGTCAGGAAAAAGAACTCGAGGATGTCGAGCGGCAACTCGCGCTTGATGATCTCGATGTCGCGCAGGATCGATTCCTTCGTGTCGGCGGGGAAGCCGAGGATGTAGCCCGCGAACGTGAGCGCGCCGTGGGCGCGCCACTTCTGCAGCATCGCCCGGTACTCGGTGATCTTGTTCTGCCGCTTCTTGGCGGCGATCAGGTTGTCGGGATTGATGTTCTCCAGGCCGATGAAGATGCGCCGCGCTCCGGCCTTGGTCGCCTTTTCGATGAAGTTCGGGATCTTGTGGCAGAGCGTGTCGACCTGGATGGTGAAGCCGCAGCGGATGCCTTCGTCCTGGAGCTCGATCACCCGGTCGAGCAGGATCTCCCAGTCGCTGTTGCGGGCGAAATTGTCGTCGGTGATGAAGAACCGGTCGATGCCTTGCGCCCTGTTCTCGCGAATGATCTGCTCGAGGTCGTCGGGCGTGCGGAAGCGGCTCTTGCGGCCCTGCACGTTGATGATGGTGCAGAACGAGCATTGATAGGGGCAGCCGCGGCCGAGATCGATCGACGAATAATGGCCCGTGGTGCGCGCGAGATGCTGGCGCGGCAGGATCGGCGCCGGCTCGCCTTCCAGCGAAGGCAGATGGTCCATGAAATTGTAGAGCGGCTTCATCTCGCCGCGCCAGGCGTCGACCAGCACCTCGTCCAGCCGGTGCTCCTCCGCTTCGCCCGCGAACAGCGAAATGCCGAGGCCCTGCGCCTCCCGCATCTCGGAGGGCGTTTCGGGCAGCATGGCGATGCAGCCGGAGACATGGAAGCCGCCGATGCAGACTTGCAGGTCCGCAGCGCGGAACTCGCGCGCGAGATCCATCGACCGGGGAAACTGGTTCGACTGCACGCCGACGATGCCGACCAGCGCCCGGCCGCCGCGGGCTTTGAGATCACGAATGATGCGCTTCGGATGAACGCGCCGGTTGGTCTCGTCGTAGGTCTCGATCGAAAAGTCGATTCCCGGCCCGAGCGCCTCGCGCTTCCGCGCATCGTCCGCAAGCGAGTACATACAGGCGAGCGTATTGGACGGCAGCGCCGAGCGGAACCACTGGATTGGATAGCCCTGGTCGTCGTAATGGGTGGGTTTGACGAGAACGAAGGTGAATTTCGAATCGTGCGCAACCGCGTCCGGCCGGCTTGTGGCCAGACTATTGCTCACCGGATTATTGCCCATTGGGCCCCTCAACCGCCGAAGGAACGAGTCCGCGTGCTAGCACGGGATGCTTGGCGCCGGCAAATCGACTGGACACTGCGATTCCCGCGGCGACCGAGCCGCCGGCCGGCTCACAAGGGGGGAACCAGCCCGTCCTTGCCAACCAGGAGGAACGCGGCTTCGACCGATCCGTCCGCCTGCCTCGGTCCGCGGGCAATGATCGCCGCCCCGGGCCTGACGTCGGTTGCGGCGCCGGGCTCGAAAGTCACGATCGGCGTCTTCGGATCGACCATGATGACCTGTTCCCCACCCTTATAGGTCACGGTAAGCGCGGGACCCTGGACGGCGTCGACCCGGGCCGAGACCGTTCCATTGGTCATTGTGCTCCCGGGCCCGAGGTCGAAGGGCCGAGACCCCTCGCCGGTCCCCCGCATCGATTCGGGGAAGATATGGACCTCCATCGCTTTCAACTGACTACCTTCGCCCGGCAGCGCTGCGACGCCGACGAATGCGCCAGGCTTCACGTCGGTCAGAGAGGCCGGCGCAACAAGGACGAACAGTGTCTTTGGCGTAAGGCGGACGGTCCGCTCATCGCCGCCGCGGGTGCGCACGGAGAGGCTCGCGCCGTCGGCGGCGACGCTCTCGACCGTCGCCCGCACGGCCGTGGGCGGCGCGTTCTGCGCAAGAGCCAAGGCCGGCGCGAGCGACAGCCAAGCGATGAACGCAAGCCGAATTGACGTCATTGAGGGCCTCCCGGCGCTTCGGGGGTTCGGCGCGACGGCAGACTACAAAAAGAGCCGCGCCGCGGCAAACAGCGGGGCTTCAAATCCGCGTGTGGTCAGGGTCTAACTCAATCGGTTCGACCCGTTTTGGACCCGAATCAGTCCTCTGGGGTTCCGGTTTCAGTGTCGAGAGCGTAGGGCGGGGTTGCGGCGTCATTCCCGAGGCGCTTGGCCAGCCGGCCGGACGCGGAGAGCTAGAATGCCAAACGCAGCACAGCCGTAGTTGACGGCACACATAACCACGTTCAGCATTCTAAATCTGGGGTTTCCGTGCGACAGTTGCTTCGATTCCCTATTTGCTCTCCCGGAGCGCCGCATCTCTCGATTCGCTCCGCGCTTTTTGCCCCCTCATTCCTCGTCGCTGGCCGCGGAGGTCACCGTCGGCTCGAGGTTGTCTGACGTGGCTCTTTGGAACCTGACCGGGAGCGGCGCCGCGGCGTCGAAACATCGCTTGGTCCGTGCATCAAGTTGTCTGCAAACTGGCGCAGCAACCGTGCGAGGTCCTTCAAATCATTCCCGCTCCAACCCGCCAGCGCGATCCCGGCCAGCCGTTCTCGCGCCGCGTCGAGCGCATCCGACATGGCCTGGCCTTTGTCGGTGACGACCGCCTCCGTCACGCGGCGATCCTCCTTGCCGGCGCGCCGTGCGACGAGCCCGAGGCTCTCCAGTTTCCCGACCTGCCGGCTCACCGTCGTGTAGTCGCGCCCGACCCTACCAGCGAGCTCGCCCACCGCGATCGGTCCGCGGCGCTCGATCAGCACCAACAGGGGAAACAGAGCGCGGTCCAGCGATACGCCGGCTTCGCGCAGCAGGATGACGTCATTCTGCGGCCGGTTGAAGACGCCGACCACATCGATCAGCGCCTCGTGCAGGTTACGCAGCACGCTGCGTTTAAGTGTATTTTGCACTTTTTTCCTTGACGCTCGAATATGTGCATCATACATATATCGAGGAGGCCCGCCGTGATGCAAGAACCGACAACCGATGTATTGATCTGCGGCGCCGGCGCCGCTGGGCTGTCGCTGGCGATCGACCTCGCCCGGCGCGGTGTCGATTTCCGGCTGGCCGAGAAGGCAGACGAGCCGTTCCATGGCTCGCGCGGCAAGGGCATCCAGCCACGCAGCCTGGAAATATTCGAGGACTACGGCATCGTCGACCGGCTGTTCGCGACCGGCGGCCCGTATCCGCCGATCCGTGACTACCGTCCGGACGGCAGCTTCGTCGACTCTGGCGTCGCCGAGGGCACAGTAGCGACGCCGACCGAACCCTATAACGCGCCGCTTATGG
>JAFAHO010000008.1 GCA_019237205.1 Hyphomicrobiales bacterium
TGCCGGCAGCTCTTAAAGCGTCATGGCCGGGCTTGTCCCGGCCATCCACGTGGTTCGGCGAATCGAGCGCAGGCAAGCAACCAGCGGATGCGAAAAACCTTGCGTCTGCAAGCTTTTGCAGCGCACCGCGCCAATACGCGCCAATACCAGTCCCGTCTTTGCGGCAGCGTGGCGTGGATGGCCGGGACAAGCCCGGCCATGACGACAAGGGCTCAAAGGGGCAATCGGCAAAGACCTAACCAACAACCAACGCGATAAGCGCCAATGTAACGCTGGACCTCGGAACGAAAAGGCGCCGCAAGCCTTTGGAATCGCTCAAAACCGGAATGGAAATGGCGCGCGCATGGCCGGCTCCGTTCCGGGAAAAGGGGGTCGGCTCGGGCGCGCGACCCGGCCCGGCTGTAGGGCCGGGTCGGCGACCCGGCCACGGCGCGCTCAGCGAGCGCGCCCTGCAACGGAAGCGGAGCCCGGCTGCAACCAAAAATTTGCAGAATCTGGCGCCTAACAATTTGAGAAAGCTCGCCCGCGTGCAGATCGAAAGCTACCGGCAGAGCGACCGGGCGTTGGCGGTCCATTGGCCGAAGCCGCTCGTGACCATGTTGCGGATGACGGCGCAGACGTACGTGCGTTCCGCCGCCGGGTTGTCGGGGCCGGCGTTATAGCGGGCGACCGCCAGCGTCCAGGTTCCTTCCTCGGCCTTGAGGGTCTTCAAATAGTTCGCCGCATAGTCGACGTTGAGCCGCGGATCGAACATTGCGGTCAGCGAGGCGAAATGCGCGGCGTGCCAATGCGCGTTGATCTGCATGCAGCCGATGTCGATGAGCTTCGCGCCTCCGGCCTTCGCCGCGGCGACACGCGCCATCGCCTCGGCGAGACTATTCGAGCGGACCTCCCGCCCGTCGATGTTCAAGTCATAAGGGTCGAGCTGGCCGCGGCGGCCCGTTTCGGTCAAGCCCACCGAATAGAGCACGTTGAGCGGCACCCCGGTGGCGGCGGCGGCGCGCGTCATCTCGCGCTCGCAGGCCATCGGCCCGGCCCCGGCGCCAGCCGGGCTAGAAGCCACCAGAGCCGCGCCGAGCGCCGCGGGAATCGTTCGCATCGCCGCCCCGACTTTGCGGCCTGCTCTCGCCGCCGCGGTCTCCGGCGTCCCTCGCGTTTGTCGCATCGGTCGTCGAACCCGTCTGCTGGATGATGAGAGAGCCGAGCGGCTGACCGATCGCGGCCAGCCGCTCGGCGATCGCGTCGCGCGCCCCTTCGATCGCGCCGGTGGTCTGGGAACTCCCGGCGCGGATGACGAGCGAGAGCTTGTCCCCCGCAAGCCGCATGGTCATCGAGACGTCCTCGAGCCCGCCGGGCGAGAGGTCGACATCGATCTCCCTGACCGGCGCCGGGGACGCCGCAGGCGTGCGGGCCGCGCGCGGCGCGCCCTGACCCGTCGCCGCATCGGCAGGTTGCGACTCCGGGTCCGCTTGGGCGGCGGCCAGCGGCTGCGTCAGGGCCGCCAGCGTCAGCGAAGGCGAGGATTGAGGCGCGCCGGGTTCGGGTTTCGTCGCCAGATCGGCGGACCCGCCGGATCCACCTGACTCGGACCCATCCAGCGCCGGGCTCGCCTCCGGCCGTGACGCCGGCTTGTCGGCGACCGGGGCGGCGACGCGGGCGGTGGTCGTTGCCGGGTCGGTCTGCCGCTCGACCCTGGCGCGCCCTCCGCTCAAGGGGACTGGGCCGGATCCGACCACGGGCCCCCGCTCCGCGTGCGATGCGCTCGCAACGGGCGGCGTCCACGGACTGACCGTGAGGGACGGGGCGGTCGCCTGGGATCGTCTCAGCAACACGGTCGGCGGCGATTGAACGGCGGCCTCGGGCGCATCCCAAACCACGATCGCCGCCGCGGGGGGTTGGGCTGCGGAAGAGGGGCCATCGATCGGCGGCGCGGTCGCTGGGGTGGAGGCCGCGGCGCTCGCATGGAAGCTCCGCTCGTCGATCAGCCTCGCCCCGAGGGCGCCGCCTGCCTGCGCGTTCGCGACCCGTGGCGGCGAGGCGGCGTCCGGAGCCGGCCTTTGCGCCGCTGCCTTCGGCGCAAGCGCGGGCGGATCCGTCTCCGCAGCTGGTTCCTCGTTCGCGATCGTCGTCAGCGCCGCGACAGGCAGAGCCGGCGCCAGAGCGACATTGTAGAATGATGGATTCGGAATCTGCGTTTCCGCACGGTCGCGCGGCGGGGAATCGCTCGGCCTCTGCGCCCTCTCCCCCGAATAGGGCTTCGCCTTCGCGTCCCCGCCGGGCACGGAGTCAAGCACGGCCGCGAAGTCCACAGGGTCATGGGCCTGCAAGAGCGCGCCAGGCGCGGCATGGGCCGAACGCTGCTCGAGCGGCGCATGACCGGAAGCGGGCGCTGGCGCGATGGCGGTCATTGCGCGCCACTTTGGCTTGCGTTGGCTGCATGTTCGGTGCGTTTGAGCGCCGCCTCGGCCAACCCGATCGTCTCAGTCGGCCCCCCGGCTTTCCCGCCTTCGGTCGGCCGGTCGCCCTGCGCCTCGACCGCCCCGGCGCTCGGCGCCGCCCGCAATTGAGCCGCGACGGCTCGAACCGAGGCCAGCAGTCCGGCGTCGGACCGGTCGAGTTTCGCGGCGGCGATGGCCTGCAAATCCGCGCGCGCCGCGTCGTACCCGTCCGAGAGCAGCCGGCCCGCGTCGAGATAGAGTCGCGCCCGCGCTTCATCGGCGCTCTCCCGCGGCGCGCTCTTCAGGACTTCGCCGGCGGCCGCAGAAGCCGCATCGAACCGAGCATTGACTATCGCAGCCTTTGCGAGGGTCAGGAGAAAGTCGCGCCGGGCGTCCGGCGCTAGGCTCGCCGCTGCGGCCGACAGCAGCTGATAATTTGCAGGATCATCGGCGAGCCCGAAACGCGCGATCAGGCCCGCAAGCTCGCGGAAAAAATCGGCCGCGTAGAGCGAGGCGCCAAAGCGGGTCGCATATTGCCGTGTCAGCATCGCCACGCGCGTCGCGTCCCCCGCCTCCGCGATGAGCGCGATCTCCCGCCGCAGCGCCGCTTCCTCGACCAGCCCGCCTGGCGCGACCAGACGCGCCCAATCGAGGAACGAAGCCGCCGCTTTCGGGTCGCGCTTCGTCTCGAGCACGGACCGGGCAAACGCGATCTGACCGGCGAGGCGCGCTTCGAGCGCGCTCAAGTCAATCTTGCTCAAGAGGTCGAGCGCATCGGCTTCGTGGCTCGTGATATACGCGAACGCGCCGCGCGCGAGCGTGCGGTCCGGCTCGGGGATGGCGTCATCCTTCAAGAGCGGCGTCACGTCGCGAAGCGCGCCGCCGCTAAGGACGTAGATGACGAGCGAATCGACTTTGCGTCTATCTTTCCAGGTTTCCGGCTTCGCAGACGCGATCGCCGCGCCCATCGCCGTCAACTGCTTCAATTGCGCCGCATAGGCGGACTTGTCGCCCTGGGCCATTCGGATCTGAATGCGCTGGAGATCGTCCGCCATGTCCGAGATATCGCCCTGCTCCACCTGCGCACCAGCGCCTCCCGCAAGGACCAGCGTCGCGAAAACAAGGGCGTTGCGAACTTGCAACCTCATTGCGTCTCCTCGCGCAGCAGGATCTCGATGCGACGGTTGTCAGCCGCGAATGGGTGCGCCGGATCCTTGAGACGATGGTCGGCGAAGCCTTCGATCCGCTCAAACCGCTTTTCCGCGACCCCGCCGCGGTTGAGCATGTAATAGGCCATTTGCGCCCGCGCCGATGACAGCCGCCAATTGTCATAGGTCTTTGATCGATATGGATGGGCGTCGGTATGTCCGCGCACGACAATGACGCCCGGCATTGTTTCAAGGCTCATCGCAATGGCGTCCATCATCCGCACGACTCGGGGCTGCGGCTCGGCGGAGCCGATCGCGAACATCGAATAGTTCTGGCGGTCGGTGAGGCTGATGAGGATGCCCTCGTCCGTCGCCTGAACGTCGAGCTCCGGGCCTGGGAGCGACTGGCTTTCCTCCCCGAGCCGCTTCTTGACGTCCGCCAGCAAAGCTGCGGCCGCGTCGGCTCGCGCCTTCTCGACCACCGTGACTTTCGCCTCCGACGCCTGAGGCGTTTCCGTCTTTGTCTGCTCGAACGCCGCTCCAGACGACGGGTTCGCTTCCTTCTCTGCCGGCCCCAGAGGGGACGCGACGGCGGCCGAAGGCCGGTGCGCTTCCGCCGGCGGCTTCGATTCGTCGCGGACGTCATTCGCCTCAGGCGGCGCGCCCGGATTCGGGCTTACAACATCGAGCGTCCTGTCGCTGCCGAGCGGACGAAAAGGATCCCGAAGCGCATCGTCCGCGCTGGGACCCACTTCGCCATAACCCTTCAACGTCGCTGTCGGATCGAGACGCGGTCCCGGCGGCGGCACGCCTGCGATCTTGTCGAGACTGGCGCGCGGGTCGCTGAAGAGTTCGTCTTCAGACATGCTCGGATTAGGCTTGGCCGGGTCGGGCGGCGCCTTGGGCTCCGGTTTCGCCAAATGCTTTTCTTGGGACTCTGCCAGCGGACTTGCCGAACTCTCCCGGACTGATCCTCTTGCGGTTTGGCCCTGATCTGATCGCGGTTTTTCGGCGTTGGGCGCGCCCGACTCGGTGCCCGGCGCGTCTGTGTCCTGCTCCGGGGCGCCGTGAATCCCCTTCTGAGCCTTCGCAGGCTCTTCCACTTTCACGGGGTTGAAATAGCGCGCGATCAGCGTCTTCGTGTTCTTGTCGGTCGCGCTGATGATCCACAGCACAAGAAAAAACGCCATCATGGCGGTCATGAAATCCGCAAACGCGATCTTCCACGCGCCGCCATGATGGCTGTCCTCGAGCGCGCCCCGGCGCTTTATGATGACGATTTCCGGATGCGCGCTCATCGGCTCAGGCGTCGAGTGACGCGAGTAGCTCGGCCCAAGGCTGAAGCTCAGTCACGATTTGAGTGACGTTGGTTTCGACGACCGTCTCCGGGCTGTCGTTTTCGACGTAGTCCACCTCAACGGGGAGGTCGGCGATTCGCTCGCGCAATAGGCTCAGCACCCGCTCGGGCCCCCGAATGGTAATCAACCCCGGCGAGCCGCCGGCGCAAAGGCGGCCAATGCTCTTGCACAATTCGTCGGTGACATATTTCAACACCTGCTTGACCAAAAAAGGCGCAAGAATCCGAGCCACGGCGGCGCCGAGGCTTTCTTCGACCCGGGTGAACCCAGAGCGAATCACCGCTTCGAGCTGAGCACATTCATCGAGCTGGAACTCCAGGCGCGCCATCACCGCCCGTTCCTGAGCCACGTGCCGCCCTTCGGCCTCGGCTTGACCGTCGACGAAGCCTTCCTCACGTCCGCGCGCGTGAGCCTCGGCGAGTCGAAGCGCCATTTCCTCGACCTTGGGCGCTTCCCGCGCAACGAGAGAGTCGAATGCAGCCGTTTCCCCCGCAACGGGCCGTCGGCCTAGAAGCGGGCGCTGCTCCCGCTCCTCTGCTTGTAACTTGACCGCGGCTACGACCTTAGGAACGCGATCGAACGCGGGCATCGGCCGCGGCGCGGGGCTTTGTAAGCTTTGCAGGCTGCGCGGCCGGAACGGCGACGCGTCGCGACGCGGCGAAGCCTTCTCTCCTGACCCGCGGCCGATATGATCGAGATAGTCCGCAATCGGTACGGGTTTCATCCGTTCGCCTCCTGACGAATCCACTGTTTGAGAATTGTGGCTGCGTGGTTCTCATCGAATTCCACGAGTTTCTGCAGTTTGCGCAGCGGCCCGTTGTCCCGGCGCGCGAGCAACGCCTCCAGGAACGCGTCGCGACCGTCGTCGGATTCGATAAGGAAGTTTTGGCCAGCGTCCGGCGCCCCGAGCGCAGGGGTCGCGTCGGTCGAGCCGCCATTGGCGGCGCCGCCAGCCGCCGCTGGGGAGGCGAGCAGCATCTTGAGGCCGGGCCGCATGCCGAACCAAACGACCATAGCGGCGACGAGCACCACGGCTCCGGCGTTGGCGATCGATCCGGTCTGACGCGCCAGGATTTCGAGGATCGAGGGACCTGGCGCCGGTTCAAGATCGCGGCTCGAGTCGACGAAATCGACTACGGACACCTTGACTACGTCACCGCGTTGCTTGTCGAGCCCTGCCGCAGAAGCGACGAGCTGCTCAATCTCCTTGATCTGAGCGGCGAGCGCCTCGGCTCCCGCCTTGTCGCCGAGCGACGCGGTCAGAGCGGCGCGATTGATGAGCACCGCCACGGACAGATTTTGGATCAAGAAGCCGGCGCTGGTCGTCTGGATCGATTTCGACGACACTTCGTAGTTCGTGAGCTCCTCGCGCTTTTGCGTCTGATCATTCGACTGCTTGGATTCAGAGCCCGAGCTGTTCTGCTTCGGGAGATTCGCCTCGACGCCCGTGGCCTGGGTCCCCGCGGCGTTCTGGGAGCTCTGCTGCTCCTTGGTCACGCGCACCGACCGTTCCACGCGGCTGTCCGGGTTGTAGATCGTCTCATTGGTCTGCGTCTTGTCCGCGTTGAGCCGCACGGCGACGGAAATCTGGAAATTGCGCGAACTGAGGTAGGGCGTCAGCGTGCGTCCAACGCCCTCGCGGATTTCCTGAGACACCTCATTTTCAAGCGAGAGAAGATTGTCGGGCGACTTCTCGATCGAGTCGGAGCCTGACGCGAGAAGTCGGCCGTCGACGTTGAGAACCGTCACGTCATCGATCTTCATTCCGGGAACGGCCGACGCGACCAGATGACGGATCGCCTGGCCGGTCGCGCGGTCGTCGCCGCCGTCAGTTCGGATCACCACTGAGGCCGAAGAGGGTTGGCGCTCGCGACGAAACGACCCCTCGTCGGGGAGCACAATATGCACCCGCGCCGCCTTGACGGGGCGCATCATCTGGATCGTTCGCGCGAGTTCCCCCTCCAGGGCCCGGAGACGGGTGACGTCTTGCATGAAGGAGGTCAGGCCAAGAGAGCCCAGCTTGTCGAACAGTTCGTTGCCGACGGCCCCGCTGCGCGGCAACCCTTTTTCGGCCAGAATCATGCGCGCTGTCGCCGCCTGCCCCGTCGGCGTCAGAATGATCGTGCTTTCCGCGTTGACGTCGAAAGGCACGCCGGCCTCGCGCAGTGCGGAGCCGATAGCGGCGATGTCATCGCGATCGAGGCCGGAATAAAGCGTCTCCATGGTCGGACGGCTGAGGTAGTAGCCCGCCAGTCCAGTGACCGCGAAGACAGCGACCCCGATTAGCGCCAACGCGACGAGGCGCCGGACGCCCAACCCCTGCAGGTTCGTCCAGAGTCGTTCCGCCTGCGCCAATAGGTTCGTGGCCACTCTCGGGTCCGTGAGGATTGCAGAAGCATGGTCACGAGTGGAGCTTGCGCCGGGATTGCGCTTAGGCTCGCGAATTTCGATGGCGATTAACCTGCCATTAGCGGGTTCGTCCTAGGGTTCCGTCGTCCATGGACGCCGCACCCGAAAGTGGGGCGCCGGGCCAACACGACGGTCAGGCTTTCGAGAAAAGCCTCGGGCATGCCGCCACTCCGTCGTCTCGGTGCGAATCCGAAATGTCACTCCAATCTCTCGTGACCTTTCCGACAGGAGCACCTCTGTGGATTCAATTCTCAACAATTCTGCCGCCCTTAGCGCCCTACAGGCGCTGCAGATGACGCAGCAGTCGCTGGCGACGGTCCAGAACCAGGTCTCGACCGGCCTTAGCGTCGCGAGCGCGGCCGACAACTCCGCCTACTGGTCGATCGCTGCCCAACTCAACGCCGACAGCGGCATCGTGACGGCATCCAATGACGCACTGTCAGAAGGCCAGTCGGTGCTGGCGACCGCCACCTCCGCGATCAATTCCGTCATCACGACACTGAACTCGATGGCGACTGCGCTGACGCAGGCCCAGAATCCTGGCGCCGAGATCGGCGACATCAACACGTCGCTCGCCTCCCTCGGCCGGCAATTGACGGACGCTGTCGACGGCGCCTCGTTCAACGGCCTGAATGTTCTCAACGGCACGCAGAACACGCTGAGCTTCGTCGCCGGCTACAATGCGAGCGCGACCGGCGGCTCGGTGAACACCATCTCGTTCGCCGCGCAGGCGCTGACCGGCGCCGCCGCCTCCACACCGACGACCACCACGACCCAGTCGACGATCACGGACCCGACGACCATCACCAACCTGGCCGCCCTCTACGCCAGCCCGCCCACCAACACGACGCTGTCTTACGGCAACGACGTCATCACCGCCTCAACTACGGGGCCGGCGGCGCTGACGGTCAAATCCGAGGATCTCTACGGCAATGTTACGACGACGAGCTACACCGCGCTCGACGCGAGCGGAAACAATTCGGCGACCGACACGTCGCTGACATTCGCAACCGCCTCGTCCTTGGCTGTTTCGTCGACGACCACAACGGCGGCGACGTCGAACCTACTCACCCAAGGCGGCATCGACCTGACCGGGGGAACCGGCGCGACGAGCACATTCCAGATCGGCACGACGATCACCGCATCAGCGGCGCTCGCCTCCGTCAATCAGGCGCTCGCCGCGGTGACCAACTATTCCGCGGAAATCGGCGCCACGCAGGATCGCATGACCGCGGCGACGACCTTCAACTCCGCCCTGACGACCAACTATTCGAACGGAGTGTCCGGCCTGGTGGATGCAGATATGAACGAGGCTTCCACACGGCTGCAGGCGCTGCAAACGCAGGCGCAGCTGGGCATCCAGTCGCTGTCGGTCGCCAACCAGAATGCGCAGCTGATCCTGAAGCTGTTCGGCCTCTGAGGCCGTTCGGCCGATCAGAGCTTCCCCGCGCGCCGCTTTCCCTGCCCCCGGTTAAGCACTCCCCAAAGGCGCGCGGGGAAACCGGTCCCTCTTTCGGCAGAAAGAGGATACGGAGTCGGGCTGCTTTCACGCGGGCCCGCGCCGCAAGGTCGAGACCACTTATTTCTCGATGCAATAGCCGAGGAAGCGCTTCGAATCGATCGGATCGAATCCGAGGCGATGCTTCAGCTTCTTCCGCAGCTTGCTTATATGGCTCTCGATCACGTTCTCGTCGACGTTCTCGTCGAAGAGTCCGTAGACGGCGTTAAAGATCTGCGTCTTGCTGACGCGTCTGCCGCGGCAGCGCAGAAGGAACTCGAGGATGCGTCTCTCGCGGCGCGGAAGAGGGAAGGGCTCGCCGTTCACCGCTGGCTCGCGCCCATCGAAGTAGACGCGCAATTCGCCGACGGTCACGTTACCCTTCTGACCGAAGACCCGGCGATTGATCGCGCCCACTCGCGCTAGGATCTCGCGCACATGCACCGGCTTTCGCACGACGTCGTCGACGCCGGCAGCGAACAGACCGAGAGTGTCGTCGAGCGAGTGGCGCTCATTGAGGCAGAGCACAGGCACGTTCGACCGCTCCCGGATCATCCGCGACAGCGTTTCGCGCTCGCCACAGTCTCCGATCACAAACGCCTCGACTGCATGCATGTCCGTGTCGCTAATCTTGGCGATCCATTCTCGGAACTCCGCCGCCTCGATGCCCGCGGACGAGACGCCCTCGCGATGAAAACCTGTCGCATACCCTCCCGCCACGATGTTGCGATCGTCAATAATGATGTACATACTTTTGCTCCAAGGGACCCTATTTTGGCTGTCTTTGACCGTGTTAACGCCTTAACCCTTTTAGGCACCAAATATTAGGCTAATAGTAAATTCGTTATTTACGAAATTGTTTAAGACTACTTACGCTCAAAAATGAGAAGTTTTATTCAGGGAACATTCAGCAAACCGGACAGATATTTCTTGACGAATATTCGATAACGATGAAAACTGGCGTTCGCGAGCTTCGCAGATAATTTGTCAAGCACATGTTTATATGTATCTTGGAAATGGTTAACGCTGTGCTAAGCCGGCGCGGCTCCGGCGCTACTGGCCGCGTGCGCAGGGCGAACCCCACGCTCGAGGGGATCAAGCGAGAGGACTTGCGTGCGCGTCCCGAGAAAGCCCGCAGGCTTGGCGCCGCCCTCGCCGAGCGGGGCGAGATCGCCTATTGGGTCGTGACTTCGGACGGCGAACCGGAACGGACCCGACGCGGCGAACAGCGGGCCTGGTCGCGCGAGCAAATGTGTCTGCGGTCGGCGAAACTGCTCGACGCCGCTTATCGATTCATATGCGAATGCCGGATCTGCGACCGGTCTCTGCACGGCCTTAGATTGGCGCTCGCGCGTAACGTCCTACTGCCGCGACGCATGGCGGTGCATGTCGACGAAACAGGCGAAGTGCGCGGCGCAAAGGTTGTCTGGCGGCGGGGACGCGTCATCGGCGTCCATCTACGCGAACGCGCGCCCGCGACCGCGCTGAGACCGTGGGATCGGTTTGCACTGCGCGAACGCTACTATGGCATTCTCGACTGAGCATATTCAGGCGTAGCTCTTTTCCTCCACGAGCGCCGAATCGAACATTTTGTTGATCGCGCGTTTTAGGGCGGCGCGTTCGTCGTTGTAGGCATAGATCGACCGCGCCAGCGCGATGAACTCCGCTCCGAAGCTACCATCCCGCTCACGGACCCGGATCGCGTCCTCGATATCCCAGAGCCGCGCGTTCACCACATCAAGCTGGTCGAACCACGATGCGACGAAGGGGCCGACAAGACCGGCGTCAGTCGCCAGCTCTTCGAGCATGGCGAGTTCGCGCCGCACGTTACGGAGCTTGTCTTCATTGGTGATACGTCGGGTCTTGATGCGAAGGATTGTGATCTTGTCGATCAGGTCGCCGATCGAGCATGGCGTGACAATCATGCGCGGCGACGCGCACTGCGGCAGCATTCGCGCGAGCTCGCGCGTCATGGCGTCGATCACGTCCGTCCAAACGCCGCGCTCCGACTGCCGAAAGAGGCGCATCGTCGGGTACCAGGGAGAGTCGGCGCGCTCCCGCAGCCATCGCCATTCGGCGTCGCTCTTCAGAGCGACCCAGACGGGGAGCGCCAGAGCCCCCGCAAGATGCGCGATCGACGTGTCGCAGGTGACAATCAAATCACACCGCGTCATCGCTGCGGCCGTGTCGACGAACGCGTCGGTGCCCGAGTCGAGATCCGGACCAAGTGATTCGACCCGCATGCCAAGTGGCAGGGCGGCGAGTTGCTCCTCGCCGCATCCCTTCTGGAGAGAAACAAGACGGACGCCGGCAATCCCGCCGAGCGGCGCCAAAGCCGCGAGAGGAAACGAGCGGGCGCGATCCGCCTCGGGGTCGTGATTGCCCTGCCACACGAGGCCAACCTTGAATCCGGCGGCTCCGATCCGTTCCCCCCACAGCCTCTGCAGCGGCGCTTCCGGCGACAGATAAGGGACGTTGGCGGGAATAGAGTCGAGTCGCGTCTTGAACGCTCGGGGCAGGCTGCTGACAGCGATCTGCGCGTCGAACGGCTCGTGCTCCGGAGGGGCGTCAACAAATCGGACCGCCGCTCCGGACGAGAGGAGACGGCGCAATTTCGGCGGACAGACAAACGTGACATTCACGCCGGCGTTCGCCATTAGAGGCAGGTAGCGAAAGAACTGGATCGTGTCGCCGAGACCATGATCGTTGAGCACCAGGACGCACTCGCCCGGCTGCGCCGGCCCACGCCAGGTCGGAAAGCGCGTTCCGAGGGCCTCAGCGAGCGATCTGCCCTCAAGCCAGCGCTCCTCGTATCCGTCGAAGCCGCGCTCGAAATCACCGAGCGTCAGCAGCAGGCAGCCCCTGCCGGCTACTGCTTCGCGGCTGCCGAGCGCCTCGGCGGCCTCAAAGGCCGCCAATGCTTCGTTGAAGCGTCCGAGATTGCGGAGCGCCAGCCCTTGGCCGCACAGAGCCGCAGCAAAGCCTGGCCGGGCGGCGCTCGCACGCCGATAGGCGTCAAGCGCCTCGTCCATGCGGTCGAGCTTCAGAAGCGCATTGCCGAGGTTGATCGCGGCTTCGACGTACTGCGGTCGCAGCGAGAGCGCGCGGCGCGCGGCTTCGAGCGATCCCTCGAGACGTCCGAGTTCGCGCAGGGCTCCGGCGCGACTGCACCATGCGTCAGCGTCGTCTGGCGCAAGCGTGGTCGCTGCTTCGAACGCGGCGAGCGCTTCTGTGAAGCGGCGCGCGTCAAACAACAGCTTGCCCGAATTGATGTGGGCGACGATGAGCGAGGGGTTGAAGCTGAGCGCCCGTCGATAGAAGCGCAAGGCGGCCTGGGGCTTGCCGCTTTCGCTCAGCATATAGCCGCCCATGCAGAGGGCTTCGGCGAAATCGGGCCGGCGCTGCAGCGCCTCGTCGAGGCGCGCGATTGCGTATTCGCGCCGTCCCTCCCGCCAGGCCACCACGCCGCGGCGTAGAGCGCCTCCGGTTCAAACAGCGCGGCGCAAGAGGACAAATCGGATTGGGGCATGGCGAACAGCACCCTCCGGGGCGCTGCTTGCGCGGAGCTTTCGCGCGTCCACGAATTTCGACGATGGGCGTTCAGCCGCCGAGGGCAAACTTCTGCAGGCTGGACATCAGCGCGTCCGAAAACATCGAGGTCGGCGCGCCGGTGAATGCGTTGAGCGCGCTGCTGATCGATTGGCCATTGGAATTGATGACGTCGGCGAGAACGGTCGAGGCGGCCGACTGGCTCGAGCCGGAGTTGTCCGAGGACGCCGTGAGCGAGGTCGTCGCGCCAGAGCCGGGTCCATAAGTCAGATCGTACATCGCGGTGAAGCGTTCGGTCAGCTGCTGAAGCTTCTTCGGGTCTTGGAGATCAGAAATTGGCATCATTTGCGACAGCGCCTTCGCTTCTGCATCGATGTTGGTCGCGCTGGTCGCTGGCGACAGACCGAAGATTGTCCGCGCTACTTCGAGGAGGTTCGGATCGGCGAGAATCCCGTATTCACTGGAGATCGTTGGCGCGACGCGCTGGAAGTAGAGCGCGAGCTGAACGCCAACGTCCTGGGCGCCTTGATCGCTCTCAAGCTGCTGTTCGACGTAGTCTGCAGTCGTCGTTTTGACGGCGCTCGTGGAAGAAACCGACGACGCGCCCTGGCCAACGAAATCAAACGCGGCTGCGAAAGCCTTCCAGCGAGAGTCGCTCAATGTGTTGGCAAGGCTTTTTGGATTGGAGACCCCGCCTTCGAGCACCTTGCTGATGAGCGCTTTGGCGTTGACTTGATCGCCGAGACCATAGGCGTTGAGCGCGTAGGACAACAGCCTGTAGTTGCCGACAAAGTCCTGGATGGACGTCACCTTGCCGATGTTGGCTTCGTAGTAGGCGGTGGCCGACTTCACCGCGGGCTCGGCGGCGGTCATCGCCTGATACCGAGTCAAATTTTGCGTGACGGCGATGTAGTCGGCTGTCGTCGTGGTCATCGGCGCGAAAGATGGCGGTATCCGGCTTACGCTAGGCCCGAATGGCTGCGGCTCCGTTAACGACCCAACGGAAGGATCGCACCCGTGCGATCATCAAGCTTGGTCGCGCAACGAGCCGATGTCCGCGCCGGCGATCAGATCCTTGTCGCGCACCGCGCCGCCGAGACGTTGGGCCATTGCGCCCGCGAGCGCGGTCACGGAATCATGCCTCGTGAACTCGGCGAGCAGCGCAAGCTCGTTTTGCTCCTCCGCGGCGCGACTCCCCTTGCGCGCCGCGGTTGCGCGTATCTTGCGCGTGAATGTGTTTCGCATGGCCAGGGCTCGCGGGATCGATTCGGAGAACCGGCAAAGGTTGCCACGAACCGATCGACGCCACGCGTGACGAATCGTGACAAAGTGCGACGCCGAGCTGCGCCGCAGCTTCAGAGCGATTGCAGCGTCTCGACGGCGTCGCCGAGCCAGCGGCGGCCCGCCGCCGCAAGCGCTTTGGTCCGTGCGAGCAGGGACAGAGTCACTGGAGGCAGGGCAGGAAGGGTCTTGTCATGGCATGGCCTCAACCCGTCCGGCGCCAGACCCTCAATCATCGGCGCGACCGCAAGTCCGGCGGAAGCAGCCGCTGCTATTACGGCAAAGTCCGCGCTCAGACACACGATATCGAACCTGCGCCCTTGGGCGCGTAACGCGTCGACTGCGGCCTCGTGAAGGGCGGATCCCCGTGGCGCTATCGCAATCGGCAAGGGATGCTTGACGGGGCGCCCGCCGACGCCGAACCAGCGCAGCGGGGCGCGCCAGCGCGCCACGACTTGACCGTCGACCTCGGCGCCGATGACGAAAGCAATGTCGAGCGCGCGCTGGCGAAAGGCCGACGCCAGCGATTCGGATGCGTCCGTAACCACCTCGAAGCCGGTCGCGACCGCTGCGTTAGGGCGCAGTTGGCCGAGACGCGGAATCAGGCGACCAGCGAACTCGCTCGCCACGCCGACTCGAAGCATCGAGTCCGGCGCCTTTCGGCGGGACGCTTCGTCCAACATGCTGTCGTGCAGATGGAGAAGGCGTTTGCCGTAGTCGAAGCAAACGGCGCCAACCGCTGTCAGTTCAAAGCGCGCGGCCTTCTCGAACAGCGGCGCCTCGACCAGCTCCTCGAGCCGCTTGACCTGCAGGCTGATGGTCGGCTGCGAGCGGTCCAGCTCCTCTGCCGCGCGGGTGAAGCCGCGCGCCTCGACGACCGCGACGAAGGCCCTCAAAACGTCGATCGGAATGCTGCGCATGAACGACTCTCGCGTCGCGAGTTTTGAAAGATTCGTTCCTTTTTACACCGTTTCCGGCCTCCCATAGGCAGTGCAAATGCAACCATGAAAATATCGTATGAAGGGCCATTGTGTTGGCCCCTCGCTGTGGATGAAGACGCTCACGGCTTGTCTGTCGACGGTCGCTTGGCGTTCATAGTCCCTCAGCGTCAACGCCAAGGATACGTCGATCAATTTCATGCTGCATCTTTGACATGCAGGGACTCTAGACTGCCAACGCACAACAATTAATCTTCCGGTATGACTTCGCCAAAAATATTCAGGCGCCTTACCTATCGTCAATTGTTGACATGAGACAATAATGTGAGACGATTCCACTCGTTGAGGGCGAATCGCCGTAGGGCAGGCGCCATGCGGGTTAGGGGCGATCCATGCGAATTTTCGTTGTCGCCGGCGAGAGCCGGGATCTGGCGGCAATTGAAACCGCGTTGCGCTTGGGTGAGGTCGAGTTTCTGAGCGCGGCCGCGCCGTTCCCGGCCCCGGATCAACGCCGCTACGCTTTCGCCGGGTGGACGCTCGACGTCGCGACGCGCGACCTCGCCAACCCGGTCGGGCGTCGGGTCAATCTCACCTCGTCTGAATTCGATCTTCTGCTCGCGTTTGTCCGCCAGCCCGGCCAGCCGCTGTCGCGCGGGGCGCTGCTCGGCGCCTTGCGAGGGCGCGCGTGGAGCTATTTCGACCGCTCGATCGATACGCTTGTGGCGCGACTGCGCAAGAAGATCGATGTCGAACCCGGCCGGCCGCCCCTGATCCGCTCCGTACGCGGTGTCGGATATGTGTTTTGCGCTAGCGTTTCGCACGTGGACGGCCCCAATCAATCCGAGGCGGCATGACGTGCCGATCTCCATCGCCGTTTTGAGCGATTTCAGGGGTTTGCAGCGATTTCCATCTCTCCGCCGTTGCCCGGCGGCCTCCGCCATTCCCATCGCCGAATCGAGCCTTTTCAAAGGGCTGCGGCGCCATCGGACCCTTGGTCGACCGGCGCCGCCAGTCGGGGCGCAAACCGGGGATGTCCCTAGAGGGCGGATACCGCCCCCACTGGGGCCGCCGGGGCAAGGCCGGTTCCCCGCAAGATAGCCCTCAATCCAATTCGGGCGCGAAATAGACCTCACCGCGCCTGCAGCCGAGCGACCGCGACCTTACAGCAAAGCGGTCAAGGCGGTCCGCCAGTCCGCTGACGGTGATGGGGTGGACGGCGCCCCGAACGGCATCAGCGTGCCAAGATGGTCGTTGTCACCAACCCATCTGAAGGGAAGCCGTCCATGGGCAAGTCTATCCGGAATTTGGTTGCTGCCACGCGGGTCGGGCTCGATGTTGCGGGAAAGTTGAAATGTCCCCTTTGAGCAAAGTTGAGATGTCCCCTTTTGCGGCAGCAGGAGGGGGTGGTTTTGAACGGGGACGTTTTGGCGTTGAGTGGGGCGGAGCGGGAACGGCTTGACGTATTGCGGCCGCTGATGGGCGGCGAGCTGCGACAGGCTCGGGCGGCTGAGCTTCTGGGCGTTGGCGTTCGGCAAGTGAAGCGCCTGGTTTTCGGCTATCGTTGCGAGGGGGAGGCGAGTGTGGTCTCGCGCCGGCGCGGACGACCGTCGAACAACCGGCTTGATCCAGCGACAGTCGCGGCGATCGAGGCGGCGTTGCGGACGCGCTACGCCGATTTTGGCGCGACGCTGGCCAGCGAGAAGCTTCGCGAGATCGAGGGCGTGGCGGTGTCGAAAGAGACGGTCCGCCAGATCCAGATCCGGCTGGGGCTGTGGCGGCCCAAGCGACGGCGGGCCAAGAAGATTTTCCAGGTTCGCGAACGCCGGCCGCGTTTTGGCGAGCTCATTCAGGTCGACGGGAGCCCGCACGACTGGTTCGAGAGCCGGGGACCGCGCTGCGCGCTGATCGTGTTCATCGACGACGCGACCGGGCGGTTGACGCGTCTGCAATTCGCGCTGGCTTAAGACCGCCAAGGCCTATCTGCAGGCGCTGGAGGCGCACGTGCTTGCGCACGGCCTGCCGCTGGCCTTTACTCGGATCGGCACGGGATTTTCCGCGTCAACGCCAAGGAGGCGCAAGGCGGCGACGGCTTCACCGAGTTCGGCCGCGTCGTCGAGCGGCTGCGCATCGAACTCATCCACGCCACGACCCCGCAAGCCAAGGGCCGGGTGGAGCGCGCCAACCAGACCTTGCAGGATCGGCTGATCAAGGAGATGTGCCTGGCCCGCGTGTCGTCCATCGACGAGGCGCAGGCGTTCGCCGAGGGGTTTGTCGAGCGCTGGAACAAAAGGTTCGCGGTCGCCCCGCGGCAGGCCGAGGACGCCCATCGGCCCTGGTCCGGCTCCAACGCCGATCTCGCGGAAGCCCTGGCGCGCCGGGAAGAACGCACGCTCTCCAAGGCGCTCGGCTTCAGCGCCGGCGCCACCCCGCTACGCCGTCAAGACGGCCGGGCCGGGCGTCGCGCTGCGCGGCGTCAAGGTCACGCTTCTCCACCTTCTCGATGGGACCTTGCGCGTGCGCTTCAAAGACCGCGACCTCGCTTTCACGCCCTTCAAGACCCTGCCGGCCCCGCCGGCGGTCGAAGACGACAAGACCCTCGACGCCCGTCTCGACGCGGTCATCGCCCGAAACGCGCCAAGCCGAGCCGGAAGCTCCCGCAAGGGCGTGGATAACGGCTCGGCTCGCTACGGCGCTATGGGGGGCGCGCTTCGCCAAGCCGTTATCCACCCCCACCCAACCCGCTCGTCGCTCCCAGAAGGGGGACATATCTACTTGGCCAGCGAAGGGTCTACTTGGCCAGCGAAGGGGACATTTCTACTTTGCCTGACAGCAACAACGTTTTTGCCTTGACAGCAACAACGTTCTTTCGCTTGACGCCCGCCACAAAAAGTGTCTAACTTTTAGCCAAGCGGTGGACAGGCTGCAAAGCGCCGAGGCCGCTTGGAGCGTCAGTAAGTTTACGCGCGCTGGATCTCTTGAGGCATCTCAAGCCGTCGTGGACTGAGTTATTTGACAAGATTTATCGGTACTTGGTCCGGATGCTAGAGCCGTCGTCCCTTTGTTTAGTAGGGACGCACGTGATCTGTTTGTGTTGATCGAGGTGTAGCCTCTAACCGCGTCAGCCGCGCCGGCGGAAGCATCCGGAAGCACCTCAACAGAAAACTTGAATTGAGGAGAGGAGCGGCCATGACGCACTTGTCACGCAGGTCGTTGATGAAAGCGACCGGGGCTTTTGGCGCGACGATGCTTCCAACCGGCCTCGCGCTCGAAGCAGACATGTGCCGCGGCGATACCGCGAAGGCGGCTCCCGCGCCCTCCCCGGGCTCGTTTTCCAAGTACCGAGCGGACGTCACTAGGGTCACGGAGCTCACCGCCTACATCTTCTTCAACAGCGAGGAGGCCGCCTTCGTCGAGGCGGCCGTCGCGCGCCTCATTCCCGCCGACCAGGATTGGCCCAGCGCCCTCGAGGCGTGCGTCCCCAATTACATGGACAAGCAATTGGCCGGCGCCTGGGGCGCGGGCGAGCGGCTCTACCGCAGCGGCCCGTGGCACCCGGGTGCTGCGAGCCAGGGCTACCAGCTCCCGTATACGCCGGCGGAGCTCTTTCGCACCGCTCTCGCCGCCATCAACAAGAAGCTCGAACGCACCCCCTTCGCGAAAATGAGCGTCGAAGAACAGGACAATTATCTCAAAAAACTGGAAGCGGGCGGAGAAGATCTCGGCGGCGTGCCGTCTGAGGTGCTCTTCGACCACCTCTGGGAATTGACGCTCGAAGGCTTCTTCAGCGACCCGGTCTACGGCGGGAATTGCAACATGGTCAGCTGGCGGATGATCGGCTTTCCCGGCGCTTACGCGTCCTATTACGACCTGATCGACCAACATGGGATCAAGATCGATCGCGCGCCGATGAGTCTCGGGGAGGACGCACATGGGCACGTCCATCCCAATCCTGGCATCCCCGCCAGCTCTCCCTAGACAGATCGTAGTTGCAGCATGGCGCAACGTCTGCCTGCAGTCGACGCGGTAACGATCGGCGTCGGGCTCACCGGCTCTCTCGCCGCGCTGGAGATGGTTCAAGCCGGCTTGAAAGTGGTCGGCTTCGAACGCGGCGCGGGGCGGGACACGGTTCCCGATTTTCAGTCGCCGGCGATCCACGACGAGCTCAGGTTTTCGATCCGCAAAGCGATGATGCAGGACAACACCAAGGTCGCGGTGACGTTCCGCAACAATTCGAACCAGACGGCGCTGCCGATACGCCGCTGGGAAAGCTTTCTGCCCGGTCAAGGCCTGGGCGGATCGTTCGTGCACTGGAACGGTCAGAGCTTCCGCGCCCAGGTGGCCGACTTCGTCTACAAGACCCACCACGAGCAGCGCTACGGCAAGAACTTTGTCGAGAAGTGCGACCCGGACCTCACCATCCAGGACTGGGGCGTCACCTACGACGAGCTCGAGCCCTATTACGACCGGTTCGAATATCTCTGCGGCGTCAGCGGCAAGGCCGGCAACATCAAGGGCCAGATTCAGCCGGGCGGCAATCCCTTTGAGGCGCCCAGAGCGCGCGAATACCCGAATCCGCCGCTGAAAGAGCCCTATTTCGGCGCGATCTTCCGCAAGGGCGCGGAAAGCCTCGGTTACCACCCCTATCCGCAACCCTCCTCGAATCTCAGCCGTCCCTACACCAATCCGCTCGGCATCACGCTCCAGCAATGCGTTTTTTGC
>JAFAHO010000025.1 GCA_019237205.1 Hyphomicrobiales bacterium
GTTCCAGCGCAGCTATGATGGTGGAGTTGTAGTCGACGGCAGTCTTTGCTGATCCCGTGAATCGAAACATGTTAGGTCTCCCTGAGGTCGTTCGACGGACCAAGGATAGCCACCTGGGCCAATGATCGCCCTCATAGGATCTTCACCCAAGCAGGCGTTCCCGGGCCCCAGCTCGGGCCCGGGATTCCCCTGGCCGTTGAATGTATGATAATGTCGTTTATCATCCATATGACCTTGCCTTTCGGCGCCCGCCCTGGCACAATCGCTCCATGAACGTGACCCTGCGCATCCCCGACGCGCTCGCCGCTCGTTTCGCTTCGGTCGACGAGATGCAGCGGCGCGCGATCGAAGCGCTGGCGCTCGACGAATTTCGGCTCGGGCATCTGACCCGCCCGGCGCTCAAGAGCCTGTTGGGTTTCGCGACACGCGGCGAGCTCGACGCGTTTCTGGTCGCACACGGCGTCATGGGAAGCTACACCGAGAACGACCTCGACCAGGATCGCGCCGACCTGCAACGACTCGGCCTTTGAGGCCGCATGACGCTCGTCGTCGCCGATACGGGGCCGCTCCACTATCTCGTGCTGACGGGCGACATCGAGCTTCTTCCCCGTCTCTTTGCGAAAGTCCTGGCGCCGGAGCGCGTGCGCGACGAGCTTGCGCATGCGCAAGCGCCCGAAGCCGTTCGCGCCTGGATCGCCGAGCCGCCGCCGTGGCTCGAAATCCGTTCGGTCGAAGCCGGGCGCGGCGTGGACGACCTGGAGACGCTCGACGCCGGCGAACGCGACGTTATCGCGCTCGCCATGGCCGCGAAGGCCGACCTCTTGCTCATGGACGACCGCGACGGCGTCGCGGCGGCTCGCCGGCGCGGCTTTGCTGTCACCGGCACGTTGGGTTTGCTCGACTTCGCGGCGCGCAAGGGTCTCGTGGACCTTGCCGCCGCCTTCGAGCGGCTCAAGAGGACGAGCTTCTATTACCGCCAGGGCTTTCTCGACGCGCTGCTGGCGCAACAGGCGGGGCGGCCGTCGTGAACATCTTGACCCTACACTCCCCTCGCATTGCGCCTATCGTCCGCGATGCGGGCGAGCGCGCGCAAACGCGCTTCTGGGAATTCTTCGTCTCCAACATTCGCAATCCCAACACGCGGCGCGCCTACGGCCGAGCGATCGGCCAGTTTCTCGCCTGGTGCGAGCACAACGGCATCGGCTCCATCATCGACATCGAGCCGCTGCATGTCGGCGCCTACATCGAGGCGCTGACGCGCTCGCACAGCGCGCCGACCGTCAAGCAGCGCCTGGCCGCCATCCGTACGCTTTTCGATTGGCTGGTCACCGGCCAGATCGTCCCGGCCAATCCGGCGGCGAGCGTGCGCGGGCCGAAGCATGTCGTCAAAGTCGGCAAGACCCCCGTGCTCGACCCGGCCGAGGCGCGCACGTTGCTCGACAGCATCGACGTGACGACGCAGGTCGGTTTGCGCGACCGCGCGCTGATCGGGCTCATGGTCTATTCCTTCGCGCGCATCGGCGCGGCGCTCGCCATGAAAGTCGAAGACGTTTACGTGCAGAATCGTCGCCTATGGGTGCGCTTGCACGAGAAAGGCGGCAAGCGCCATGAAATGCCCTGCCACCACAATCTCGAGGCCTACCTCAACGCCTATATCGACGGCTGCGGCCTCGCGAGCGACCCCAAGAGGTTGCTGTTTCGCACGATCGGGCGCGGCACGGGACGGCTCACGACGAGTCCTCTGCCGCAAGCCAACGCCTATTCGATGATAAGACGTCGCGCATCGGCCGCGGGCATCCCAACGAAGATCGGCAATCACAGCTTTCGCGCGACGGGCATCACGGCCTATCTCAACAACGGCGGGACGCTGGAGAAGGCCGCCGCCATGGCGAACCACGCCTCGACGCGCACGACGCAGCTCTATGACCGCCGCCGCGACGAGATGAGCCTCGACGAGGTGGAGCGGGTGGCGATTTGAAGTGTCTCCAGTTCAACGAAATCGTGAGGCAGAGGACTCAATGATGTCACATTCCTGGCCTGTGATCTGGCAACCCATCAGCGCAATGCCTTTCGTCGCCAACATGATCGAGGAGGCCCTGGAGGACACGCGCGAGCAGATCAAGACGTTGACCGATGCATCGGCGCGCCCGCACGTGATGGACGATGCTACCGTTGACCGCATCGACCGCGTTCACGCCGAGCAGACGGAGTTCATGGACATCTACGCAGAGCAAATTAGCCGGTGGCGAAACGAAAGACCGCCGGTCAATCAAGCGCGCGATCTCGACCGGATGGAGGAGCAAAACCGACAGCTGCGGGAGGCAACCACAGCCGTCCTTGCGTTGTCCCGTGAGCTACGCAAAGGGACTATCGAGCGCGTCATGGAAAAGAGCGACATCGAACTTGGCCTCGAGGCGTTCCGCCGCCGCTAACGGCGAGCACAAGGGGGATACTCTGGCGCAGCCGCGGTGCCGGTGCAGCCGCGCCAGGGCGCTGAGCCTGCTCGTCGGTCGCTTGGAGGAGCTCGACCTCCTCATGCGGCGCGCCAAGTGCCTCGATCTCGCTGACGATGCGTTGTGCGATCGGCGGGCGGCCAAGATGGCGGCCCCGCGCCTCGGCTGCCTTGCCTTCGGCGGCAGGAGAAGCAGCTCAAATACGCCAGCCTGGTCGCCTCGCTCAGCCCCTCCACCCGCGAGCACATCCGCTGGTTCGGGCAATACGTACTGGACATGAACGACCTGCCGGAACCGCTCGAACCCCGTCCGCTCCCCTTCGAGCCAGCCTTGTGATCACTTTTTACACGTATCTTGAACCTACCCCAGAAAGGCCGCCTGGCGGGGCTCGAGGTCCGCCGGAAGGCCGCACTGCCGAGCCGCTGACTTCGCCGCATCATTGCCGATCTGCGCGTCCATGGTGCAACTTCGCTGCGTCAGATTGCAGCCAGTCTGAACGATCGGGAGATACCGGCCCCGCGACGGGCGGTGGACGGCTGTTCAAGTCGCCCGTCTCGTTTGAAGTCCATGCGCCGCGACGGCGCACTCACCCTGTCTGACCTTTGTCGGCCGAGCCTGACGATCGTGTGCGAGCCGTGCGGCCGGTTCGGGTACTACCAAGTGGCGTGGCTTATGAAGCAGTACGGCGACGCGAAGCTGACCGAGCTACTGCAGGTGCTCGCCGATTGCCTGAAGACGCGCGTGGCCGGCGTCCGCGACGGGTGCAAGGCGGTCTACGCGGGCCTCGATTTCCGCAAGAGCTAGCCCGGCATCGCGAGGAACAGAACATGGCACCAGGAAAGGTGATTGTCTTCGGCGGGACTGGCTTTCTTGGCCAGCGCGTCGTCCAGCGTCTGCTTGAGCGTGATTTGTCCGTGCGGGTAGCGGTGCGGCATCCGGAACGCATTGCAGCGCTTTTTCCCGCCCTTCACCTCGACGCGATCCAAGCCGACGTCAATGACGATCGCTCCGTTGCAGCTGCCGTCGCGGGTGTCGAGGGCGTCGTGAATGCCGTGAGCCTCTATGCGGAGACCGGGTCACAGACCTTCCATTCCGTTCACGTCGAAGCCGCAACGCGGGTCGCCCGGCTTGCGCGAGAAGCTGGCGTCGGGCGGTTCATCCACGTTTCGGGCATTGGCGCGGACGCCGGATCCGGCTCACCGTATATCTGCAGTCGCGGGAAAGGAGAAAATGCTGTTCGCGAGGCTTTCTCCGCCGCGACGCTCATCCGCCCCTCCGTTATGTTCGGGCGCGGCGACGCCTTCCTGATCCCGATAGCGAGAATGTTGCGTCGTCTCCCCGTCTTCCCCCTATTCGGACGCGGCCAGACGCAGCTGCAACCAGCCTATGTCGAGGACGTCGCCGACGCGATCGCCAGAGTGATGCAGAACGCCCAGTCCCCGATGTGCTACGAGCTCGGTGGGCCACGCGTTTACGCGTACAGATCGCTGCTGGAAATGATTGCGCGGCACCTAGGCAAAAAACCGCGGCTGCTTCCGATCCCGTTTGGCCTCTGGCACGCGCTCGCCTCCGTTGCGGAGATGCTACCCGAGCCGCCCATCATGCGAAATCAGGTCGAGCTCATGCAGTTAGATAATGTGGCGTCGTCGGGTGCACCTGGGTTCGGCGACTTGCGGATTTCATCGACATCGCTAGAGGACGCGCTTCCCACGATCGTGGGTCTGTCGGGCGGGCCCTCCCGCGTGCCACCTGTCCCATAGTGCAGAGCACTCGGCGCGCTA
>JAFAHO010000050.1 GCA_019237205.1 Hyphomicrobiales bacterium
GAGCGATGAGCAAAGTGGTTCCGACAAAAGAACGCATCGCGAAAGCGCTGGCGTCCTTGACGACGCTCTCCGCGGGGTACCTCGACGGCTACGGTTTGCTCGTCCTTGGGACCTATGTCTCCTTCATGAGCGGCAACACGACCATGATCGGCGTAAAGGCCGGTCTGGGGAATTTTCTGGCCGCGCTCATTCCGGCCATCGTGATTGTGTGTTTTGTCGCAGGAAGCGCGGCCGGGAGCCTCATCAAGCACTCGCGCCCCAAACGGGCGCCCACGGCTGTTTTCCTGCTCATCGCGGCCTTGCTGGCCACGGTCGCGCTGCTCGGCTAGCCGGGCGCGCTCAAACGCATGGACGTCGCGCTCCTTAGTTCCGCTATGGGCCTCGTCAATCCCGTCCTGCCGAAGATCGGCGCGGAGTCGGTCGGACGCAGAGGGATCGTGGGACACGCATCTCCGCCGGGCCCGCATGGACGCAGAGCTGTGGGCTTCCTTTTTGATCGGGGCCGCTCTTTTCGGGGTCGCGATCTCCGCAGCCAAGACCTATGCTCTCTGGCCGGCCGTCGCGCTCATGCTCGCGATCGCCTTTGCGACCGCCTTCACGGCAACTCCGACAATCGAGAATTGCCTTCCAGAGCGCAGCCTGTCGAGGCCGTCGCCGGCGAGCGCCAGTAACGCTATACCAAGGTTCAGCGCGCTGCTCGCAAGGCGCAGAGCGCCGATACTTCCGCGCGCTTCGCTAGTCAGAACTCAGACGTTATCATGAATGTTGCGAAACCGGGCCTCGGGTAGCGGCAGCGACGTCACGCCGCGCGTCGGCGAACCTTCAGGAGCGACCCATGGCTGAAGCCAAAGCGCAGGCGCCAAGCAAGGCGACCGCGGCGCGTTCGCCGAAAGCAAACGCGACGTCGATTGGAGCTCATGTGATCGGGGTCGTCGGCCTCGGCCATATGGGGACAGCCTTCGCGCTTAATCTTATCGCCGACGGGCGCCGCGTCCTCGCCTCCGATCGCGACCCGGCGCGCGTCGAGGCGCTCGTCAAGGCGGGCGCCGAGCCCGTCTCCAGCCCAGCGGGCTTTTCCGCCTGCGATGTCGCGCTCACCTCGTTGCCCGACGACGTCGCTCTCAAGGCCGTCACGCTCGACGAACTCATTGGCAATCTCAAGCCGGGCGCCGTCCATCTTTCCATGAGCACGGTCAGCCCCGGCCTCTCCCGGTTCCTCGGGGCCGAGCATAGGAAGCATGGCCAGTTCTACGTCGCGGCCCCGATCCTGGGGAACCCCGATCTCGCCAAAGGCCGGAAACTCTTCGTCATCGCGGCCGGCGAGGAGGCGGCGGTGGACAGGGTTCGGCCCCTGCTCGAGCGGCTCGGGCAGCGGCTGTTTGTGGTGGGCAAGGACCCGGGCCTCGCGAACCTCCTGAAGCTTGGCGGCAACGTCCTCACCGCCACGACGCTACAGAGCATGGCCGAGGTTCTGGCCCTGCTCAGCAAAGGCGGCATCGACGAGCGCGTCGCCTTCGACGTCCTCACCAATTCGCTGTTCGACTCCAAGGTCCACCGCGCCTACGGCGGCAAGATCGTTGACAAGCGCTATCGCCCCGCCGGGATGGCCGTCCCGCTCGCCGTCAAGGATTTGAGGCTGGCGCTGGCGGAGGCCGAGCGTTCCGCGGCGCCCATGCCCCTCGCAAGCCTCGTGCATGACCGCCTCGTCGCCTTGATTGCGGGAGGCGCAGCCGAGCTCGACTGGTCCGCACTGGGTTTGCTGGAGGCTCGCGACGCCGGGCTCACGGCGTCTCTTGAGGCGCCCGCCCCCGCTTCGCCGCCCGCTTGATTGGGCGATCAACGCCCGCAAAGCGCTGGCGGCGGGGCGCTCTCTCATAGCGACGCCGAGGCGTGCAGGCCAAAGTTAATCGCAGCAACACCATGAGATTGGCTGATGATACTCACGCGCACTGGATAGCGCTCGCGAAACAGCGAAACCCGCCGAAGGAGGCGGCTGCGCCGCGACAACAACGCCTATATTTTCACGGAGTCGCCCCAATGGAGCGAGGTGCGCCATGAAGAAGCTGACGGCATGGGACCCGGCATGATCGCGGTCTGCGCGCCCTTCGGACCAAGGTTTATCCGCAGCCCGTCCCTTGGAGTGACGTGAGTTCGGTAACGCTGCCGGAGAGCCTTGATTGCACCCAAATCGCTGAGCAAACTCGAAGCCTGCAAAGACCAGACTGGACGGGATCAAACGGGCGCGAAGGCACGCCGCGGCAAGTCTCATGGGACTGTCAAATCCTACAGCTGGTGCGGCGCATTGTCGCACCTATTTTCTCCGCTAGCAGCAAACAGCACATGGAGATGAAGGATGGCGCAGTTTCGAGTCGAATCGGACAGCCTCGGCGAGGTCCAGGTTCCGGCGGACAGGCTTTGGGGCGCGCAAACGCAGCGCTCGCTCGAGCACTTCAGCATCGGCAAGGATCTGATCCCGCG
>JAFAHO010000086.1 GCA_019237205.1 Hyphomicrobiales bacterium
GGTCGGCCTCCTCGGCATTTCCGCGACGCAGGCGGCTCAGGGCCTGCCGATCTGGTCGATCCTCGTCTTTCCGGCGCTCTTCACCGCAGGCATGACGCTGGTCGACACGGCCGACAGCATCCTCATGCTCGGCGCCTACGGCTGGGCATTCGTCGAGCCGCAGCGCAAGCTCTTCTACAACCTGACGATCACCGCGACCTCGATCCTCGTCGCGTGTCTGGTCGGCGGGCTCGAGGTCCTGAACCTTGTCGGCGATCAGCTCGGGCTCACCGACGGCGGCGGCTTCTGGGGCGCGATCGGCGCGCTCAACGACAATTTCGGCGCGCCCGGCTACGTCCTCGTCGGCGTCTTCGCGCTCGCCTGGAGCGCCTCCTGGGCCTTCTACCGCGCCACCGGCTACGACCGGCTCGAGACGGCGAACTAGGCGAGCATTCGGATTTCACCGGTGTCTTGATCTCGGGAGACGGCATGAGCGGCGCGCTCGCAGCTCTGCGGGCGAGCGACAGAGCCGGCATGGGCTACGAACTGATGGACAATACGAGAGCCGGACTGCTCGACGGCATACTGACGCTTGTCATCTCTCACCCCCTCGAGCGGCTCTCGGACGAAGTCATGTCCGGCATGATCAAGGCGCTGACCACGCGCGCGGAAGGCCGCACTTCCACAACCGCGTTGCCTTTCGACATGTACACCCGGGAGAACATCACGCGCTGGAGGTTGACGCGCAACGTCTCTTTGGCGGACTCCCGACCTTCCCGGGCAAGGCCCGCTATCCCTAGCTTTCCTGCCGATGAGGCTACTCCCGCAATCCGCCCAAAGCCGAAGTTCTTAACCGAGCCGGGGGCTACAAATCCAGCACCAGCCTCGCCGGGTCTTCGAGCGCCTCCTTGACGCGCACGAGGAAGGTCACGGCTTCCTTGCCGTCGACGACGCGGTGGTCGTAGCTCAACGCCAGATACATCATCGGGCGGATCTCGACCTTGCCCTCGACCGCGACCGGCCGCTCCTGGATCTTGTGCATGCCGAGGATGCCCGACTGCGGCGCATTGAGAATCGGCGTCGACATCAGCGAGCCGTAGATGCCGCCGTTCGTGATGGTGAACGCGCCGCCCTGCAGCTCTTCGAGCTTGAGCTGCCCGTCGCGCGCGCGTTTGCCCAGGTCCGCGATCGACTTCTCGATCTCCGCGATCGAAAGCTTGTCGCAGTCTCGCACCACAGGCACGATGAGGCCCTTGTCGGTGCCGACCGCGATGCCGATGTGGTAGTAGTTCTTGTAGACGAGATCTGCGCCGTCGATCTCGGCGTTGACGGCCGGGATTTCTTTCAGGGCCTGCACGCAGGCCTTCACGAAGAAGCCCATGAAGCCGAGCTTGGCCCCATGCTTCTTCTCGAAGGCGTCCTTGTAGCGGGCGCGCAACGCCATCACCTCGCTCATGTCGACCTCATTGAAGGTCGTCAGCATCGCCGCGGTGTTCTGCGCGTCCTTGAGGCGGCGCGCGATCGTCTGGCGCAGCTTCGTCATCCGCACGCGCTCTTCGCGCGCGCTGTCGTCGGGCGTCGAGACGCGCGGCGGGGGCACTGAAACGGGAGCGGGCGCGGGGGCCGGCGCCGGAGCGCGCGCCAGGGCGGGCGCTGGAGGGGAGACCCCGGCCGCGACGGCGGCGAGCACATCGCCTTTGAGGACCTGACCGCGCTTGCCGCTGCCGGCGACGGAGTCGAGATCGATCTTGTTCTCCGCCGCGATCTTGGCCGCGGACGGCGCGGGCGGCATCGGGGTCGCAGGCGCGGGTGAAGGCGCGGGAGCAGCTTTGGGCGGTGCGGAAGGCGCGGGCGCTTGAGCCGCGGCGGCTGGGCCGCCGGAAACCTGGCCGAGCAGCGCGCCGATGGCGACGGTTTCTCCCGTCTCGGCGGTGATTTCGCTGAGGACGCCTGCGCCCGGAGCGTTGACTTCGAGCGTCACCTTGTCGGTTTCGAGCTCGACCAACGGCTCATCGGCGCGCACGGGCTCGCCGGCCTTCTTGAACCATTTGCCGACGGTCGCTTCGCTGATCGATTCGCCAAGAGTCGGGACACGAATTTCAATCGCCATTGCACTCGCGCCGCGAGGCGCCCTTCTCGTCTTAAGGAGTTACAGAATGGATCGGCGCAAGCGGCATGCTTGGCCGCACGGCGATCATCGGCATAAGCAGATTTTCGTAGGCGAACCCCCGCCCGGACGCGATAGTCGGATCCGACGCCTGCATCGCTTCGAGGGCCGCGAGCGAAGGCGCCTCGATGATCGCGATCCCGTAGCCGCCCGACGGATCGGCGACGGGTCCCATCGCGACCACGACGCCGATCTCGACCCGCGGCATCCAGTACTCGCGATGGCCGCGCATCACCAGCGCTTCCTCGGGCGTCATGTCCGTTAAGAACGTCGCCCGCGGAGGTTTGAGCTTGCACAGGAAGTGCGGCATCCCGGCCTCGCCTCAGGCGAAACATTCGTCGAGGAAGGCCTTGAGCTGGGCGAGGTGCTTCGACATGAGGCCGGTCGCCGTCGCCGCCGCCGCGGGACGTCCTGCATAGCGGGCGCGCTTCGACTTTCCGTTGACTTGCCCCAACACCCATTCGAGATAGGGCTCGACGAAGAACCAGGCGCCCATGTTCTTGGGCTCCTCCTGGCACCACACGATCTCGGCCTTCTTGAAGCGCGACAGCTCCTTGACCAGCGCCTTCAGCGGGAACGGGTAGAGCTGCTCGACCCGCAACAGATAGACGTCGTCGGTCCCGCGCTTTTCTCGCTCCTCGTAGAGATCGTAATAGACCTTGCCAGAGCACAGCACGACGCGGCGGATCCTGTCGTCCTTGGCGAGCTTGATCTTCTCGCCTTTGTGCGTCTCCGCGTGATCCCAGAGCAGCCGATGAAAGCTCGTTCCGGGTCCGAAGGCCCCGAGCGACGACTGGGCGCGCTTGTTGCGCAACATGGATTTCGGCGTCATCGCGATCAGCGGCTTGCGAAATTCGCGCTTGAGCTGACGGCGCAGCGCGTGGAATAAATTCGCCGGCGTCGTGCAATAGACGACCTGCATGTTATCCTCCGCGCAGAGCTGCAGGTAACGCTCGAGGCGAGCCGACGAGTGCTCCGGACCCTGTCCTTCGTAGCCGTGCGGCAGCATGCAGACGAGACCCGACATGCGCAGCCACTTGCGCTCGCCCGAAGAGATGAACTGGTCGAACACGACCTGCGCCCCGTTGGCGAAGTCGCCGAACTGGGCCTCCCAGACGGTGAGCGCGCTGGGTTCGGCAAGCGAGTAGCCGTATTCGAAGCCGAGCACCGCCTCTTCGGACAGCATCGAGTTGATGACCTCGTAGCGCGCCTGACCGTCGCGGATGTGGTTCAACGGGATGTAGCGCGCCTCGTTCTGCTGATCGATCAACACCGAATGGCGCTGCGAGAACGTTCCGCGCTCGCTGTCCTGACCGGAAAGGCGAACAGGAAAGCCCTCGTCGAGCAGCGTGCCGAAGGCGAGCGCCTCGGCCGTCGACCAGTCGACGCCCTCGCCGCTCATGATCGCATTCCTGCGGTTCTCGAGAAAGCGAAGGATCGTCTTGTGGACGTTGAAGCCCGCCGGCGCGGCGGTGATTCGCTCGCCGATCTGCTTCAGCCGTTCGAGCTTGACGCTCGTCTCGCCGCGGCGATCGTCGTCGCCGACGTCCTGCGCCGATTTGAAGCCCGTCCAGCGGCCGTCGAGCCAGTCCGCCTTGTTCGGCGAATACGCCTGGCCCGCCTCGAACTCAGCCTCCAGCCGCTGGCGCCAGTCGGCGCGCATCTTGTCGACCTCGCCGCGGGTCACGATGCCTTCCGCAGTCAGCTTGTCGGCGTAGATCTGCAGCGTGGTCGGGTGCGAGCGGATGAGCCGATACATGATCGGCTGGGTGAACGAAGGCTCGTCGCCCTCATTGTGACCGAACCGGCGGTAGCAGAACATGTCGATGACGACGGGCTTGTGAAACTTCTGCCGATATTCAATCGCGACCTTGGCGCAGAACACGACCGCCTCCGGATCGTCGCCGTTGACGTGAAAGATCGGCGCCTCGACGAGCTTGGCGACGTCGGACGGATACGGCGAGGAGCGTGAATAGCGCGGATAGGTCGTGAACCCGATCTGATTGTTGACGATGAAATGCAACGAGCCGCCAGTGCGGTGGCCGCGCAGGCCCGAAAGGCCGAAACATTCCGCGACGACCCCCTGGCCAGCAAAGGCGGCGTCGCCGTGGATCAGGAGCGGCAGCACCTTCGCGCGCTCGAAGATGTCGTTGAGCTGGTCCTGCTTGGCGCGCGCCTTGCCGAGCACAACGGGATCGACGATTTCGAGATGCGAGGGATTGGCGGTCAGCGAGAGATGGACGCTGTTGCCGTCGAACTCGCGGTCCGAGGAGGCGCCGAGGTGGTACTTGACGTCGCCCGAACCTTCGACCTCATCGGGGGAGGCCGAACCGCCCTTGAATTCATGGAAGATGACGCGGTGCGGCTTGCCCATCACCTGGCTCAACACATTGAGCCGTCCGCGATGGGCCATGCCGAGGCAGATATCGCGCAAGCCGAGCTGCCCGCCGCGCTTGATGATCTGCTCGAGCGCCGGGATCATCGCCTCGCCCCCATCGAGGCCGAAGCGCTTGGAGCCCGGATACTTGACGTCGAAGAAGCCTTCGAACCCTTCCGCCTCGACGAGCTTGCTGAGGATCGCGCGCTTGCCCTCCTTGGTGAACTGGATCTCCTTGTCGGGCCCCTCGACGCGCTCCTGGATCCAGGCCTTCTCGGCCGGATCAGAGATATGGATGAATTCGAAGCCGATCGTGCCGCAATAGGTGCGGCGCAGGATCGTCAGCATCTCGCGCACGCTCGCATATTCGAGCCCGAGCACGTGATCGATGAAGATCTTGCGGTCGTAGTCGGACTCGTGGAAGCCGTAGGTCGCCGGATGCAGCTCTTCGTGATCCTTCTGCGCCTCGAGGCCGAGCGGATCGAGATTGGCGTGCAGATGGCCGCGCATGCGATAGGCGCGGATCATCATCAGGGCGCGCACCGAGTCGCGGGTCGCGCGGCGGATCTCGTCCTCGCTCGGAGGCGCCAGGGGCGCGGCCTCGACCGCCTTCGCGCGCAGCTTTTCGGCGACCGCCTTCTCCGTCGCCGGCCAGTCGCCGTCGAGCGCGTTGATAAGGTCGCCCTTGGGGGCCTGCGGCCATTGGGGCTTCTTCCACGAAGCGCCCTTCGCGGTCTTGGCGACGCTCGCCGGATCGTCGCCGAGCCTTTCGAAAAAGTCGCGCCAGGCCGGTTCGACCGAGAGCGGATCCTTTTCGTATTGCGCCTGCAGCGCTTCGATATAGGCGCCGTTGGCGCCGTAAAGGAACGAGGTCTGCAACAGCGCCTGATTGACGTCCTGGCGGGTCATGGAGCGGGATCCCTTGCGTTCTTACTTGCCGTTCAAAAGATCGACGAGCGTCTTGCCGAGTCGGGCGGGCGAAGGCGATACGCGGACGCCCGCGTCCTCCATGGCCGCGATCTTGTCATCGGCGCCGCCCTTCCCGCCGGCGATGATTGCGCCCGCGTGGCCCATGCGGCGCCCCGGAGGCGCGGTGCGGCCGGCGATGAAGCCGACGACCGGCTTCGAGCGGCCGCGCTTGGCCTCGTCCTTGAGGAACTGCGCCGCGTCCTCCTCGGCCTGGCCGCCGATCTCGCCGATCATCACGATCGACCTGGTGGCCGGGTCGGCGAGGAACATTTCCAGCGCATCGACGAACTCCATGCCCTTGATCGGGTCGCCGCCGATGCCGACCGCGGTCGTCTGGCCGAGACCTTCGCGGGTGGTCTGGAACACCGCCTCGTAGGTCAGCGTGCCCGAGCGCGAGACGACGCCGACGCTGCCGCGGGCGAAAATGTTGCCCGGCATGATCCCGATTTTGCACTCGCCCGCCGTCATCACGCCGGGGCAATTGGGGCCGACGAGGATCGACTTCGAGCTGTCGAGCGCGCGCTTCACCCGCATCATGTCGAGCACCGGAATGCCCTCAGTGATGCAGACGATGAGAGGCGTCTCCGCATCGATCGCCTCGCAGATCGCGTCCGCCGCGCCGGGCGGCGGCACATAGATGACGCTCGCCTCCGCGCCGGTCTGCTCGCGAGCTTCGGCGACCGTGTCGAACACGGGCAGGCCAAGGTGGATCGAGCCGCCCTTGCCTGGCGAGGTGCCGCCGACGAGCCTGGTGCCGTAGGCCATCGCCTGCTCGGAATGGAACGTGCCATTCTTTCCGGTGAAGCCCTGGGTGATGACCTTGGTGTCAGCGTTGACGAGAATGGACATGTCGGACTTTCGCGGGTGATGCCGGTTCGGAGATTTGATAGCGCTAAGGCGGAGCCGTTTCAGGCCGCGCGCCCCTTTTTGACCGCCGTGACGATTTTCTGCGCCGCATCGTCGAGATCATCGGCGGGAATGACGTTGAGGCCCGAATCGCGGATGATCGCTTTGCCGAGATCGACATTCGTCCCCTCGAGCCGCACGACCAGCGGGACCTGGAGGCCGACCTCCTTGACCGCGGCGATCACCCCCTCGGCGATCACGTCGCAGCGCATGATGCCGCCGAAAATGTTGATGAGAATGCCCTTCACGTTCGGGTCCGCGGTGATGATCTTGAACGCGGCGGTGACCTTTTCCTTCGAGGCGCCGCCGCCGACGTCGAGGAAGTTAGCCGGGCTCTCGCCATAGAGCTTGATGATGTCCATGGTCGCCATTGCGAGGCCGGCGCCGTTGACCATGCAACCGATCGTGCCGTCGAGCGCGATGTAATTGAGGTCGTATTTGGACGCCTCGATTTCCTTGGCGTCCTCTTCGGTCTCGTCGCGCAGCGCCGCAATGTCGGGATGGCGGTAGAGCGCATTGTCGTCGAACGACAGCTTGGCGTCGAGCACGCGCAACAGTCCGTTGGTCATGGCGATCAGCGGATTGATCTCGAGCATCGACATGTCTTTGGCGACGAAGGCCGCATAGAGCTTCGTGACGAGGCTCTCGATCTGCTTGGCCTGGTCGCCGACAAGCCCCAGCGCGCGCGCCGCGGTTCGGCCGTGATGGGGCATGATCCCGGTCGCCGGATCGACGGAGAAGCTGTGAATCTTCTCCGGGGTCTTGTGCGCCACATCCTCGATGTTGACGCCGCCTTCGGTCGAGAGCACGAAAGCCACCCGGCTCGTCTCGCGGTCGACCAGCGCCGAGAGATAGAATTCCTTGTCGATGTTCGCGCCGTCTTCGATGTAGAGGCGGTTGACCTGCTTGCCGTGCGGTCCGGTCTGCACAGTCACCAGCGTCGCGCCCAGCATTTCCTTGGCGAGGGTCTTGGCCTCGTCGGTCGACCGGGCGAGCCGTACGCCGCCCTTCTCGCCGGCGGAGGTCTCCTTGAACCGGCCCTTGCCGCGCCCGCCCGCATGGATCTGGCTCTTGATCACCCAGAGCGGGCCGCCGACCTTCCTGGCCGCGTCTTCCGCCTCCTCCGGCGTGAAAGCCGGATATCCGTTGGCGAGGGGAACTGCGAAGGCGCGCAGCACCGCCTTGGCCTGATATTCATGGATGTTCATGAGACGACGACCTCAGGGAAATGCGAACGCCAACAACGTGGGCGTTCCGCGATGCGTCAGGAGGCGAGCGCGGGGTTGATCGCCTTGCAGGCTTCCATCAGCGTGCGGACAGCGCCGACCGATTTCTCGAACATCGCCTTCTCCGCCTCATCGAACGAAATCTCGATGATGCGCTCGACCCCGCCCGCGCCGATCACCACCGGCACGCCGACATAAGTGTCCTTCACGCCGTACTGGCCCGTGAGCTGCGCTGCGCAGGGCAGCACTCGGCGCTGGTCCTTGAGGAAGGATTCGGCCATCGCGATTGCGGAGGCGGCCGGCGCGTAAAAGGCCGACCCCGTCTTCAGGAGGCCGACGATCTCGCCGCCGCCCTTTCGGGTGCGCTCGACGATCGCGTCCAGCTTCGCCTGGGTCGTCCAACCCAATTTGACGAGATCGGGCAGCGGGATGCCCGCGACCGTCGAGTAGCGGATCGAGGGCGCCATGTCGTCGCCGTGGCCGCCGAGCACGAACGCGGTCACGTCTTCGACAGAGACGTTGAATTCCTCCGAGAGGAAGTAGCGGAAGCGCGCCGAGTCGAGGACGCCGGCCATGCCGACGACCTTGGCGCCCGGAAGGCCGCAGATCTTCTGCAGCGCCCACACCATGGCGTCGAGCGGGTTGGTGATGCAGATGACGAAGGCGTTCGGCGCATGCGCCTTGATGCCGGCTCCGACCGCGTCCATCACCTTGAGATTGATGCCGAGCAGGTCGTCGCGGCTCATGCCGGGCTTCCTCGGGACGCCGGCGGTGACGATGACGACGTCCGCGCCGGCGATGGCCGCATAGTCGCTCGCGCCCGCGAGCCTGGCGTTGAACCCCTCGACCGGGCCCGACTCGGCGAGATCGAGCGCCTTGCCCTGCGGAACGCCGTCGATAATGTCGAAGAGCACGATGTCGCCGAGTTCCTTCAGCGCGGCCAGATGCGCCAGCGTGCCGCCGATCTGGCCGGCTCCGATCAAAGCAATTTTCCTGCGCGCCATGGGGATTCTTCCGCTCGTTGAGATGGCCGCGCGTCACCATTGTCGCACGGTCCCGGGAGGTCCGCGGGGTGCTATCCGCCGATCGCCCAAAGCGATCAAGCCGAACTTTTGGCTCAGTCGAAGCAAATTCGCGCGCAGGCGTCAATGACGCATCGGATAACGCCGCGATCACAGGACGTTAGATAGTTTGTGCGTGGACGTTGACAATGACCGCGCATCGGATTTTGACCTTTTCGATAACAAAAAATGAAATGTGTCACCCTCCGGTTCGACCCTAATACACCTGCCGCCCGAAGAGGCTTGCCGTCAGATCGACGAGCAGCAAGGCGCTTTTCCCGCGTTCGTCGAGGAACGGGTTGAGCTCAACGAGATCGAGTGAGGGCGACAGTCCGGATTCGTACAAAAGCTCCATCACCAGATGCGCCTCGCGATAGGTCGCCCCGCCCGGAACCGCCGTCCCGACGCCGGGCGCAATGGTCGGATCGAGGAAATCGACGTCGAGGCTGACGTGCAGGAGGCCGTCGGCCGCCTTGACACGATCGATGATGCGGCGGATCGACACGGCGAAGCCGTGCTCATCAAGCATCCGCATGTCGATTACGTCGATTCCCCGGGCGCGCAGGAGCCTCCGCTCGTCGGCGTCAATCGACCGGATGCCGAAGAGACTGAGGCGGCCGGGGTCGATCGACTCGCGTTTCTCTCCACCGAAGAGGAAATCGAAGCCCGGCTCGCCGCTCAGCATCGCAGCGGGCATTCCGTGCATGTTGCCGCTCGGCGAGGTCAAGGGCGTGTTGTAGTCCGAATGCGCGTCGAGCCAGAGCACGAACAGTTTTCGGCCGGCGTCCGCGGCATAGCGCGCGACGCCGCTGACCGAGCCCATCGCCAATGAGTGATCGCCGCCGAGCACGACCGGCAACCGCCCCTCGCTGAGGACGGCGTGGGTTTCGCGGGCGAGCGCTCGCGCCCAGGCCGAGATGACGGCCGGATGGCGCGTTTTGCCTTCCGGCGGCTCGGCTTCGCCGAGATCGCCCGGGACGACATCGCCGAGATCGACGACATCGTGGCCGAGATCCGCCAGCGTCCCGACCATGCCCGCCGTGCGCAGCATCGCCGGCCCCATGGCGCATCCGGCGACGCCCGCGCCCGCCTCGACGGGCGCGCCGAGGATCGTGATGGCCTGGAGGCGCGGCGGCTTCCGGCTCCCCCCGACGCTTGCCTCCGCCCTTACGGATTGGCTCACCTTCACCCCCTCTTTCGAAGCGCGCCAGTATCAGAATAGCCGATCTTCGCGCCCAAGCCTTGACAAGCGCCGCCGCCTGACCGATGGAAGCGCGCATGACGCGTGCCCTCCGCATCGCCCGGATTTGCATCATTAGCCGCTAGCTTCAAGCTGGCTGGTTCGCGTCTCTGTTTCTAAGACCCCTCCGAGAAGCGATCACCCGGCCAGTCCCGGACGGCGCTTTGTCGCGCCGTCGAGCCCCACGCCGACGAGACGATTTGATGACGCTGCGCTTCTACAACACGCTGACCCGCCGCAAGGAGGATTTCGCGCCCATCGACCCGAACGCGGTGCGTCTCTACGTCTGCGGCCCGACGGTCTACGACGACGCCCATATCGGCAATGCGCGGCCGGTCATCGTGTTCGACGTGCTGTTCCGCCTGCTCCGCCATGTCTATGGGCCCGAGCATGTCATTTACGTCCGCAACGTCACCGACGTCGACGACAAGATCAACGCGCGCGCCGAGCGCGACTGGCCCGACCTGGCCCTCAACGACGCGATCGGCCGGGTGACGGAGGCGACCGAGCGCCAGTTCCATGACGACGTCGCGGCGCTGGGCGCCCTCCCGCCGACTTTCGAGCCGCGGGCGACCGAGCATATCGAGAGGATGCGCGCGATCATCGAGCGGCTTCTCGCCCGCGCCGTCGCCTATGTCGCCGAGGACCATGTCCTCTTCTCGCCCTCGGCGATGGACGCGCTCCCCGGCGCGCCACGGTATGGCGCGCTCGCGCATCGCTCGCTCGACGAGATGATGGCGGGCGCGCGCGTCGACGTCGCCCCTTACAAGCGCGAGCCGATGGATTTCGTCCTGTGGAAGCCGTCGAAGCCGAACGAGCCGAGCTGGCCGAGCCCCGCCGGGATCGCCGCGCCGGGCCGCCCCGGCTGGCATATCGAATGCTCGGCGATGTCGATGGCCAAACTCCTCGAGCCCTTTGGCGGCGGTCTTGGCTGCGACGACCCGGCAATGAACGTGTTCGACATTCACGGCGGCGGCGTCGACCTCGTTTTCCCCCATCACGAGAACGAAATCGCGCAGTCCTGCTCTGCCTTCGGCTCGGCCCGCATGGCCAATGTCTGGATGCACAACGGCTTCCTGCAGGTCGAAAGCGAGAAGATGTCGAAGAGCCTCGGCAACTTCGTCACCATCCGCGAGCTGCTCGCAACGCCAGTCTTCGGCGGGCGGACGTGGCCCGGGGACGTCTTGCGCCTTGCGATGCTGCGCACCCACTATCGTGATCCGATCGATTGGACGGTGAGAGAGTTGGAGCGAGCACAGCAGGAACTCGCTGAGTGGTATCGACTTGTCGAGGATGTCGCTTATTCGGCCGGGTCGATCGACGATGAGGTGCTTGGCGCCCTATCCGACGACCTCAATACACATGCGGCGATCGTTAGCTTGCAGGAGCTTGCAAGAACGAACAGTCATGCTGCGCTACGCGCTTCCCTCGCTTTATTGGGATTTAGCTGCAACCGAGCAAAACTCGTTTCGATCATGTCGGCAATCGGCGAAGCGAAAGGTTCCTCGACAGTGCAGGGCACTGGTGGTTGGTTCAAATTGGAGGCAGACGGCAGCTACTCGGCAGATCCCGACACCCAGAAGCGTATCAACGAACTCGTTCCACTTCGCCAGGCGGCCCGGGCGGCGAAAGACTGGGCTGAGTCCGACAGGCTCCGCGACAAACTCGCGGCGCTTGGTGTCGCCGTCAAGGACAACAAGGACGGGACGACCGGTTGGGAGCCGAAGCGATGAGCGCCGTCTCGCTGCGCCCCTACGTTCCCGCCGACGCGAAACGCTGCGCGGAGATTTTCCGCGCGAGCATCGAGGAGCTGGCGGCGGAGGACTACGACGCCGACCAGCGTCAGGCCTGGGCCTCGACTGCTGGCGACGAAGACGCTTTCGCAGCTCGACTCGCGGGCGCTCTGACATTGGTTGCCGCCATCGACGGCGCGGTCGCGGGTTTCGCGAGCCTCAAGGGCGCCGACGAAATCGACATGCTCTTCGTCGATCCCGAATTTGTCCGTCAAGGCGCCGGCGTCGCCCTCGTTGACGCGTTGACAAGGCTTGCCCGCGCGCGCGGCGCCAAGCGGCTCACGGTCGAAGCGAGCGACGTCGCCCGGCCGCTGTTCGAGCGCCAAGGCTTCATTGCCCAAAAGCGCAACCTCGTGCGCAAAGGCGACGAATGGCTCGCCAACACTACCATGTCCAAATCACTCGGAGGCGCGAACCCCGCTCCGCCGACCCGACATTGAGAGCCCCCATGGCCAAGGAACGCCTCTATCTTTTCGACACCACCTTGCGCGACGGCGCGCTGACCACAGGGGTCGATTTCTCGCTCGACGATAAGCGCAACATCGCCGGCATGCTAGAGCGGCTCGGGGTCGATTATGTCGAGGGCGGCTATCCGGGCGCCAATCCGCTCGACACCGAATTCTTCAAGAGGAAGCCAACGAAACGCGCGCGCTTCTGCGCCTTTGGCATGACCAAGCGCCCCGGACGCTCGGCCGGCAACGATCCCGGCCTGGCGGGTCTGCTCGCCTCCGATTCCGACGCCATCGTCTTCGTCGCCAAGAGCTGGGACTATCACGTCCATGTCGCGCTCGGTTGCACGCTCGACGAGAACCTCGAAGCGATAGCCGACAGCGTCAAGGCGGCCGTCGCGTCGGGCCGCGAGGCGATGGTCGACTGCGAGCATTTCTTCGACGGCTACGTCGCCAACCCGAAATACGCGCTCGCCTGCGCCCGAGCCGCGATCGACGCCGGCGCGCGCTGGGCCGTGCTCTGCGACACCAACGGCGGAACGCTGCCCGACGAGGTCGAGCGGATCGTCAGCGAGGTCGCGCGCGTCGTTCCGCGCGAGCGCATCGGCATCCACGCCCACAACGACACCGGCAACGCGGTCGCCAATTCGCTCGCCGCCGTCCGCGCCGGGGCGCGGCAGGTGCAGGGCACGCTGAACGGCCTCGGCGAGCGCTGCGGCAACGCCAATCTCGTGACGCTGATCCCGACGCTGGCGCTCAAAGACGAGCTCGCTCAGCGCTTCGAAACCGGCGTCACCCCAGAGGCGCTTCGCCAGATCACCCATATCTCGCGCGCCTTCGACGAACTCCTCAACCGCGCGCCCAACCGCCACGCGCCTTACGTCGGCGCCTCGGCCTTCGCCACCAAGGCCGGCATCCACGCCTCGGCGCTGGCGAAGGATCCGCGCACGTACGAACACGTCGCGCCCGACAGCGTCGGCAACGTGCGCGCCGTGCTCGTCTCCGATCAGGCGGGACGCTCGAATCTCCTCTCCGAGCTTGCCCGGCTCGGCGTCGAGGCGGAGCCCAACGATCCGCGCCTGCAGCGCCTGCTCGACTCTGTGAAAGAGCGCGAGGCGCAGGGCTACGCCTACGAGGCCGCTGACGCTTCCTTCGAACTGCTCGCGCGCAGCATGCTCGGCGGCGTGCCGGAATTCTTCGCCGTCGAGAGCTTTCATGTCGGCGTCGAGCGCAAGGTCGTCGCGCCCGGGGTGACTTATTCGGCCTCGCAAGCGGTGGTCAAAATCCGCATCGGCGAAGAACTGCTGATCTCGGCGGCCGAAGGCAACGGCCCGGTCAACGCGCTCGATCTCGCTCTGCGCAAGGATCTCGGCGTCTATCAGAAGCATATCGAGGATCTTGAGCTGCGCGACTATCGGGTGCGCGTGTTCCAGGGCGGCACAGACGCAGTGACGCGCGTCCTGATTGAATTCGGCGACGGGAACGGCGACACCTGGTCAACGGTCGGCGTCTCGGGCAACATTATCGACGCCTCGTTCCAGGCGCTGGTCGACGCCATCACCTACCGGCTGCTCAAGGTCGGCGTCGCGGCGCAGTAACTGCCCCGAAGGCCGATTTCCGTTTGTCGTCGGAGATCGTCCGCCCGGCCGACGTGGCGGCGCATGAATTCTTGCGCGGGATGATCAGCGAGCGGACGGCGCGGGCCGACAAAGACTTCACGTGCATGGGCTTGAAAAAGCCGGGGCGCGCCAGATGCGCCAGCCCCCGCGCGTCGTTGCGATCGGACTTTGTGGGTCGGGAGCGACTTGGGCGCTTGATAGGCTTGCCGGCTCTCGACGCAGACCTCCGGGGAGGCCAAGTTGGCTCAGCCCGTGAAACAGGATCGGCGCCATGCGTCCGGTCGAATACGATCCGGCGACAGCTTGCCGCTTTGGCCAACCCGTCGGCGACCGCCTCAGCCACCGCCAGACGGAAAATTATGCAATATCAAGTATTTAAGTGGTGGAGCTGAGGGGATTCGAACCCCTGACCTCTGCAGTGCGATTGCAGCGCTCTCCCATCTGAGCTACAGCCCCGTCGGGCGGGTCTTTACGTGCGCGCCCTTTCAGTGTCAACGGTTTCGGGGCGAAGGGGCGCGCTCGCGCTTTGACGATGAGCGACGAGGCCTCGGGGCTTCAGGAGAATTCATGCGCGCTGTCCTCGACATCATCATGGTCGCCCTCAATCTTTATACTTGGATCATCATCGCCGGCGCCATTCTCTCCTGGCTGATCGCGTTCGGCGTCGTCAATATCCGCCACGACTTTGTGCGTGCGGTCTGGAATCTGTTTCTCGCGCTGACCGAACCGTTCCTGCGGCCGATCCGCAATTTCCTGCCCCACACGGGGGGCGTCGACATTTCGCCGATCATCCTCTTGCTCGGCGTCATGCTGGTCGAGCGGATCATCATCTATTACGTCTATCCGAACGTTTTCTAGAAGCCGCCATGACCGGCGCTCCCTCATCAATGACCACGGTCGGCCGCTTCTTCGAGGATTTCAGGATCGGCGAGACGATCCGGCACGCGACGCCGCGGACGTTGACCGCCGGCGACGCCTCTCTCTATTCCGCGCTCTACGGCTCGCGCTTCGCCCCGCAGAGCGCGGACACTTTCGCGCGCGCGATCGGCTATTCGGCAAGCCCGATCGACGATCTGCTCGTCTTCCATGTCGTCTTCGGCAAGACCGTGCCTGACGTCTCGCTCAACGCCGTCGCCAACCTCGGCTATGCCGACTGCCGGTTTCTGAAAGCCGTCTATCCGGGCGACACGCTCGCCGCCGTCTCCGAGGTGATCGGGCTCAAGGAGAACTCGAACCGGCAGACCGGAGTCGTCCACGTACGCTCGCGCGGCTTCAACCAGCGCGGCGAGACGGCGATCGAATACGTGCGCTGGGTGATGGTGAGGAAACGCTCGCCCGAGGCGCCGGCGCCCGAAGCGCAGGTTCCGGATCTTCCGGAGACGGTCGCGGTCGCCGACCTCGGTGCGGCCTGTCCGGCAATCGATCGCGCCGCCTTCGACGTCGAACTCAGCGGCTCGCCGCTCCGCTTCGAGGACTATGAGCAAGGCGCGAAAATCGACCATGTCGACGGGATGACCGTCGAGGAGGCCGAGCACATGATCGCGACCCGCCTCTACCAGAACACCGCCAAGGTCCATTTCAACCAGTTGAGCGAGGGGCAGGGGCGATTCGGCCGGCGGCTCATCTATGGCGGTCATGTCATCTCGCTCGCCCGGGCCTTGAGCTTCAACGGCCTCGCCAACGCGTTCCATATCGCGGCGATGAACGGCGGACGGCACGTGGCGCCGCTCTTCGCCGGCGACACCGTGTTCGCCTGGAGCGAGGTCATCGCAACGGCGGCGCTCCTCCCGCGCGACGACGTCGGCGCCCTGAGGCTCCGCACGATCGCGGCCAAGAACCGGCCCTGCGCCGATTTCCCGCTGCGCCAAGGCGAGGGTTACGAGCCGAGTGTCGTGCTCGATCTCGACTATTGGGCGCTGATCCCGCGCCGGTCCTGACCCATGCGCCTGCCGGCGGACGCTGCGTTGATCGTGATCGACGTGCAGGAGGCGATCGACGATCCGTGCTGGGGGCCGCGCAACAATCTCGGCGCCGAGGTGAACATCGCCGCGCTGATCGCCGCCTGGCGCGCCGAAAGGCTGCCGATCATCCACGTCCGGCATGACTCGGTCGAACCGGGCTCTCCCTACGCGCCGGGCGCGCCTGGACATCGGTTCAAGGCCTGCGCGATGCCGCTCGACGGCGAACCGGTCGTTGGAAAGACCGCCAACAGCGCCTTCGTCGGCGCGGCTCTCGAGGGCCTGCTCGACGGGCTCGGCGCGACGACGCTGGTCATTTGCGGCGTCCTGACCTCGAGTTCCGTTGAAACGACCGCGCGCCATGCCGGCAATCTCGGCTATCAGACCTTCGTCGTCGCCGACGCCTGCTGGACGGTGGACAAGGTCGATCTCCAGGGCAGGCGCTGGCCGGCCGAGGACGTGCACGCGCTCTCGCTCGCGCATCTAAACGGCGAATACGCAACCGTCGTCGATACGCGAACCACGCTGGAAGCGGCGGCGATGGCGAGAGCGCGCCAGCGCTGGAAGGAGGGCCGCTCTCGCGGACAGGTTTAGCGCGCTCTGCGATTTAGCGAAATTGGCGACGCCTCCGGTCCCGCCCCGGTCTAAACGGCCGATCGCGTCCAAAACTGCATCGGTCCCGGCTGGGCGTCGGCTTCGCTTCAGATCTGATGAAAGCGCTGCCGATGCGCCGGCTCTGAGGGTGCGCCAGGCGGAAAGGGCCTGGCGAGGAGGTCGGCGCATCGGTCCGCGAGCCCCGTCAACGCCCCCTCGGTTTCGCCGGCGGCGAGCGCCGGAAGCGCCTCGTCAACCGCCGTCTGCCACTGCTCCTGCGCGACTGCCTTCGCCGCGTCCTCGGCCGGGACGATGCGGATATAGTGCTCGGCGAGCGAGACGTAGACGAGCACCCCGCATTGCGAGCGGTCGAGCCCGCGCACCACGAATTGCGCCAGCGCAGCGCGGTGGCCGGCGGAACGCTGGGCCCGTTTCGGCACGATGAGCCGCCTGACCCAGGGCACGGATCCGATGACGCCAGCGAGGATGGCGACCAGCAGCTGGGCGACATAGATGCGGTGCGCGGAAAGCTCGGTGAACAGGAGAAGCGGCAGCGGCGCCGCCAGCGCGAGGATGCAGGCGCCGAGCAGGAATTCGGCGTCGCGCGAAATCGAGGCGCCGGTCAAAACGCAGACGATCGGCGCGCGCGTCTTGAGCCGCGCGTCGTCGAAGGCGGCCTCGATCCGCGCCGCCGCCTCGGGATCGACGATCATCACCAGCCCCCCGAGGCGCCGCCGCCGCCCGATGAGCCTCCGCCGCCGGAGAAGCCTCCGCCGCCCCCTCCCCCTCCGAAACCCCCACCGCCGAACCCCCCTCCGCCAAAGCCGCCTCCGCCGCCCATGCCCATCGGTATGAAGACGACATTGCCGCCGCCCCGGCGGCTTATCCGGCTGATGACGAACATGATGAAGAGGAAAATGAGGAAGGGCGCCAGCGTGTCGAGGAGCGTAGCGTCGTGCTCGGCGCGCGTGTCTGTGGCTTTCGGCTTCCACTCGGCCGCGTCGGTCGTCAGCGCAGTGATGATGTCGTCGACGCCGCGCGTCACTCCGCCGTTGAAGTCGCCGGCCTTGAAGCGCGGCGTGATGGCGTTGGAGATGATGACGCTCGACACCGCGTCGGTCAGCGTGCCCTCGAGGCCGTAGCCGACCTCGATCCGCACCTTTCGCTCCTTCGGCGCGATGAGCAGGAGGACGCCGTTGTTCTTTTTGGTTTCGCCGAGCTTCCAGGCGCGGAAGAGTTCGTTGGCGTAGGGTTCGATCTCCTCGCCCTGGAGCGACGAGACGGTCGCCACGACCAGCTGGATGCCCGACTTCTGTTCGAGATCGGCGAGCCTGCGCTCGAGGTCCGCGGTCGTGACGGGCGAGAGAATATGTGCCTGATCGACGACCCGTCCGGTGAGCTCGGGCAGGTTCGTCGCCGCGAAGCCCGCTCCGATCAGGAGCGCGGCGAGGAGGCTCATGACCAGCGCGCGCGGCCAGAAGCGAAGCATCCGGGCGCTCCCGTTGAGGGTTTAGAACTTCACCTTCGGCGCGGATTGCGCCTCCGTATCGGCGGTGAACGGGACCATCGGCTTGTCGTCACGGAACACCGTCTGCGCCCAGATCACGCTCGGGAAGGTCCTCAGCGTGGTGTTAAAGTCCTGCACCGCCGCGATGTAATCCCTGCGCGCGACGGCGATGCGGTTCTCGGTTCCCTCGAGCTGCGACTGGAGCGCCAGGAAGTTCTGGTTCGACTTGAGCTCGGGATAGTTCTCGCTGACCGCGAGCAACCGGCCGAGCGCGCCGGAGAGCGCGTTTTGCGCATCCTGCAGCTGCTTGATCTTTTCCGGGTCGCTGAGGTCGTTGGCGTCGATGTGGATCGACGTCGCCTTCGCGCGCGCCTCGGTGACCTGCACGAACACGTCCTTTTCCTGCTTGGCGTAGCCCTGCACGGTCGCGACCAGATTGGGGACGAGATCGGCGCGGCGCTGATACTGGTTCTGGACTTCCGCCCAGGCGGCCTTGGCCGCCTCTTGCTTGGTCGGAATGACGTTATAGCCGCAGGCCGAAACCGAAACGGCGATCAGCGCCAGAACGGCGAGCGAACGCGGTCGGGAAAAGAATGTCACCGGCAACCCCCCCTTGGCTGACGCGCCGACGGGCGCAGGCGCCCTCCGACACGGCATGATACAGGCGCGAGCTCTCTCGGGTAAAGGGCGCATGGTGGCGGAGGCCGACTTTTCGCTCTTCTCAAATGGAGGTCTGCCCGGCCGGCTCCATTCTCCCGGACAAAGGGTTGATTGAGCCGCCGGCTTTCACTAGAAACGCCGACCACTGCCGGCCCGGCGACCCGCCGACCCTTGAACGTCTTCAGCCTTAAACCCGCGTCTTCAAACGCCAGAACCAGGATTTACGATGCGCGTCTATTACGACCGGGATTCCGACCTCAACCTCATCAAGGGCAAGAAGGTGGCCGTGGTCGGCTACGGCAGCCAGGGCCACGCGCATCTGCTCAACCTGCGCGACAGCGGGGTGAAGGAGATCGCGGTCGCGCTCAAGCCCGGCTCGCCCTCGGCGAAGAAGGCGGAGGCCGAGGGCGTCGAGGTGATGGACGTCGCGAGCGCCGCCAAATGGGCCGACGTCGTGATGATGCTGACCCCCGACGAGCTGCAGGCCGACATCTACCGCAACGAGCTCTTCCCCAACATGAAGAAGGGCGCGGCGCTGATGTTCGCCCATGGCCTCAACGTCCACTTCAACCTGATCGAGCCGCGCGCCGATCTCGACGTCCTGATGGTCGCGCCCAAAGGGCCGGGCCATACGGTGCGGTCGGAATATAAGCGCGGCGGCGGCGTGCCCTGCCTGATCGCGATCCATCAGGACGCGAGCGGCAACGCGCATGACCTCGGCCTTTCCTACGCCTCGGCGATCGGCGGCGGCCGCGCGGGCGTCATCGAAACCACGTTCCGCGAGGAATGCGAAACGGACCTCTTCGGCGAGCAGGTGGTGCTCTGCGGCGGGCTCGTCGAGCTCATTCGCGCCGGCTACGAAACCCTGGTCGACGCCGGCTACGCGCCGGAAATGGCCTATTTCGAATGCCTGCACGAAGTGAAGCTGATCGTCGACCTCATCTACGAGGGCGGCATCGCCAACATGAACTATTCGATCTCGAACACCGCCGAATACGGCGAGTACGTGAGCGGCCCCCGCATCATTTCGCCGGCGGCGAAGGCGGAGATGAAGCGCGTTCTGGACGACATCCAGTCGGGCAGGTTCGCGCGCGACTGGATGCTGGAGAACAGGGTCAATCAGACCTCGTTCAAGGCGATGCGCGCCCGCGCCAACGCCCATCCGATCGAAGAAGTCGGCGCGAAGCTTCGCGCGATGATGCCCTGGATCGGCCAGAACAAGCTCGTCGACAAGGCCAGGAACTAGCGGCGAGCCGCGGGTCCCTTCCCCAGCTCTGCTGGGGAAGGTGGCGCGAAGCGCCGGATGGGGTGTGGCCTGCTGCACGCGGCGCTAGACGGCTTGCACGAAAATCACCGCGAGTCGGCGGTCAAGTTGCCCCGCTTTCCGCACCCCATCCGTCGCCTTCGGCGACACCTTCCCCGACGCCCCTCTCGCTCGAGGCGCCGCGCGCCCGGACGGAACCGAATGGCGCCGCAAACGATTGAGACAGCTCGATTCGCGAGCCGAAATGGCTGCCACGGACTTTTGGGCGGAGGCGCCGATCTTCCCTTCGCCCCGCCTGCGGGGAGAAGGTGGACGCGCGCAACGCGGCCGGATGAGGGCGGCGCCAACTTCGGACATTGGCGCAGCCCCCCAACCCAGCCCTCTCCCCGCGAGCGGGGCGAGGGGGTCCGCCTCTCAGAGGATCGAACGTTGAATGGCGATTTCCGCCTCAGCGATCGTTTCGGGACGCCCGACGTGCAGCCAGAGGCCGTCGAGCCGGACGCCGAACAGCCTGCCCCTGGCGGCGGCGGCGTGGAAGAACGGCGCGAGCCGGAAGACGTCCGCCGCCTCGTTCTCGATGAGCTCCGGCCTGATGATCCCGACGCCGGTATAGACGAAGGGCGCCACATGACGGGACGCCCGCGCCTCGAGCCGCCCGTCCCGCGTCATGGTGAAATCGCCGGGCCAGTCGACGCCGACCGCGCCGGCGGCGGCTGCGACCAGGAGCGCGACGTCCATCTGATCAGAATCGAACGCCGCAGCGAGTCGCGCGATGTTCGATCGCGGTCCCTCGATCCAGAACGCGTCGGTGTTGCACAAAAGGAACGGATCCTTCCCGATGGCCGGCAGGGCGCGCTTGATCCCGCCGCCCTGGTCGAGAAGCTTCGCGCGTTCGTCGGATATGACGATCCTCGGGGCCTTCCGCCCGGCAAGGTGAGTCTCGATCTGGTCGGCGTGCCAGTGGACGTTGACGATCGCCCGCTCGACGCCGTTCTCGGCCAGCCGATCGAGGCAATGATCGATCAGGGTCCGGCCGCCGACTTTGACCAGGGGCTTCGGCAGCGTATCCGTGATCGGACGCATGCGCGCTCCCAGACCCGCGGCGAACACCATGGCGGTCTTGAGAGAAGCGGCGTTCATCGTGGATCGCTTCGGGGATCCTGCGGCGCCGATCCTTCCAATGGTTGGCCCAGCGCTCGCGGAAGATGGTTTTGATACCAGAGCGCGAGCGGCCGAAGCAGCGGGTGCGCGAGATTCTTCGCCAGATAGCGCTCGATCCTCGGCAAGTGGCGCAGGTACTGCGGCTTGCCGTCGCGCTTGTCGAGCCGGGCGAAGAGTCCGAGGATCTTGGTCGCGCGCTGCGCGCCCATCGCCGCATAGGCCGCGGCAAAGCTTTGCGCGTCGAAGCCGGGATCGGCCGCCGCGCGGCGCCGCACATAGAGCGCGGCGAGCCGCATCTCGAGATCGTCGGGCACGTCGATGCGCGCGTCTTGCAATAACGACGCGAGATCATACGCCGGCGGCCCGATGACTGCGTCCTGAAAATCGATGAGGCCGATCCTGGCGAAGCCTTCCCGCTCCGGGAGCCAGTGAAGGTTGGGCGAGTGATAGTCGCGGAGCGTCCAGGTCGTTGGCTCGGCCAGGATCGGCGACACGAGCTCCCGCCACAGCGCCAAAAATTGCATGCGCGCGCCTGACGGCACCGCCACCCTTGCGACGGCCGGAGCGTACCAGTCGAGCGCGAGTTCGACCTCGACCTGCATCGCCTCGATGTCGTAGGTCGGCATCTTGTAGACCTCATTGCCCACCGGCAGGGCGTCGGGCAGTTCGCGTCCGTGGAGGTCGGCGAGCAGCGCAATCGCCTCGACGTAGCGCGCGCCGTTGGGAACGCCGTCTTCGAGGACCGTTTCGGCGCCGAAATCCTCGATCAGCGCGAGCCCCTCCTCGATGCTGAAGGCGATCAGATTCGGCGCCGAATAGCCTTGGCTTCGGAGTCCCCCGGCCATGGCGATGAAGGCTCGGATGTCGGACGAGAGCTTGGCGATCGCCGCGTAGGGTTTGCCGTAGCGAAGGATCGGCCCGTCCGGCCGCGGCGGCGAAATCATCAAGATCGCCGTGCCGCCGTCAGCCTTTGTGAGCCGTTCATACGCGCGGATCGAGGCGTCGCCCTGCAGAAACTCACGGCGCGCCTCTTCCCAGCCGGCCTGCTTCAGGAGGGCGCCGACTCCGAGCGCGCGCGAAAGGCGGCGGCCCACCGTCCCGCGGCCGCGCAACTCGAGAATGCGAAAGTCGGAGCCGCGGGCGGGATCAAAACGGATGGTCACGTCGAGTCTGTCGGCAGGCAGCGCGGCGCGGATGCGCTCCGGCCACTCGACGATCGCAATCGAGCCGGTCAGGGCCTCGTCCCAGCCGAGATTGTCGAGCTCGAGCGGGCTTCGCAGGCGGTAGAAATCGGCATGGACGACCGGTCCACGCGGCGCCTCGTAGATCTGCATCAGGGTGAAGGTCGGACTTGGCGCCTCAAGGGCCGGCGACTCGACGAGGGCGCGGATCAGTCCGCGAGCGAAGGTCGTCTTGCCCGCGCCGAGATCGCCGCTCAAAGCGACGAAATCACCGGGCTCGAGCCAAGCGGCCTGCGCCGCTGCGAAGCCCAGCATCGAGGCTTCGTCCGGCGCCTCCAGGCGCCAGAGTTTAGGCTCGTGCGCCACGCCCCCGCGGTCCGCCATGTCCGGCTACTGCGCCGATTGAGGCGCCAGCCGCGCGGCGCTCCCGCTGTCATCGGCCGCGGCGACGGCCAAGATCGGCTCGATGGGAAAAATGCAGGTGACGGTCGTGCCTTCGTTGGGCGCCGTATCGATCAAGACGCGGCCCTGGTGAAGCTCGACCAACGCCTTGACGATGGACAGTCCGAGGCCAGGACCGCGATGGCGCGAGCCATTGGGAAAAGTCTCAAACCGGTCGAATACGCGGTCGATCATGTCCGGCGGGATGCCGCGCCCGCGGTCGCTAACCTTGAAGATGATTTCCGCGCCGCGCCGCATCGCCGCAAGCGTAACGGTCTGCCCGGGCTCTGAATAGTTGATGGCGTTGGAGAGGAGATTAAACAGAACCTGCCGGACACGACGCCCGTCGGCCCTGAGCGCGCCGACCCCGTCCGTCATGACGATGCGCATCTCGATCGCGGCCTCGTCGAGGCGATCCTGAACGCCGGCCGCGGCCGCCTTCATCGCCTCGGCGACGTCGACCGTCTCGAGACGCAGCTCCAGCGCGCCCGCGTCGATCGAGGCGAGATCAAGGATATCGTCGATGATCGCGAGCAGGGCGTGCGACGAATTCGTGATGAACCCTGCATATTCGAGCTGCTTGGGATTGAGCGGCCCGACGCCGCCCGCCGCCAGAAGCTGGGTGAAGCCTATGATATTGGTGAGCGGCGTGCGCAGCTCGTAGGATACGTGATTGACGAAGTCGTTGCGCAATTTCTCGGCCGCGACCAGCGCCTCGTTTCGCTCGGTCAGCGCGCGTTCAAAATTGGCGCCGGCTGTAACGTCGAGGGAGGTCAGGAGCGTCGCTCCGTCAGGCAGGGGCAGCGCGGCGCATTCGAGGGTGAGCCCGTCCGTTCGCGCGATCCGCGCCGTCCGGCTTTCGCGACGCTCCGACAGGGCGACGACCATCGAACGCAAGCCATCCCAAAGCGCGGGGTCGAGGCACAGGGCCCGACACGCATCCGCGATCTCGTCGATGTGCGGGCGGTCGCGCAGTTTCGCCGCGTCGAAACGCCACATCTCGGCAAAGACGGGATTGAAGAGCTTCATCCGCCCGTCAGCGCCGAACACCGCTACGCCCTCCTTCAGAGCGTCGAGCGTCTCGCCCTGCACATGGGTCAGCGCGTTGACCTGCGAGGCGAGCGCGTAGCTTTGCGTGGCGTCGTCGTAGAGATGGGTGACGCCGCCCTTGGGATTGGGGCTGGTGACGACCCGCAGCGCGCGCCCGTCGGGCAGATGCCAGACGGTCTCGCTCGGCTCGATCGCCTGATACGCGGTCATCTGCTGCGCCTTCCACGTGGGAAAGTCCGCCTGCTCCGGCAACCGGCGCTTGGCCCGCAATTGATCGAGGATTTCCCCATCGGTCGGCCTCTGGTCAAGGAAGGCGGGTTCGAGCGACCAGATCTGGCGGTATGCGGCGTTGTAGATGGTGAGCCGCTTCGACTTGTCGAAGATGGCGACTGCGGTCGAGAGCCGGTCGATCATGCGAGAGTAGTCGTCTTCGTTGCGCTCCATTTCGGCGCGCAGCGCGGCAAGCTCCGAGACGTCGCGGGCGACTCCGGCCGTGCCGAAGGCCGTGCGCACCTCAGCCGCGTCGAAGGTTCGGCGCTCTCCGTTGACTACCGCGACCGCGCGACGCTTCCACACGCCTGTCTCCTTCAGGGCCGCCGCCGCCTGGCGGCGCAGCGCCAGATCGAAGAGCTCCCCGCCATTGTCGACGGCGGCCCTGTCGTCGGGCGCTTCGACGGCCCGCGAATAGGGAGCGTTGCACCAGACCAGGCGACCCTCGGCGTCGCGCCGCCATGCGGGCATCGACGCGGATTCAAGCGCGAGGCGCAGCGCGGTCAATTCGCTTTCCGCCTCCGCGAATGTCTGGTGCAGCCGCGCCAATTGAAGACGGTCGCCCGAGACGTCTCGGATTCGCATGACCGCGCTGCCGGAAATCGGTTGACCGCTGATTTCGAGATGGCGCCCCCGGCGACTGACCGCGGCGATCGAAAAAGCCTCGCCGCGCTTGAGAAGGCGCTCCGCCGCCTCCTCGACTTGAGCTGCGACCGCAGGCTCGAGCCATTCCGCGGACTCGAGGCGTCGCGGTCCGAGCGTCGCGTCCGCCACAAGGTCCAGATCGCCTTCGATCACAGGCTCCGCATCCGGGCGATCCCAGGAAATCACGATCTGCGGCTCGCCTCGCAGAATCATGGTCGATCGATCGAGTCTCGCAACCGTTCGAGCAAGCTCGGCCTCCAGTTCGCTCACCCGCCGGATCCAGGTCCTTCGGCCGACCACGTAGAAAGCGACGGCAGCCGCAGCGAGCAGCGTCAGCGCGATCAGCATGATCAGGGCAAGGCCGGTGGCTTCGAGCGGCGCCAGGCTTAGAGCCCCGGCCGGCGGCTCCTCGAGGACTTGCAGATTCTCCGCGCGCGCCTCCGGGGCCATCAGGAGCGCGATCGCCGTCGCCCGCACGGCGTACGTCCGGTCAAACGGTCGCGTTCGCCCGCCGAACGGGGTGAACACCCGAGCGCTGAACCCCCGCACCGCTGAGCCTCCTCGAGAGCCGGCGACTCCAGATACGCCTTCAAGGGCGCCGGCCGACCGGGACCCAACCGCCAGGGAATCCCGAATCAGCCCGCCAATAGGCTTACGAAAAGTTTAGCGCAAAGTCGTTAACCATGATGAACGCCCAACGTCATTGCGCGCACTCCCGAAAGGCTAACGGACGAGCCCAAGGATGTCCTTGATCCTATCCATGTTTGGTCTCGCCACGACGCGAGCCTTGTCCGCCCCGTCAGCCAGCACCGAATCGACAAACGCCGGATCGGCGGAAAGGCGGAGCATTTCGGCGCGGATCGGCGCCAGCTTCTCGATCGTGACGTCCGCCAGCGCCGTCTTGAACGCCGAAAACTGGCTGCCGCCGAAACGCTTGAGAACATCGGCCTTGGTTTCGTCGGTCAGCGCGGCGAAAATCCCGACGAGATTGTCCGCCTCCGGACGGGCCGCAAGGCCTTCGAGCTCGTGCGGCAGCGGCTCGGGGTCGGTCTTTGCCTTGCGGATTTTTTGCGCGATCGTGTCCGCGTCGTCGGTCAGCGCGATGTAGGCGTTTTCGGACGAGTCCGACTTCGACATCTTCTTGGCGCCGTCGCGCAGGCTCATGACGCGCGTCGCCGGTCCCTGAATGAGCGGTTCGGGCAACGGAAAGAAAGCGTCGCCGTGGCCATGGGCGGCGATCGAATCGGCGAAGTCGTTGTTGAATTTTTGCGCGATGTCTCGCGTCAGCTCCAGATGCTGCTTCTGGTCGTCGCCAACCGGAACATGCGTCGCACGATAGAGCAGGATGTCGGCCGCCATCAACACCGGATAGTTAAAAAGACCGATCGACGCGTTCTCGCGGTCCTTGCCGGCCTTCTCCTTGAACTGGGTCATCCGGTTCAGCCAGCCGAGCCGCGCGACGCAATCGAAGATCCATGCAAGTTCTGCGTGTTCGGCGACCCGGCTTTGGTTAAAGACAACGTTGGCCTTCGGATCGATGCCGCAGGCCAGGAACGCCGCGGTCACTTCGCGAGTCGTGCGCGCCAGTTGGGCCGGCTCGTGCGGCAAGGTCATCGCGTGCAGATCGACCACGCAGTAGAGGCACGGCCGGGTCGCCTGCAGCACGACGAAGCGCTTGATCGCGCCAAGATAGTTGCCGAGATGCAGGTTGCCGGTCGGCTGAACGCCTGAAAACACGCGTTCGGGAAAGGTAGCCATCGTTGTCCGCTTGAAGGGGGAGATTCGTCGGGCGGCCTTATGGCAACGCCGAGGAGAGCGCGCAAGGGGAGGATCGGACGCCGCCTACGCTTTCCCGGCATCCTCTCCGACTGCGAGGTCGACCATGATTTCGCCGGCGAGCCGCTCGAGCGCCTTGCGCAGTTCGTCGAGCGAAAGGCCGCCGGGCGCCGTGAGGCGGGCCGAGGCGCGGAACATCTCCACGCCCGTAAACGGCTCGCCTTCCAAGCTGCTGGTGAACTCTTCAATGTTGACGCCAAGCTGGCTCAAAGCCTGGGTAACGTCGCGCACGATCCCAGGCCGCTCGTGCCCGAGGACGTCGAGCCGGATGAGACGCGCGCGCTTCGCGGTCGCCGGCGCCCCTCGCTCGATCGCAACGTGAAGCCCGCCCTGCTCGAGACGGCGCAGTGCGCTTTCGAGTTCGGCAAGCTTCGCCTCTGGAACGCTCGCCAAGAGAATGCCGGCGAACTTGCCCGCAAGCTGCGCCGACCGGCTCTCGAGCCAGGTTCCGCCCCGAGCGGCGATCGTCTCGGAGATCGCGTTCACCAGCCCAGGCCTGTCATCACCGACAAAGGTCAGAACGAGCGGAATCATGGGCGTGCTCCTCGCGCCGGATGAGAGCGCGAGAACATCGTATGCCTGAGCGGCGGACCGGCGCATCTCAAATATCGGCGCTCGCGGGTTAGAGAATGAACCGGCTCAGATCCGCGTTCTCCGCCAGATCGCCGACGTGACGCTCGACGAAGGCGGCGTCGATCAGCACCTTTTCGCCCGACCGGTCGGTCGCGGTGAAGCTGACTTCGTCCAGCACGCGCTCCATCACCGTCTGCAGCCGGCGCGCGCCGATGTTCTCGACCGAACCGTTGACCCTGGCGGCGATGCGCGCGATGGCCGAGATGGCGTCGTCAGAAAATTCGAGCCCGATGCCTTCGGTGCCCATCAACGCCACATATTGCTTGACGAGGCTCGCCTCGGTGTCGGTGAGGATGCGCCTGAAGTCCTCTTCGGTCAGGGATTTGAGTTCGACGCGAATGGGCAGGCGGCCTTGCAGCTCGGGCAGCAGGTCGGACGGTCGTGAAATGTGGAAAGCCCCAGAGGCGACGAACAGGATGTGATCGGTCTTGATCGCGCCGTGCTTGGTCGCGACCGTCGTTCCCTCGATCAGCGGAAGGAGATCGCGCTGCACGCCCTCGCGCGAAACATCCGCGCCGACGCGGCCGTCCCGGGCGCAGATTTTATCGATCTCGTCGAGAAAGACGATGCCGTTGCTTTCGACCTCGGTGATCGCTTCGCGCACGATCGCCTCCTGATCGAGCAGCTTTTCGGCCTCGGCGGCGACCAGCGGCTCGTGCGCCTCGCCGACCGTCGTTCGTTTGGGCTTCGTGCGCTGGCTCTTGCCGAAAATGTCGGCAATGTTGATCGCGCCAATCGAAGCACCGGGCATGTTGGGGAGTTCGAACATCGGCACGCCCGAACCGCTCTGCGGGAGTTCGACCTCGATCTCCTTGTCGGCGAGCTCGCCCGCATGGAGCTTCCGACGGAAGGTTTCCCGCGTCGCCGGCGACGACGCAGGCCCGACGAGCGCATCGAGAACCCGTTCCTCGGCCGCGAGCTCCGCCTTGGCTTCGATGTCCTTGCGTTTGCGGCTCTTTACGAGCCCGATCGCGACCTCGATAAGGTCGCGAACAATCTGCTCGACATCCCGCCCAACGTAGCCGACCTCAGTGAACTTGGTCGCTTCGACCTTGAGGAAGGGCGCGCCAGCGAGCTTTGCAAGCCGGCGCGCGATCTCGGTTTTGCCGCACCCGGTCGGACCGATCATCAGAATGTTCTTGGGCATTACCTCTTCGCGCATGGGCGAAGTGAGACGCAGCCGCCGCCAGCGATTGCGCAGGGCGATCGCGACGGCTCGCTTGGCGTCCGCCTGCCCGACGATATAGCGGTCGAGTTCCGAAACGATTTCTCGGGGGCTGAGATCCGACATGAATCAAAGGCTTTCGACGATCAGATTGGTGTTGGTGTAGACGCAGATGTCGGCGGCGATCCGCATCGAGCGGCGCACGATTTCCTCGGCCTCCAGCGGCATCGGCATCAACGCCAGCGCGGCGGCGAGCGCGAAATTGCCGCCCGATCCGATCGCCGTCGCGGAACCGTTCTCGCCGGCCTCTGGCTCGAGGACGTCGCCCGACCCTGAGAGGGTGAAGCCGGCGGCTTTATCGGCGACCAGGAGCATCGCTTCAAGCCGCCGCAAGTACCGGTCGGTGCGCCAGTCTTTCGCGAGCTCCACGCAGGCGCGCGCAAGTTGACCGGGATATTGCTCCAGCTTCGCCTCGAGCCGCTCGAACAGGGTGAAGGCGTCCGCAGTCGCGCCGGCGAAACCTGCGATCACTTCTCCCTTCGCGAGGCGCCGGACCTTGCGCGCATTCGCCTTGACGACGGTTTGGCCCATGCTGACCTGGCCGTCGCCGCCAATGACGACGCGGCCGTCCTTCCGCACCATCAGAATAGTCGTCGCGTGCCATCCTGGCGCGCGGGCGGTCTCTGACATGGGCGGACGTCCTTCAAATCGGCGAACGCCGCATGTATGGGCAGACGGTGCCGCGCGCAAGGGCGCACGGGCTGCGCACCTCCGGAGGCGAGCTAAGCGGACCGCCCGCCCGGGCGGGCCCAATGCCGTCCAGGAGGCGTTCGGTTGGTGGGGCGGGCGCCGCGCGCGCGGGAAATCCTCGAAACGCCCGGCATGGCGATCTATATGGGAGCGGGCCTTCGGCGATTTCGCCGACCGCGCGCTCGGCGCCTAGTCTGTTCGGAGGCGCCGGGCGAGCCAATCCTGGCGACAGGAGTCGTTCATGTTCTCAAAACTCTTTTCCCGTTCGAGGTCCGAACTCGATCCGAGTGTGATCGACTTCGAAGACTTCGAAGAGGCGGTGAAGGCCGACGCATGCGTGGTGGTTGACGTCCGCGAACCGCATGAGTTCGCCGGCGGCCACATTCCAATGGCGCTCAACCTGCCGATGTCGAGTTTCGACGCGAGCCAGCTGCCTTCGGGCAAGCCGGTCGTGCTGATCTGTCAGGCGGGCGGACGTTCCCGCAACGCGCTCAACAAAGCGCAGGCGAGCGGCCGCGACGACGTCGCCCACTATGCCGGGGGTATGAATGGCTGGCGAATGCACGGCGGCGACGTTGCCCGCTAACAGTCCGAGCCCGTGCACGTCTCCGCTGCGACTTCATGACAGTCGATCGCAGCATGTGAGATGCAGGACACTCGCGGAAGCGCCGCGCGACTTCAACAGAGTGGCCAAGGGCGCGAAGCTTTTCGGGGCGCGCGGAGCCGCCGATCCGGTCAGAGCTTGCGGGGGGCGCCGGCGACATAGGTCTGGCGCACCGCGCGGTCGTCGCCCATCGTGACCAGCACGAAAAGCTCGGCGTCGAGGTCGCCTTTCGCCGTCTCCATTCGATGCGCCATCGCCGGCGTCGCCCGGGCATCGAGCACGATAAGATCGGCTTCTTTTCCGGCCTCGATCGAACCGATCCGGTCGTCGAGGCCGAGCGCTCGGGCATTGCCGAGGGTCATCCGATAGAAGACCTGCGCCGCCGGCCAGGATTGACGATTGAGCTGCAGCACCTTGTAGCCCTCGGCGGCCGTCCGCAGCATCGAATAGCATGTGCCGCCGCCAACGTCGGTGGCGAGCGCGACCCGCACGCCGGCCCGAACAAGACGAGCCTGGTCGAACAGGCCCGATCCGAGAAACAGATTCGACGTCGGGCAGAAGGCCGCAACGGACCGGGTCGCCGCGAGCGCGCCGACTTCGGCCTCTTTGAGATGGATGCAGTGCCCGAAGACCGAGCGCGGTCCAAGCAGCCCTGCGCGATCATAGACGTCGAGATAGTTTCGCGCCCCGGGAAAGAGCCGGGCCACGAGCTCGATCTCCGCGTCGTTCTCGTCGAGATGCGTCTGAATGTACGCTTCCGGGAATTCGCGCGCCAGCGCGCCCGCGGCCTCCAGTTGCGCCTGGCTCGAGGTCACAGCAAAGCGCGGCGTGATCGCGTAGTCGATCCGTCCACGTCCGCGCCAGCGCTCGATCAACGCCTTGCTCTCGTCGTAGCCACGCTCAGCCGTGTCTCTGAGGGCCTCGGGCGCGTCGCGGTCCATCATCGTTTTGCCGGCAATCATGCGCGCGCCGAGCCGTTCGGAGGCCGCAAAAAACGCCTCGACCGACTGCGGATGGACCGTGCAATAGACCATCGCCGTCGTTGTGCCGCAGCGGATGAGCTCCTCGAGAAAGAATTCTGCGATCCTCGCACAATGACCGTGATCGGCGAATTTCTGTTCCTCGACGAACGTGTAGTTGTGCAGCCAGTCGAGAAGCTGCGCGCCGTAGGAGCCGATCACCTGTGTCTGCGGATAGTGGATGTGGGCATCGATGAATCCGGGCATCACTAGCGAGCCCGAATGGTCATCGACAGGCGCTCCTTCCGGAGCGTCAGCGAGAACGTCGCGCGCTTCGCCGACTGCCTCGATCAGCCCGTCGCGGACGAGGACGGCGCCGTCGTCGAGATAGTGGCGCGCACTCAATCCGGCCGCCGCAGGGTCGTCGGTGAACGAAACAATCCGGCCGCGAATGATTCGCGCACTCGCGCTCACGGCAGGATGTCCTTGAGCCGCAGCGCAGCGATGCGGTCGATCTCGGCCAGCGCCGTTGCGGCTTCGGCGCCGGGGCTATTGTCCAAGCGCCGCTCGAAGCTCGCCAATATGTCGGCTTTGCTCTTGCCCTTGACCGCCATGATGAATGGAAAGCCAAAACGATCGCGATAGGACTCGTTGAGCGTTGTGAATTTTGCAAGCTCGTCGGGGATGAGCCGGTCGAGCCCCGCGCTCGCCTGCTCTCCGGTCGATTCTGCGGTCAGCGTTTTCGCCTGGGCAAGCCTTCCGGCGAGGTCCGGGTGGGCAAGAATGAGCGCGCGCTTCTGCTCCTCGTCGCCTTTCGCCGCCGCGGCAGCCATCGCCGCAGCAAGTCCCGCCGCCGTATCGGCGTCGCTCGTGAGGCCAGCGTCGTAAGCCGCCGCCGCGATCCACGGCGAATGCTCGTAGACGCCGCCGAAGCGCTCGATGAAGAGCGTGCGGGTAAGGCGTGAAGGCTTCCAGCCCCCTTGCGGCCGGTGACGGCGAATCCAGTGTCGTGCGACGTCGAGCCGGGTCGGCGTCCAGACGCGGTCATGGCTCAGGACGTAGTCGATGAAGCGCGCCAGCGCGGCGGTCCGGCCGGGACGGCCGACAAGGCGGCAGTGCAGCCCGACCGAAAGCATTTTCGGCGCGACGTCGCCTTCGGCGTAGAGCGTGTCGAACGAATCCTTGAGATAGGTGTAGAACTGGTCGCCGGAGTTGAAGCCCTGCGGCGTTGCAAACCGCATGTCGTTGGAATCGAGCGTATAGGGCGCGATCAACTGCGGGCCGCGGGGGCCTTCGAGCCAGTATGGCAGGTCGTCGGCATAGGAATCGGCGCAATAGAGGAATCCGCCCTCCTCCATGCTGAGCCTGATGGTGTTGAGCGACGAGCGGCCCTGATAGAAGCCCAGTGGCCGCGCGCCCGCGACTTCGGCATGGATGCGCACCGCCTCGGCGATATGGCGCGCCTCGACCTCGGGCGGCGTATCGCGATAGTCGATCCACTTCAGCCCGTGGGTCGCAATCTCCCAGCCGGCCTCGTTCATGGCGTCGACCGCCTCCTTATTGCGCGCCATCGCGGTGGCGACCGCGTAGACGGTTACGGGCACGGAGCGCTCGGTGAAGATGCGATGCAGGCGCCAGAACCCGGCCCGGGAGCCGTATTCGTAAATCGACTCCATGTTCATGTGCCGCATGCCCGGCCAAGGCGCGGCGCCGACGATTTCCGATAAGAATGCTTCGGAAGCCGCGTCGCCATGCAGAATGTTGTTCTCGCCGCCCTCCTCGTAATTGATGACGAACTGCACCGCGACGCGCGCCTTCATCGGCCAGTCGGCGAACGGTGGCGTACGGCCGTAACCGACCATGTCGCGTGGATAAGTCTCGCTGTCCGTCATCCTGTGATCCCTCGCCCTCCTCGAAACCGAAGCTACGACAGGATCCTTGTTTGCTCCAGTCCGGCAAATGCTTCAAAGAGACGCCGCAGACTTCGCCGGCCGAAAAGAGAGCCATGACGGACATCGCCCTCCAGATCGAACCGCCTTTCGCGCGCATCGTCCTCAACCGGCCGGAACGCCGCAATGTGATCTCGCGAGCGATGTGGCGCGCGCTGCCGGCGATCCGCGCGGCGATCGAGGCCCGCGAGGATGTTCTCGTCGCCTTGATCGAGGGCGCCGGCGGGCATTTCAGCGCCGGCGCCGACATCGCCGAATTCGATGCGGCCTATCGCGACGCAGCCGCCGCGCGCGACTACGGCGACGCCGTTCAGGATGGCCTTAAGGCGCTCATCGACCTCGACCGTCCGACGATCGCGGTCTTGCGCGGAAACGCGGTCGGCGGCGGCCTCGGGCTGGCGATGGCGTGCGATCTGCGCTTTTGCGCAGCCGACGCCTATCTCGCCGTGACGCCGGCGAAACTCGGCCTTGTTTACGGTCATGCCGAGACGCGCCGCCTCGTCGAATTGGTCGGGCCGTCGCGGGCGAAGGACCTTCTGTTCACCGGGCGGCGGATCGAGACCGAAGAGGCGCTGGCCGTCGGGCTGATCGACCGAAGGGTCGAGACCGCCCTTGAGGAGACGGTCCTGGGATACGCGCGCGGGCTCGCGGAACTCAGCCAGACGTCGATCCGGGGCGCCAAGCGCGCAGTCGACGGCATCTCCGCCGGCATGACCTTCGAGACGCCCGCCTATCGGGCGCTCACGGAATCCGCCGCGCTGGGGCCGGATTTCGCGGAGGGACGCGCGGCCTTCGCGGAGAGACGGCCTCCGAGATTCTCCTTTCGGGGCCCGACAGTCCCGCTGAAAGGATAGAGTTGTCCGTTGTTGTGCTTGCGCTGCTCGGGCTGGCGGGATTCGGCGCGGGCTTCGTCGACGCCATCGCTGGCGGAGGCGGATTGCTGACTTTGCCCTCGCTTGCGCTCGCCGGTCTCGATCCGGTCGCGGCGGTTGCGACGAACAAACTCGCAGGCACCCTCGGTTCGGGATCCGCGACACTGGCCTTCTGGCGCAAGGGCAAAATCGAGGTGGCGATGGCGCCCTCCGCTCTCGCCGCCGGCGCCGGCGCGGCGCTTGGCGCGCTCGCGCTGCCCTCGGCGCCACGCGCTCTTCTCGCTCAGGCGTTGCCGATCGTCCTCATCGCAGTTGCGCTCTACTTCGCTGTCGCGCCAAACCTCTCGGAGGCGCAACGGCATGCGCGTCTGCGGCCGGGCCTCTTCGCATCGACTCTCGCCCCCGCCGTCGGCTTCTATGACGGCGTGTTCGGGCCCGGCGCGGGATCCTTCTACATGATCGGTTTCGTCCTCTTGGCCGGCTTTGGGCTCACGCGCGCGATGGCGGGCTCGCGCTTCGCCAACTTTGGCAGCAACCTCGGGTCGCTGCTCATTTACGCCCTTTCGGGACAGATTCTGGTCCCGGCCGGATTGGCTATGGGGGTCGGCGCTTTCCTCGGCGCGCGACTCGGCGCTCATGCGGCGCTGCGGCACGGTGCGCGCCTTGTGCGGCCGCTGATCGTCGTCGTCAGTTGCTCGATGGCGCTCAAGCTCATGTCGGCGCCGGGCGGGCTTTTCGCCTCTGCGTGGAAATTGGCGACCGGCGGTTGACGGGTTCCGGCGGAAGGACTTATAAGCTCGGCATCCAGGCTGGGCCGAAACCCGGCCTTATATGTTTTTCAGACGATTGCGGCGCTTGACGCTGCGCTCAAAGGAATCCCGTTCATGGCCAATACGAAGTCGGCCCAGAAAGCCGCTCGCCAGACCATCCGACGCACCACGGTCAACAAATCGCGCCGAAGCGAAATGCGCACCTATGTTCGCAAGGTCGAGGATGCGATCGCCTCCAAGGACCCCAAGGCCGCGGCGGAGGCTCTGAGCGAAGCCGAGCCGCGACTCGCGCGCGCCGCGCAGAAAGGCATCGTTCACAGGAACGCCGCCTCGCGCAAGATCTCGCGCCTGACCAAGCGGGTCAAAGCGCTCGCCGGCTGAACAGACGGCCATACGCTCCCGAAACGGGCGCTGCCGGCTGCGGGCCCTCGTCGAAAAACCCCGTCCGTTGACTGATTTTCCTCCCGATCGATTGTGCGTCGATCCGGCGAGCCCGTTCTATGACGAGGCGGCGCTTGCGCGCGGCGTCGGCTTTCGGTTCCGGGGCGTCGAGCGGCGCGTCATCGAAGAATATTGCATCAGCGAAAACTGGATCCGGGCGCCCGCCGGCAAGACCCGCGATCGCAGGGGCGCCCCGCTGCTGATCAAGATGACGGGAGCGGTCGAGGCTTACTTCCTGGCGCCGGCGGCCGGCGGAACCGCTGCTGACGGAAACTGACAGTCGCCGCGTCTAAAGGTGTCCCGGGTCAACCCGGAGGCCATCCCATGTCCAATGTCAGTTTCATTCTTGCCTATGTCGACGACGTCGCCGCCAGCGAAGCGTTCTACGGCGCGATCCTGGGACGCGGCGCGATCGAATCCTCCCCGACGTTCGCCATGCTTCCCGCCGCGCCTGGTGTGATGCTGGGTCTGTGGAAGCGAGACGGCGTCAAACCGCCAGCCGCCGACGCGAGCGGCGAGATCGCCTTCACGGCAGCGAATGACGCCGAGGTCGACGTGCTGTACGCTGAGTGGCGCGCGCGCGGTGTCGCGATCGCGCAGGCCCCGACGACAATGGAGTTCGGCTACACGTTCGTCGCGCTCGATCCTAACGGCAGGCGGCTTCGCGTTTTCGCCCCTGCGGCGGATTGAGCAGCCAAAGCAGGCAAGGCCGTTCTGCTTCAGCCTTGCCGCCCCGGCCTTGGTTTCAAAGCCCCTCGAACAGCGCGGTCGAGAGATAGCGCTCGGCGAACGAGGGAATGATGACGACGATCGTCTTGCCCGCGTTCTCCGGCCGACGGCCGACGTCTATCGCGGCGGCGACGGCGGCGCCGGAAGAGATGCCAACTGGAATGCCCTCGAGCCGCGCCACGAGCCGCGCCGTGTCGAACGACGTCTGATTGCCCACCGCGATGATCTCGTCGATCACGCTGCGGTCCAAAATCGCCGGCACGAAGCCCGCGCCGATTCCCTGGATCTTGTGCGGCCCCGGGGCGCCGCCAGAGAGGACCGGCGAGTCCTCCGGTTCGACTGCAACCATGCGCACGCTCGGCCTCCGACCCTTCAGAACTTCGCCAACGCCGGTGATCGTTCCTCCGGTCCCGACTCCCGAGACGACAATATCGACCTCGCCGTGGGTGTCGTTCCAGATTTCCTCGGCGGTCGTGCGACGATGGATCTCAGGATTGGCGGGGTTTTCGAACTGCTGGGGCATGACTGCCCCCGGCGTCGACGCGATGATCTCGTTCGCCTTGGCGATCGCGCCCTTCATGCCTTGCGCGGCCGGCGTGAGAACCAGCTCTGCGCCCAACAAGGCGAGCATCTTGCGCCGCTCGACGGACATCGATTCCGGCATCACGAGTATGAGCTTATAGCCGCGAGCCGCCGCCACGAATGCGAGCGCGATGCCTGTATTGCCTGACGTCGGCTCGACCAGAATCCCCCGGCCCTGAGAAATCTTGTCTTGGGCCTCGAGAGCGTCGATCATCGAAACGCCAATGCGGTCCTTGACGCTTCCGATCGGATTGAAGAACTCGAGCTTTCCCAGAAGGCGCGCGACGACGCCTTTTTCCCCGGCGATCCGATCCATGGCGACGAGCGGCGTGTCGCCGATTGTGTCCGTGATCGAGGCGTAAACTTTGCCGCGGCCTGGCGCGCGCTTTGCGCCCTCCGTCGTCGTCATCGCAGGCTTCTCCAGAAATGGCCGTCGGGCCGGCTTCGTCAGCACGGCCAGACGTTACTACTTTTCCCGGATTACATCTAGATAACGCCGCGAATATCAGCGTCAGATAGCAAAATCTCCGGTGGCCTTTTCGTCGTCGAGAACATGAGCCTGCTCCGCCTGGTCGCACATGGCTTCGACCGTGATCGAGTCGAGATTGGCGAGGAAGGTCTCGCCGGCCTTGCGGACCGCGGGATCGATTACGCGCTCGAGCAGGAGCGAATTGGCGCCGAGATCGTCCGGATCCGCCGTGCTCAACGACATTGCGGTGCGCACGATTTCGCCGACAGTAATTCGCCGGCGTTCGCGCGCGAGTTCATAGCCGCCGCGCGGTCCGCGCACGCCCTTGAGAATCTTGGCGTGAACGAGTCCCTGCAGCAAAGTCTCGAGGTGGCGCGGGGGCAGTTTGTGGCGCGCCGCCAAGGCCTTCGCCGCAACTGGCGAAGAGCGGGAATGTAGCGCCACATCGACAACGGCGGCGATGGCGAGAACGCTCCGTCGCGACAACAGGTTCATTTCATACCTCCTCGGATGAGCGCCCGGTCGAGCCAAATCCGCTTGAGCCTCGAGCGCTCGATGTGAGCCGCGCGCTCGCAATCAGAGCCACGCGTTCCACGGAACAAACGACGAGTTGCGCTATTCGCGCGCCGCGCCGAACCGCAAATGGCTTCTTTCCAAAATTGATCAGTATGACGCCGATCTCTCCACGATAATCCGCGTCGACCGTTCCTGGACTATTGAGAACAGTCACTCCATCGTGCAGGGCAAGTCCCGACCGGGGACGGATCTGCGCCTCAAAACCCTTAGGCAACTCAACCGCCAGCCCGGTCGGGATCAATGCCCGCTCGCCGGGACCGAGGACGACCTCAGCGTCGACCGGCAATGCGGCCACGAGGTCCATCCCGGACGCATCTTCACTCCCATAGGACGGCAATTGCAAGCCCTCGGCATGGGGCATCTGGCTGTAAACAAGAGTGATCATTGACGCTTCGCCAGTTCGAGTACGAGGCGGCGCACGATTCTGTCGGCAACGTCCGCCTTGCTCATTGACGGCCACGACTCCGCCCCGTTGGCGTCAATGAGCTGGACTTGATTCGTCTCGCCGCCAAAAGTGGACGTGCCCTTGGCCACGCTGTTGGCGACGATTAAATCGCAGCCTTTACGGTGTAATTTGGCTCTCGCATTCGCGGCCACGTCCTCGGTCTCGGCAGCAAAACCAATCACGATGGTGGGCCGTGAAGCTTTGTCATTCGAGATTTCAGTAAGTATATCTGGGTTTTCTACAAGCCGGAGTGTGGGCGGACCCCGCCCGCCTTTCTTGATCTTGGCGCCGGCTTGAGTTTCGACCCGCCAGTCTGCGACGGCGGCAGCTCCGATAAAGGCGTCGGCAGGCAGCGCGGCTTCGACCGCCGCCCGCATTTCCAACGCAGTTTCGACATGAATCACAGTCGCGCCGGTCGGATCGGGCAGCGAAACCGGCCCGGAAACCAGCGTAACCCTTGCACTAGCGCCAACTGCGGCTTGCGCAATTGCATGACCCTGCCGGCCGGAGGACCGGTTGCCCAGGAACCGGACTGGGTCGATCGGCTCATGGGTCGGGCCCGACGTCACGATAATATGCCGGCCGCTCAGCGGCCCCATGCCGCCTGCGCGCCAATCATCGAGCGTCGCGCCGGAGGCAAGCGCCTGTTCGATCGCATCGATGATCGCGGGAGGCTCCGCCAGCCGGCCGGGACCGAATTCGCCGCACGCCATCGGGCCGGGCTCGGGGCCAACGAACAGGACGCCATCGGCCTTGAGGCGCTCGATGTTGCGCTGCGTCGCCGGATGCTCCCACATCCTGACGTTCATGGCGGGAGCGACGAGGACACGCTTGTCGGTCGCCAGCAGCAAAGTGGTCGCTAGATCGTCGGCGAGCCCGCCGGCAATGCGGGCGAGAAGATTGGCGGTCGCCGGCGCGACCACGACGAGATCGGCGGCGCGCGATAGTTCGATATGGCCAATTAGCGACTCGTCCGTGAGGCTGAAGAGCTCATCGCGCACGGGCTCCCCGCTAAGCGTCGCGGCGGACAGGGGCGTGATGAAATGTTTCGCCGCCGCCGTCAGGACCACGCGCACGGTCGTCCCGCGATCGCGGAGTCGCCGGATCAGCTCCAGCGATTTGTACGCCGCAATGCCTCCCCCGACGAGGAGCAGAATTCGAGCGCTGGTGAGCGGTATGGCGGTCATGAATCGAAGCCCGAGCTGAAAAAGAGAATGGGTTTCGCGTTCATTTCGCGGGCCCCACCTGCGTTCGAGGCGCAGTAACCGCAAATAATTTTACAGACGCCATAGATAAAGGGCAATCAAGAAGAGGAGGAGAACAGCAGCCCACATCGCGACGCGCTCAGCGCGCCTTCGATTGGCTGGAGAGAATTCCGACTGGATCCGGGCGCTGGCGTCAAGCAGATTGGCGAACTCTTCCAGACGGCGCGGCGCCTCGGCGAGGAATCCGGCGACCGAGGAAAAGTTTCGCGCAATGTCTTCGATGCGCTCGCGCGGTCCGAGGTTTTCCGCGATCCACGCGCCGACCACCGGCTCCGACGTCGACCACATGTTCAGTTGCGGGTCGAGTTTTCGAGCAACGCCCTCTACGACCACCATCGTCTTCTGCAGCATCACCAGTTCGACCCGCGTTGTCATGTCGAACAGAGCGGTGATGTCGAAGAGCAGCGTCAGAAGCTTCGCCATCGAGATCTGATCGGCGGTGCGCGAATGGATCGGTTCTCCGATCGCCCTGATCGCCTGGGCGAAATCCTCGACCCGGTGCACGTGCGGGACATAGCCTGCCTCGAAATGGACCTCGGCGACGCGCTGGTAGTCTCGGCGGATGAAGCCAAACAGAATTTCGGCGAGGAACCGGCGTTCCTTGCGCCCGAGCCGCCCCATGATTCCGAAATCGACCGCGACGATGCGGCCATTCTCGTCGACGAAGAAATTTCCCTGATGCATATCGGCATGGAAAAACCCATCGCGGAGCGCGTGCCGCAAGAAGCTCTGGATCAGGGCCCTCGCCAGCTCCTTCGGGTCGAAGCCGAGCGCGGCGAGGCGCTCGGGATCTGCGAGGGGTACGCCGTCGATCCACTCCATCGTCATCACTTCGCGCGTCGTGCGATCCCAATCGACCGCCGGCGCGCGGATTTCGGGGTCCTCACGCGAATTCTCCGCGAATTCCGAGGCGGCGGCGGCCTCGAGCCGAAAATCCATCTCCATGCGGACGGAGCGGGCCAGAGTGTCGACGACCTGGACCGGGCGCAGCCGCCGAACCTCGGGCCCAGTGCGCTCGGCCAGCCGCGCAGCGAAGAACATGTCCGCCAGATCGCGCGCGAAACGCCGCTCGACGCCTGCGCGAAGAACCTTAACCGCGACGGCTTTTTCGCCTTCGTCCGTCCTGACCGAGGCGCGGTGCACCTGAGCGATCGAAGCCGCCGCGACCGGCTCCTCGAAGCTTGCGAAAAGGGTTCCGATTTTCGCGCCGAACGACGCCTCGATGATGCCAACGGCCATTTCCCGACTCATCGGCGCCACCCGATCCTGCAGGCTCTCGAGTTCGATCGCAACTTTCGTTCCGACGATATCCGGCCGCGTCGACAGGAACTGCCCCAGCTTCACGTAGGAGGGGCCGAGCCGGTCGATGGCGCGGGAGAGGCCGGAGAGCCCTTCGACATTGCGCTTGGCGATCAGATTGGCGAGCGCGAGCGGCAGGCGGGCGACCGGCGGCAGGAGCATTGGATCGACGCCGACGAAGGCGCCCTCACGGGCGAAGACGAAACCGGCGCGCGCGAGCCTCAGGCTGTGGCCGAACGCCGCGAGAATCGACATCAATCAGAGCTTCCAGCCCGAGTGGATAGCGACGACTCCGCCGCTGAGGCGCGTATAGTCGACGCGGGCGAAGCCGGCGGCGGCGATCATCTCGGCGAAGAGGTCGGGCGAAGGAAACGTGCGGATCGACTCGACGAGATAGCGATAGGGCGCGCCGTCGCCGACGACGACCTTCCCCATCGCCGGGATGGCCGCAATGGAATAGGCGTCGTAAAGGCGGTCGAGTACGGGCAGATCGACGCGGGAGAATTCGAGGCAAAGGAAACGCCCGCCATGCTTCAGCACCCGATAGGCTTCTGCAAGCGCCTTTTCGATGCGCGGCACATTGCGGATGCCGAAAGCGATCGTGTAGGCGTCGAACCGCCGATCCGGCTGAGGCAACGCCTCGGCATTGGCTTCAATAAAGGTCACCCGGTCGTCCAGGCGGCGTCTCCGCGCGCGTTCGGCGCCGACGCGCAGCATATCCGGGTTAATGTCGGCGACCGTCACCTTGGTCAGCGGGCCGCCCGCCCGCGCGACCCTGAAGGCGACGTCGCCCGTGCCGCCAGCCACGTCGAGATGGGCGAAGGGTCGCGAAGAAGAGGGATGCGCCTTGGCTACGAGGATATCCTTCCAGACGCGGTGCAGCCCGAACGACATCAGATCGTTCATCACGTCGTAGCGATCGGCCACCTTGTGGAACACCTCGTCGACGAGGCCCTGCTTTTCGTCGATGCGAACCGCGCGTTCGCCGAAATGCGTTTTGTCGGACGCAACAGACATCAGGGCTCTCCCCAGGAGGCCGGCGCAAGATCGGCGGCGGAAGCGGATAGCATAGACCGGCCGGGGTCAATCCATCCGCACGGGGATGCCGGCCTCGGCCATTCGCGCCTTCGCCTGCCGGATTGTATATTCGCCGAAGTGGAAGATCGAAGCGGCCAGCACGGCGCTCGCGTGACCTAGCTTGACCCCGGCGACGAGGTGATCAAGATTGCCGACGCCGCCCGACGCGATGACGGGAATCGACACCGCATCCGCGACAGCACGCGTGAGTTCGAGATCGAACCCCTGCTTCGATCCGTCCCGATCCATCGAGGTCAGAAGGATTTCGCCCGCGCCGAGTTCGGCAGCCTCGCGGGCGTAGCCGATCGCCTCGATGCCGGTCGGGCGCCGCCCGCCGTGGGTGAAGACTTCCCATCGCGGCGGCTCGCCTGGCGCCGAGACCCGTTTGGCGTCGATCGCGACCACGACGCACTGGCTGCCGAACTTCTCCGCCGCCTGGCGCACGAACCCGCGGTCGGCGACGGCGGCCGAATTGATCGAGGCCTTGTCGGCGCCGGCGAGCAGGAGGTTGCGGATGTCGTCGGTGGTGCGGACGCCCCCGCCGACCGTCAGTGGCATGAAACAGACTTCCGCCGTGCGCCTCACCACGTCGAGCAGGATTCCGCGGTCTTCGTGGCTCGCGGTGATGTCAAGAAAGCAGAGCTCGTCCGCGCCGGCGCGATCGTAGGCAATCGCGCTTTCGACCGGATCGCCCGCGTCGCGCAAATTGACGAAGTTGACGCCCTTGACCACGCGCCCGTCCTTGACGTCGAGGCAGGGAATGACGCGCGCCTTGAGGGTCATTCGGCGGCGGCGGGGAGAGCGGCCGGCTTGAAGAAATCCCAGAAAGAGCCGAACATTCTCCCCGCAGCGGGCGAGGAAGTGATATCCGTCACGAAATGCAGTCGCGATCCTGCAAACGGGAGAAATTTGTCGGACACATCAAATGCGTCGAGGGCGGTCCTAAGAAAGCACACGTGATCATTGAGCGTGTAGATCTGTGCTCCCGGATCGAGAGCCTCGACGAAAGCTTGAAGATCGAGCGCGTCGCCATTGCCGTCGCCGAATACAAGCAGAAGTCTGTTCATCGCGCGTCTCCATGGTCGAAACCACTCGGCAATTTTTCCGTTTGGAGGGTTCCTGCGCCGGGTCTACAGTTTCAGCATTGACCCCCTGTTGATACTTTAACTGCAGCGCGCGTTCTTTGAGGATAAATTCTTCGGATTGAAGCCGGTCCCGATCCAGGAAAAAATATAGGAAGTAGGCTACGAGCGCCGCAAGGATCGGCAGTGCGCCTAGACCGGCGAACAGATACTTTGGCGTCAGATGGTCGCGAAATGCGTAGGCGGCTATCCAGCAGATCGATGCGGATGTGGGAGACAGCCAGAGACGCGGATTCATCGCGTTCCTGACGCGAATCACTCCAGCTCGGTCGATCGCACTCTTGATAACTTCGTCGATTCTCATGCGACGGCTCGCGAGCGGATCAGGGCCAGCGCCTCGCGAGGATCGAGCCGCCCGTCGTAGAGCGCGCGGCCGGTGATTGCGCCAGCGAGACGGGCGCAATCGGGCTCGGTCAGCCGCCGGACGTCCTCGATCGAAGCAAGGCCGCCCGAGGCGATGACCGGGATCGCGAGCGCCTCGGCCAGCGCGATCGTGCTGGCGATATTGAGCCCGGTAAGCGCGCCGTCGCGCGAAATGTCGGTGTAAATGATGGCCGCAACGCCCGCATCCTCGAAACGGCGGCCGAGATCGGGCGCCGAAATGTTGGAGGTCTTGGCCCAGCCCTCGACCGCGACGCGTCCCTCATGCGCATCGATGCCGACCGCGATTCGGCCAGGATAGAGCCGCGCTGCCTCCCGCACGAAGTCGGGGTCGTGCACCGCGGCAGTGCCGATGATGACGCGCGTGACGCCGCTCTCCAGCCAGCCGCGCACCGTCTTCATGTCGCGCACGCCGCCGCCGAGCTGCATCTTCACCGTGACCGCGGAAAGGATACGCCTAACCGCGTCGGCGTTGACGGGCTCGCCCGCGAACGCGCCGTCGAGATCGACGACATGGAGATATTCGAATCCCTGCTCGGCGAACGCCCTCGCCTGCGCGGCGGGGTCTGTGCTGAAGACGGTCGCCTGCGCCATGTCGCCGCGCAGAAGCCGGACGCATTCGCCGTTCTTCAAGTCGATGGCCGGAAAGAGAATCACGGCCGCCACTTAAGGAAATTGGCGATCAGCACGAGGCCGAGCGTCTGGCTCTTCTCGGGGTGGAACTGCGTACCGACGATATTGTCGCGCGCAACGACCGCCGTCAGCGGACCGCCGTAGTCGGCGGTTGCGACGACGGTCTCGCGGCTCGCCGCATAGAGCTGGTAGGAGTGGACGAAATAAGCATGCAGGCCGTCGGGCCCGGTCCGGAGGCCGGCGAAGAGGGCATGAGGGCGGTTCACGTCGAGCGTGTTCCAACCCATGTGGGGAATCTTGAGCGCTGGATCGTTTGGGTTGATCGGCGCGACGTCGCCCTCGATCCAGTTCAAGCCCTGGACGACTTCATGCTCGAGCCCGCGGCTCGCGAGCAGTTGCGCGCCGACACAGATTCCGAGGAACGGTTTGCCCTCTCTCAGCACCGCCTCTTCCAGCGCAGCGACCATGCCAGGGACGCGATCGAGCCCGCGCCGGCAGTCGGCGAAGGCGCCGACGCCCGGCAGCACCACGTGGTCGGCGGCGCATAGGTCTTCGGGTCGTGACGTGACCTTGACCTCGCAGCTCATGCCAGCCTCGCGCGCGGCGCGCTCGAATGCCTTCTGGGCTGAATGAAGGTTGCCCGAGCCGTAGTCGATGATGGCGACGGTCATCGTAAGCCGCCTAGAGGGCGCCCTTCGTCGAGGGCACCTCACCGGCCTGACGCGGATCGATGGCGAGGGCCGCCTTCAGCGCCCGCGCCACGCCCTTGAAGCTCGCTTCGGCGATGTGGTGGCTGTTTGTGCCGTACAGCGTCTCGATGTGCAGCGTAAGACCCGCGTTGCCGGCGAAGGCCTGGAAGAACTCGCGCACGAGCTGCGTATCGAACGAGCCGATCCGCTCGGTCGGGAATTCGGTGCGGAAAACAAGGAACGGCCGCCCCGACACGTCGAGCGCTACTCGCGTCAGGGTCTCGTCCATGGGCAGGAGGCAGTCGGCGTAGCGGGTCAGCCCCCGCTTGTCGGCGAGCGCCTTGGCCAACGCCTGGCCGAGCGCGATGCCGACGTCTTCAACCGTGTGGTGATCGTCGATGTGGCGATCGCCCTCGGCGCGGATGGTCAAATCGAAAAGCGAATGGCGCGCCAGCTGGTCGAGCATATGGTCGAAGAAGCCGACGCCGGTCGAAATGTCGGACGCGCCCGATCCATCGAGGTCGATAGCGACCTCGATACTCGTCTCCGTGGTTTTGCGTATGACGGCGCCCTTGCGCACGACGATTCGAGCCTCGATGAATTTTGCCTGATAGCAAGCCACAGGCCGCTTGGCCACCTGCCGCAGGCCCGGAAGTCGCGGAGGCTTGAGCCGGGCTGTCTCTTTCCATCGCCGTTTCGAGCGATTTCAAAAGCTTGCAGCGGCTTTTTCGTCGCACCATCGCACCCGCTGGCGCGCCGACGCTCCCAAGACACGGAAGGAATTCCAAGCCCGGCGCGCGACGGAGTAAGGTACTTCAAAAGGTTAGCCCACGCTCGCACGCTCGCCGCTCCTTCTGCATATATACTGCGTACAACTGTATGATGTGGTCCGGCCGTTTGTGCGCGTGCAGTCGATCTTGGCACGATCGATGAGGTCATCCTAACACAGTTTTCGATTTTCCCAAAGCAGTTGTTCGTCTCGACTGGCAATTCGAGCGACTTGCCTTTGAGGCGGCATGTAAGCCCTCTCGGCCCGCTCCGATGGCCGAGGCAAAAGTTCGCCCGCCTTCGCCTATCCGGACGGCGCGGTTTCGATCTCGGACGGGACGATTGGGGGCGTCGCTTCGTTCGGGCGGTCAATTCTCGGCCACGCACGCACTCTTAGGGGACGGGGTCGGCCCAACGCCGATTGCGCTAGCTCTCCGCCAGCGCCGCCCGCCGCCATTCGACAGCGGCAAGCGAGAAGATCGCTATCGAAAGAAAGCACAATCCGACGACGATCATCCGCTCGACCGAACCGTCATGTTGATCGGGATCCCAGCCGGAGACCGCCTCGATCCAGTCCGGGAAGACTGGCGTGATGAGTCCCAACAAGCCGGTGAACGAGGCCAGGACGATTTCGGACCAAAACCGCCGCGAAAGATTTTTTCTCAAGCTGAAACCTCCGTCACATTTTGGCGAAGCGCCCGCTCTTCGCGGACCGCGTCACTCCCCTTTTCGATCCTCGTCATCGTCGTCGCAGCACGGGTAGCCCTGACGGCAGGAGGAATGCTTGTCGCAACAATTCTTGCGGCAATCGTCGCAATCTTCCTTGCCGCAACCCTCTTTGCAGCCGCACTCCCAAATCGTGTAGGCGAGCGCCTCGACGATCTTGACGGGCGTCGCGGGGTCGTCGCTTTCGATCACCAGTTCGCAGGCGCGGGCCACCTTTTCGGTGGCATGATACTGGATGACGACCGGCAGGCACGAGCCGGGGCGCAATTTTGCCGGGAACGGATTATGCAGCAGCTTCCAGTGGCGGCTCTTGCGCTTGAAATGCACGCTGGTCACGTTGAGGGCGCAGTCGCCCACATTGCAGACAGAGAGGATGCGGTCCGCGCAACAGCAGGCGTTGACGCCGCCAAAGGTCGTCGAGCCGGCGACGGCAAGCTTGCCCGGAGGCGCGTCCCCAGACACTCGCACATTGTGCGGCGAGGCGGGGTCGCTGCTCGTCACCGTGATCACGCCGGCTGCTGGTCCGAAGCCCGCCGGGGCGAAGCGGATAGGCAAGGCGAGCGAGTCGCCGGGGCCTATCAATAACGGGAGTGACAGGACTTCCGGCGCCATGAACGCCGAGGACGACGACGTGACGGCGGACACGGTCACCGGGCAGCGGCCGCTATTGTTGAGCAGGAGCGGTTCGTCGACGAAGCTGCCGACGCAGACCGCGCCGAAGTTGCCGCTACTGGCGATGGCGAGGCTGAGGCGCGGGGCTGGCGCATCCCCAGAAACCCGCACGATGTGCGGCGAGGCGGGGTCATTGCTCGTTATCGTGATGGCGCCGGCGTGCGGCCCGAGGCTCGTCGGGGCGAAGCGAATCGGAATATCGATTGCGTCGCCGACGCCGAGCTTGATCGGGTATGAGAGCACGCTCGGGGACTGGAAGTCGGGCGGGGCCGCAACGATCCCGGTTATTAACAGCTCGCCGCTGCCGCCGTTGTCGATCGTCAGCTCCTCATCGGCGAAAGAGCCGAGACAGACGCGGCCGAAATTGCCGGCGTCCGCAATGGCGGTGACGACCCGGCCCACTCCGGGCGCCACCTTGAAGACAAACGGGTCGATGGAGACGGACACGGGATTGTTGCTGAGGTCCAGCAGCGTCTTGGTCGCGAAGTTGGCGTTGCGCTGGTAGGTGACGCCGCTCGGGAAGTTGGCCTTGTCGGGAGTGTTGTTGGCGGTGAAGACGCCATAAAAGGACTGGCCGACTGCCGACATCGACAGATAGTCGCCCAAATACGGATCGAAGGCTTTTCCCGGCGATCCGGCGGGCGTGTTGGCGAGGATGTAGCTGGTTATCGAAGCGAAGTCGTCGGTGGTTAGCTCCAGCGTCGTCTGCCATTTCTGGTTGGAGCTGGGTCCGGTGACGAGCTGGTAGAGGAAACCGAGGCGGCTCTTGCTGTTGACCGCGAGGGCCGGGTTGGTCCCATTGTTGATCGTGCGTATCGGCGCCGACCAGTTCGCTCCGGAATTGGTCGATTTGACGACATAAAGCGTGTACGTGCCGCCCTGGAAGTCGCCCCAGCACACGTAGACGATGGCGCTGTTGTTTGGATCGACTGCGATGGCGAGGTCGCCGTTGACGCGCTCCTGCCCGATATAGAGTCCCGAGGGGAGCGAGGGCAGGTTGACGGTCGTGCTGAGGCGAATGCCCGGCTTCCCGTCGGTGTCAATCAGGGCCTGGAACGGCGGAGCGCTGCTCCCCCAGTTGTCGTCGCGTGCGACGACGACATCCCAGGCCGGGCTGATATCGGAGTAGTAGACCGCATAGATGGTCCCGTTCGGATGGATGGCGGTGCGGGTCTGCGGCCAGTCGCGCGACGCGCTGCGATTCTCGAGCGTGATCGTGCTGGTGGTGACCGCCGCCACGCCGGCGTTGAGCGAGAGGTCGAGGATCGAGGGAATGTTGCCTGGCGCATGGTTGTTGCTGCCGACATAGATGCGGTCCTGGCCGGCGCCGGGCCCGCTCGGCACCGTCATCGCTTCGACGAACGGCTGGTCGTCGTTGGTCCGGTTCGCCAGCACGGTCATCGTCGTCGCGCCGGAGAAGTCGTTGGTCCGCAGAATGTCGAAATTCATCAAGGCGTAATTGCTGGAGCCCCAGAGCACGCCGCCGTAGAGAAATCCGCTGGTCGTCGCGAAGCGCATCGTCTGATCGAGAACCGGCGTGCCGGCGATGAGGTCCTTCAGCGCCCAGGTCAGGCCGCCGTCGTTCGAATAGAACACCGGCGAGTTCGTGGGGCTCGCGCTTGGGCTCGGCGTGAAAGTGGTCGCCACCATTTCCAGCGTATTGGCCGGATTGACGGCCAGATTGGCCTCGCAGTCCTGGTTGGTCTCAGCGCTAGACAGGTTGGGGATGATATTGATGAGGCTAACGCTGTCGGTCATTTCTGCGGCCTCCCCTGCCCTCGCCGAGCATGCCTTCGACCTCGGCGATCCGCTCCATCGGTAGAAAATCAAGCGGGTCTGTCGCCTGGAAGGCGGTGGGCGGCGCCTCGTCTGCGAATTCGTTTTCGCGCGCGCGACGCAGAAGGAATATGCCGCTCGCGCCGGGGTGGAGCTTCGGCGACTTGAACCAGGCTATGTCGATGCTGCTCGCGAACAGCACTTCAAGCTTGCCGGCGGGCTTGCGTCCCTTCAGGACGGATTTCACCACGACGCGGGCGAGCTGCAAGATCGGATCGTGCTCCCCCTTCGGCGATCGGGCGCTCTCGGTCGGCTCGCTTTCGGCCACGTCCCCCGTCACGATCAGCTCCGCCCCCGCGATCCGCTCGCGCAATGGTCGCTCGTCTTCCTCCCCGATCGCCTCTGCGACCTCGCGAGAGGTCTGATCGGAGGCCTCGACATGGTCGATCTCGCGCAGCAGAAGTTGCTGGCCGAGCGAGATGCATTCGGTGAACAGGATCAGGCTGCGCGACTGCCGCACGGCGTCCGCGCGCCTGGTTATCACGAAGGCTTCCCGCCCAGCGAGACCGCGAAGCACCGGCGTGCTGCGCAACACGTGCTCGATCCGCACCGCGACGATCTCTCCCGCCTCCGGCGGAATGGGCGGCGTTTCGCCCTTCCAATGGTGCTCGCCGCCGCCCCGGAAGATGAATCCCGCCGCTGCGACCAAACGTCTGATGCCTTCGGCGTCCATTGGCCTGCTCCTTGTCGAAGAGCGTCGTTAGGCTTCGACGCAAAAGCTAGCACAGTCCCGCGTCGCGTAGCGGAATGAGCGGTCCTCAACGTCCGCGTCCGCGCTGGCGCCGCCCTGGCCGCGCCAGTCGCCGCGTCTTCCTCCGCCAGCTATCGCGACCCCCGTTCTTCGGGCCCGGCGCCGACTCGCGCACCTCGAAAGCGCTTCGACAGCCGGCAAAGCGTCGGCTAGGACCGCCCGCCTCGTGAACCGGATAATTCGCGTGAGAAACCTTCCCCCCAAGCCGATCGCCGATGCGCCGGTAAATTGTTGGGGAGCGTGGGACCGGAATCGGACGGAATCATGGCGATTTTGGAGTCTCCCGAATCGCCGAGCGGGTCTATGGAGCGACCATCTCGAAGCGTCCCGCGCCGCTACTCAGTTCATGCCCAACGCCGCCAGATAGAGGCCGAGGATCGTCTCCTCCTCGATCCGCTTGTCGCGGTCCTGTCTGCGGATCGAGACGATCTTGCGCATGATCCGCGTGTCGAAGCCGTTGGCCTTGGCCTCGCCGTAGACGTCCTTGATGTCGTCGGCGAGCGCCTTCTTTTCTTCCTCGAGCCGCTCGATGCGCTCGATGAAGGCGCGCAGATGGCCGGCGTTGACCTCCTCGGCCCCGGTCGCCTTCTCGTCCTTTTTCGCGGGCTCCGCCATGACGACTCTTTCTCGCGTCCATTCAAGGGAAAGGCGGCGACGTGGCGCCAAACGCTGAGCCCCGTCAAGGCCGCATGGCGCGCGCCCTGTGGACGAAGCGCGGTCGGATGAGGGGCGGCTCCGGCGAGCGCCCCGCAACAAGGCTCGCGGTCGCCGAAGCCAAGCTCTTGGCCATGAGGGACCTGCTCGTCGAGGTTCTGGACAAGCTCGCCGACGTGGGAGGCGAGGTCGCCCCGCCGACGACACCGTCTTATTCGCAGATGCGGTAGTTCGGCGTTGCGCCATGCATGCCCGAGTCGAAATGGAAATGGTCCTCGTGAGCCGGGTCCGATCCGGGACCGAGGATTGTGGTGAAGTAGCCGCAGGCCGTTGTCCGTAGTGCGCGGACGAGATCGCGCGCCATGTCGGAATCCTGTTGCTTCACGCGAATGCGGCGACCGTCGGCCAAGACGAACGAAGCGATGTCCAGGGCGTTCCCTTTGGCGTGCTCGCTCGGCACAACGCCCGGTTTGTCGTACCTGGCGCGGCAGGCAAAGCCCTCTCCGGCCTCGATCTGCGCCAGCCTCTGCCCCGTGTAGGCGAGGGTCAGCGGCGCGCCGGCCTCGCGCACCCAGACGCTGAACTGCCGGGCGAAACTGCACAGCATCGACGGTTTGCCGGAGATGTTGACGTCGCCGAAAGCAGTTGCGACGGTGGCCAGCCGGATCGCGCCGGAGAGTTCGCAGCCCTGCTGCGTCACATTGCCCAATTCCTCAAGGACGACCTTCTTCTGGGCGAGTTCGGCGACGCACTCAGCGTAGTCGGACGCGGTCATGCCGCTGACCGAAACGAGCGTCTTTGCGTCTTTGGCATTGGTGACTGGCTTATTGTTCGCCGATCCGGGGCCGCTCTCCGCAGAGAGACCCGACGTCGAAGCGATGAGCGCGACAGCGGCGACCAATTGCAGTAAAAGCGAAGGCGGCCGCAACGGGGATCCCTTCCTCTCAAAGTCGACGACGCCGCCGACGTCCGAGTTCTCCGTAAGGCCGCCTCATCGCGCGACGCCGCCAAGAACGCAGAGAAAGAGCCCGCGTGGGGCGCCGCTGCTGCAGTTCAGGGGACTTGGCGCCGGGACTCTGGTCGCTGTCCTTCACTGACCGGCGCGGGCAATGGCGAAACAGGGGAGTCCTGGTCCTCCAACCTCACCACGGTTCCCGGGCGCGCCATTGCGGCCAGGTCAACCGCGTCCCAGTTCGTCAGACGGATGCAGCCGTGCGATTCGGTCTTGCCGATGTCTTCCGGCTGAGGCGAGCCGTGGATTCCGTAAGACGGGGCAGTGAGATCGATCCAGACGACGCCGACCGGGTTGTTCGGCCCCGGTTGCACAGTGAGCTTCTGCCTGGTCCTCACCTCTTTCCACGCGAACTTCGGATCGTAGTGGTACTCCGGATTCCAGGCGACGCTTCTTACCTTGAAGACGCCGCTTGGAGCGGGCCTTTCCTCGCTTCCCATCGTCGCCGGATAGAACGCGAGCAGTCGGCCGTCGCGGTCGTAAACCCGAACGTTGTGCGCGGGCTTGTCCACCACGATCGTCGCCGCGATCGGACCCTCGTTGTCTTTGTCCTTTCGCGGGACTGCTTCGACCGTGTGGGACCCGGGACGCAGATTCATCTCAGGTACGTCAGGCACAACGATCTCCGTCCCTGCCCGCTCGAAGTCGGCGCGAGGGTTGAGCCGGCGCAGCAAGCCCTGGCTCAAATGAAACATCTCGGCGAGCTCCGACACCGGACTCGTGTACGAAAGTCCCGGCAGCCTGGCCATCCGCTCGAGCTCTGTCGGGATCGCCCTGGTGAACGGTCCGGAGGCATCCGCCTCGGAGGTCGCGTAACGCCTCAAGACCGGCGCCGAATCGTGCGAGGCGAGCGCGCTCCAGGTGTCGGGGTCGAGTTTTCCGGTGACGGGCAGGCTATTGACCTCCTGGAATGCGCGGACCGCGCTTCGGAAATTGTCGCCATCCAGACCGTCGATCTCGCCGGGTGAGAAGTGGGCTCGATCAAGGAGAATCTCCGCTTTGACGATCAGCGACGGATTCTTGTCATTGGGGGCCTCTGGGGCCGCGGCGTCGATCGAGGCCTCGGCGGTTAAGGGTCCGTTCTGTGACGCGGCGTATCCGGAGTCGACGCCGGACGCAGCGAACCCGGCGGCCAGGACGGGTAAGAAAAGGCGAAGCATACGCCAACAACGCGCTTCGACTTGGCGAGTTCCGGGCTTGTCGCAGAGCCTCACCGCTTTCAGCGCGCGCAACCCTTTGAAGCGGCGCCAAGGCGAGTCCCGCGGGGATTTGGGGAACATTAAGGCGGGGGTGGCGGTTAGGGTCCGTCGGGCCGATGATTTCGACCGCGCGTCAAGCCCCTCGATGCGTTCGACCCCGAGGCGCGCGACCCGATCCCGATCGATCGGCTCAACAAGGTTATGGAGAAGGCAAGATGACGAGAACCTTAATCCTGATCGGCCTATTGATGGCGCCCATCCCCGTGCAGGCGCAGGCCGTTGAATTTGGGCCGGGCGGATTCCGTGTCGTTCCGCAGGGTGGCGTCGACTGTCGGGAATTGCGCTTAGCCTGCATGCACAAAGAAGACTTGGGCCAAGCCGGAATGGGCAACTGCCGCCGCTACCGGGAGCTTTGCACCGGCGGCGCGCGCGCCTACGAGCATCGTCACTGGCATTCGGATGAAGAGGACTGAGGCGAGAGCTAGGCCGGCGAGCCGCCTCGACGCATGAGATAGCCGGTCGCGTTGGATCTCCTCGTCAAAGCCGCGCCCGAGCCCCTGTAGACGAAACGCGGCGAGCGTAGCGAGCGATCCCCTTCTCCCACTTGTGGGAGAGGGGCCTGCCCGCGGGCGAAGATCCGGGGTGGCCGGCGACAGCCGGCCGATCAGGGGTCTGCGCCGAAAGGCGCGCGATCGCGAGGCGCTGCCGCGCCGAACCCCTCACCCTCAACCCCTCTCCCGCCAGTGGAGAGGGGAGCCGCTTAGCGCCGTACGGCCCGGGTTGTTGCGCGGCTCCCGAGGTCCGCGGGGACCCGCGCGTCGCGGTCGGAGAGGATGGGCGTGATAAGCCTGGCCAGGCGGTCTGCCCAGGCAAGCGCGCCCGGTGGCTCGGCGATCAGGTCCTGACGAATCTCGATCAGCGCGTTCGCGAGCCCGCGGGCCGTCGCGACGGCGTCGATCGTGTCGCCAGCCAGCGCCCCGTCATAGGGCTCGTTGTCGCCGATGCCGTCGACGTGAAGGTCCGGCTCGGCGACAAGCGCCTCGAGGAGCGGTTTGGCGATGCGGTCGTCGCGGTCCCACAGGACCCCGACTTTCCAGCGCCGGGGCGCGCCGCGCCAGACCGCGGTGAAGGAGTGGATCGACACGAGCGCCGGCGGCTCGCCGGTCGCCATCATCGCCTCGACGGCGCCCGCGACCGTATTGCGGTAAGGCGCCCAGAAGCGCTCGAGCCTTCTCGCGGTCTCCGCTGCGTCTGCCCGCGCGTTGCCCGGCACGATCGCGCCGTCGGAATAGCGCATGACCAGCGTCGGGTCGTCCGCGCCGCGGTTCGGGTCGATGAGGAGGCGCGAAAAGGTCGAGAGCACGGCCGGCGCCTCGAGCCGCGCTGCGAGCGCGCGCGCAAGCTCCGCCGCGCCGATGTCGTAGGCGATGTGCCGCTCGAGCGCCTCGCGCCCGAGGCCCAGCGAATCGTAGCCAGGCGGAATCGCGTTCGACGCGTGGTCGCACACGACGAGAACCCCCGCGTCGAGGCGCCCCTCGACGGTCTCGACCGGCGAGAAGGCCGGCTCGACCGGCTCGAAATTGAGGCGCGCGCTCCCGTCCATTCCTGACGTTTGCTGTGCGGTTGAGGCAAGACTATGGACGATAAACGCAATTCATGCCGCCGAGTCCGTTGCCGGCGGACGGGAATCCACCGAATGTCGCGATCGGCGCCTATCAGCCGGCGATGGTCGCGCCGCCATCGACGACGATGGTCTGGCCGGTCATGAACGAGCCGGCCTTCGACGCCAGATAGACGGCCGCCCCCGCGATCTCGTCCGCTTCGCCAATGCGTCTGAGCGGCGTCGTCGCAGTGACCGTCTTCAGGGTTTGCGGATTCTCCCATAAGGCCTTGGCGAAATCGGTCCGGATGAGGCCCGGCGCAATGCAGTTGACCCGGACGTTGTGCGGCCCCCACTCGACCGCGAGATTGCGCGCAAGCTGGAAGTCGGCCGCCTTCGACACGTTGTAGGCGCCGATGACCGTCGAACCCTTCAGGCCCCCGACTGAGGACACGATGATGATCGACCCGTCCTTGCGCTCGATCATGCCCGGCGCGGCCATCTGGATCAGCCAGTTGTTGGCGATCACGTTGTTGTCGAGGATCTTGCGGAACTGCTCGTCTGAAATGCCGGACATCGGGCCATAATAGGGATTGGACGCCGCATTGCAGACGAGGATGTCGATGCGCCCGAAGGCGCGGTTCGCTTCCTCGACGAGGCGCCGAAGCTCGTCCTTGGACGAGATGCTGGCTGCGATGGCGATCGCGGCTTTGCGTCCGCAGGCGGCGTTGATGGCATCTGCCGCCTGAACGCAGGCCTCGGCCTTGCGCGACGAGATCACGACCTCGGCGCCGTGCTCGGCGAGGCGCTCCGCGATCGCCCGACCGATGCCCCGCGATGAGCCGGTGACGACGGCGACGCGGCCAGTGAGATCGAACAGATTGGCCAAGGCTTCCTCCCTGATGGGCGCCTCCACGCGCGCGCCGATTCCCAAGACTATCGCATATGGCTGAGCGTTTGTTATGCGACCGCGGCATGCGCCCGAGGGCCGCTTTTATCCTGATAAAGAAATAACAGGGGAAAAAATGTTGAGGCGCGGCCCGCCGGGGCCTGGTCACGAAAAGACCCTTATTTTCAATCGTTTCCGAAAGGACCGCCGCGCCCGCCATGTCAAAATAACAGGACGATAACAGGGGGCTTAACAAGGCAATAAGAGAGCAGTAACCGGAGCGCGAGAAAGGCGCACTCGAGATCTCCGTGTTATGCAACTCGCGCATGGGTTGGAGCGCGAGGCGCCCGCCCGGGCGTTGACTGGCTGCAACCGCCTAACTGTCATGTCAAGGCGCCTCGCCGGGGCGAAGGATCCTCCCCGCGCCGATTCCATCACAAAGCAACCTGTTCTATGTGTCGGACCGTTGCGCGCCTCTGACCCGGATCCCCGATGACCGCCGACTGGTTGTACGACGTCGATATCTGGATCCTCGGCGTCGGCAGCATCGCAGCTTTCCTTGCCTGCGCGGAGGCCGGGCAATGGATCGGCGCGCGGTTTCGCAGTCAGGAAACCGACCGCGCGCTTACCGTCATCACCGCCACCCAGGCGGCGACGCTCGGCCTCTTCGCGATCCTCATCGGCTTTTCCTTCTCGACGGCGATGACGCTCCACGAGCAGCGAAGAGCTTTGCTGCTGGATGAAGCGAACGCCATCGGGACGACGGATCTCCGCGCGCAGATGCTCCCGCAGCCCTATGCGGCGGACGCCCGCCGCCTGCTGCGCGACTATGTCGGGGTCCGGCTGTCGTTCCACCGGGATTCGGACGACGACGCGAAGTTCGCTCAAGCGATCGAAGCCTCGACGAAATTGCACGACGAGCTCTGGCGGCAGGCGAGCGCCGCGAGCGCGCTTGAGCCGCTATCCGTGCCGACCGGCCTCTACGTGCAGTCCCTCAACGAGATGATCGACCTGCACGCGAAGAACCTCGATGCGCTGCGGACGCGCGTCCCGGCTTCGAGCATCCTGATGCTCTACGCGATCGGGCTCGCCGGGCTCGGGCTCATCGGCTATGAGAGCGGGCTCAGCAGCGTGCGGCGCTCATTTCCGACCATGATCGCCGCCCTCCTGCTGGCCGGCGTCATCCTCGTCGTCGTCGATCTCGACCGGCCCCGGCGCGGGCTCATCGTCGTCGGCATGCAGCCGCTGGTTGACCTCGAGGCGAGCATGGGGGCGGAGAAGGCGGCTTCGGATACGCAGTGAAGGCATGGACCGGGGACGCGCCGGAAGCGGCGGCTTGGATCTCTATGTTTCCAGATCGGCCATTCGACGATTGCGAATTTTAAGACGTTCAATCTTGAAGTTAACAATGTAACATCGAAATCTTGACGGTTTATCAAGGTTTTCATAGCCTTGCCTTAAGGAAGTAAGGTGAGGGGATGCCGAACGCTGTCGGAAGGCCAGCGAACCCGATAGAGGACGATCCGATGCAGGATTTGATTCAGAACTATGTAAGCGATCTGAAAAAACTCCGCGACGCGTTCCACAACGAGCTCACAGTCACGGCGGAGGAGCTGTCAAAGGCAATGGGCGTCTACGCTCGTAGCAGTGAGGCGGCGCTGGCGTCTTTCATGGAGAAAGCTTCGGCTCGTGCGTTGGAGCTCGAAGTGTCAGCGACGGCGAGGCTCAGTCAGTTTTGCGGTCTTCCGGCAAACGGCAGTCTGCCGGACGTCGATGACAAACCGCTCACGCATACCCCAACGAATGCGAACGTGTTCAGAATCGCGGCCGCTGCAGAGGAGGCGGTCGCAGGTGATCAGCATGTCGAGGGCGACAGCGACCGCACGCCGCAGCCGGCGGCTCGACTACCCCGGGTACACCGGGATAGGCCGCTTGAGGCAGTTCACCTCCAGCTTCAGGAGGTACAGGTCGAAACTGCGCATTTAACGAAGTCTCCGGCGAGTTAGACGCCACCGGATTCAATCCCCGCGGCAGCGCGGATCACCTCCGTTTTCGAGCACATGTTGCCCCTAACCCCGGCTTCGAGCCCGCCGCGGTCAGAAAGTCTTCGGCCTCGTCCCCCGCCGCCATGCGCAGACTTTCGCGCGGCTGTTGACCCAGCATCCGCCGTGGCGGACCACGGTCCCGAGCGAAGCGTCGGCGTGGTTGCTGTTGGGCACGCGGTTCCAGGACGCATACGCTTTGCCGTCCTCCATGTTGACATAGGCGAAGAAGGGCGACCGGCTATGTTCGCCCGCGCCGATGGAGAAGCTGCGGTCCGCTCGCAGGATCACGTCGCAACGGCCATTGAGGTATATACGCGAGTCGACGCTGAGGTAGCACTCGCCCTGCGCCGCTTGCGCGGCATGGGAGGCGACGCATACGGCGGCTGCGAGCACGAAACCCGCCCCGCGCACTGATTTGCCCATTGAACCCGCCAACAAACGAGATACGGGAGATGAGTTGACGCCAGCGGTTGCGGGGTGCGCTCCGGTGCGAGCGCGAAACCCGCAAAGAACCTTCCTTGACCCGAGCGAAAATCGTGCTCTAGGAAGCAAGTGAGACTGCCTTACGCGATATACGGGCGCCAGCGAAGCCTAGGCCCACGCACCCCGCCAGCATCATTGCCCAGGTCGAGGGCTCGGGAACGGCGACCGAGAAGGTCAGCGTTGAAGGGAACTCTCCGGGAGTGTCGAATTTGATCAGCCCGCTGAACGAGCCGGGCGCGAACATCGGAGCCGCCTCGTCGCCTGTTTAGATTTGCGTCGAACCAAGAAGCAGAACGCCGCCGCTGAATGATGTCGAAAACATCACGCCTGATTCAGGGCCGTCCGGGTCATAGTACGCCACGAAACTCCGCGGCGGCAGCGTCGGGGCAACAAAATCCGAGACCGGGACGGACGTAACGTCGCCGGGCAGAAAAAAGTGAGGCGTCGGCGCCGAGTCCTGCCGCCATGTCGCTTCGGTGTGGGTCGTGCCGTCATTGACGTAGGTCCAGGTCACATCCAGCGTCTCGCCGCTGGCCGAAGCGGCCGCGAAGAACCCGGCGGCGCCGATCGCCGCGGGTCAAGATTCGATTCATCACGTAACCCCCTTAAGCATGGCCGACTGACATCCCCCGGACGCCGCATCCGACGATGCGTAATGTAACCGCTATTGGCGGATTTTCTCAAACATCCGAGACAGTAGGCAACCGTGACGTCGTCGTCGACCGCGACCGGCCCCGTCGCGCCGGGAACAATTTGTCCCCTTCCCGACTTATTTATGGTTAACCTCGAAATGGAAGCCGTCCGAAATGAGCCGATCCGGAAACAAAGCGGCCAAGATGGTCTACCGCGTCTTCGGTCCTGGCCTCGGAGACGGGGCTTGTTTGCGAGCAAGAGACGAGATCGGGGCGATCAGCGCCATATCCAGGATTTTCGGCCTCGAAGTGACAGACCTCAGGGCCGCTGAGGACATTCGGGTTCGTTTGCCTCCGAACACGATTCCCGAAAGTTCAGGGGAAACGATCTGCTACGTGCCGTCCGCTCTGCCAGATGCGGCAGCGAGGCCGGACTCATATGCAGGTCTCTGGAAGCAAGCCGGGTCTCTTCGGCGGCGGCGGTTGCTCGTTGTTGAGGACGAATACTTAATCGCGGTGGTCATACAAAATCATCTGGAAGCGGCGGGCGCTATTGTGTCAGCTGTGGGATCGTTGGGCGCGGCAATCGAGATGATCAAATCGCAAGCAATGGATGCCGCGATTGTGTACATCAACCTTCGAGGCGTGAAAGCTTATCCCGTCGCGGATTTGCTGATAGCCAAAATATACCATTTGTCATCAGTTCAGCTTACGATGATTGGATATTCTGCGCTCGTTACCCTCAAGTGCCTGCCTGCCAAAAGCCCTATCCGTTCGAGACGCTCAAAAACCTCGTTTTGAGCGTACTCCGTTAGATCTTTTACCCGCTGCGTTCGCAAGTTCGCGAATCAAGCCGACAGGCCGAGCGGGGCCGGGTCGCAGACGCCACTATGAGCGGCAGCGCTCAGAACAGTTTGCGAGGCCCGGGAAACTCCCAAGCTTGCACACCGAACCTGCGTCTCGAAGGACGTTTGAAGAGCGCGGGGAGCCCCGCGCCTTCTTCTGCATCATCCTTCGACACCCAACGCTTCGGGCAGGGATTTGGCAGATTTTTGCCCGGTTTCCGAGCGGGGCCTTTTGAAATATGCGTCTGCGGAGGGCCGGGCGCGGCCCCCGAGTTCACGAGGGAACTGAAAAAACGCTTGGTCGGACAGTCTCCGGTGCTCGATGTAAAGGAGCGCTTTCGCCCATGACGAAGGATGAAAGGAAAGCCTGGAAGGCCCTCCATGCCGGGCTGCTCGGCGTCGCCGCCGTTGCGGGCGCGGCTCACGCCAAAGGAGAACCGCGCCTAGGCGGCGATGAGAGTGTCCGGCAGAGATCGCGCTCCTGCCGGCGGGTGTGGTGCCTCACGTAACCGAGGCCCGTGAAGCCCAGCAGCATCATCGCCCAGGTGGAGGATTCAGGGACCGAGGGTTGGCTTTCGGGTACCCACACAACTGCTCCGGTATCGGCAAAACCAACAACATCGCCTAATCGTTCATTCCGTAGGCGTAGCCAAATCCTCCCGGAAGCGCAGATGGGGTCATTCCGTTCCAGATGGTGGCGACGTCATACCCTCCGCCATAGAACGTAGTGCCAGCCACCTGCCCTAAATCGTTGATCGCCGTCGCAACACTGCCTACTGCTCCTGGCAGGAGAGGAAGCAAAGTCGGTGCGGTTCCTATCCAAATTGTAGCCTGCTCATAGCTGGTATATTCGCTTACCCCTGCCACTTCGTCAAAGTCATTTATGCCTTCGGCAAAGGTTACGTTACTACCCTGCGGCATTCCCAAAGCGGTTGGTATCGGTCCGTTCCAGAGAGTGGCAACCCAGTTTCCGCCGGGACGGTTATTGCTAAAACCGGCGACCTCTCCAGAATCATTAATGGCGTTAGCGACACTATCGTCTCCGCCGGGAAGTGCTTGAAGGAGCGTCGGCGTCGTACCATTCCAAATCGTCGCAAAATCTTTATTGCCTGCTCCACCGTAATCGTTGCTATAACCGACCGTCTGTCCGTTGTTGTTAATTCCAAGCCCCACACTCCAGTTTGCTCCCGGCAATAAACCTAGCATAGTCGGCGTGGTTCCGTTCCAAACGGTAGCGTAAAAATTACCGCCATTAGAAAGTGAGTCATCGCTATAGCCAACTACGTCACCAGAATTGTCAATTGCGCGGGCACCAGCATAAAGTCCTCCTGTCAGCGTCCCGAGATAGGTCGGCGATGTCCCGTTCCAGATAGTCGCGTAGCCTATCCCACCTTGATCACTTAGGCCAACGGCTTGGCCAGAATTGTTAATGCCAAAGGCTGAATTTCCACCAGTTAGTCCCTTGACTATGTAGTTCACCGCGAAGGCTGGCGAGACCATACCCGAAAATGCACATGTCGCCACCAGAGCTTTTAGACTCACAGCCGACGCCAAGATAGCAAGTTTGGTCCGCTTGGATTGCAACACCGAAACCTCTCCCCCGTTAAAAATGACAGTGCAGAGGCGCTTCGCGAAGAATGCGAGGCCCGATTAGCTACTCTACCGCGCGTTCGCCATCCTCGCCACTTCAACCTAGTCGCAAGGGCGCGTCGCCGGAGCAGTCCGCCGAGTTCGATCAAATCGAGGAACTGATACGCCTAGCGGGCGAGCATGCGGTCTCGGAAGCGGGGCTTTGCTTCCCATGCGCTTCCCAATCCCATTTCCGGGAAGCAGCGGGGTTCGAAAACCAGAAAACCCGAAAACCGACGTAACCCCTTGATTTCGATGGTGGGCGCACAAGGGCTCGAACCTTGGACCCGCTGATTAAGAGTCTGTGCAATAGCCTCGACGCGGTGGGACAAGTCAGGAGGTGACGGGACTCGCATAAGCCGCGCAAGCCGCGCAATTCGCTTGAGTTATACCCGTTTGTCCGCTAATGTCCATTGGTGGCTAAGGAAGGAGCAAGACAGGCAACCGCCTTCCTTGAGGCTTCCTTGAAGCGGAATCAGAAGGTCATGAGCGCGGACAAAAAACCTCTCACGAATCTATTCGTCCAAAAGGTCGGGCCAACCGATCGCCAGCAAGAAATTCGCGACCACGGCGCGCCGGGACTTTATCTGCTCGTCCAAGCGACGGGCGCGAAATCGTGGGCCTGTCGCTACAGCCGCGGCGGCACGGTCAAGAAGGCGACCCTGGGCGGGTATCCGGCCATACCGCTCGCCGAGGCGCGTAGGCTGGCGTTAGGCCTTGCTGGCGACGTCGCACGCGGCGCGGACCCGCAAGCCC
>JAFAHO010000091.1 GCA_019237205.1 Hyphomicrobiales bacterium
GGCTATCGACTCCCAGCTTTCGCCGCGGCCTGCTCGATCAACTCCGCCACTTCTTTCGGGTGAGAGAGCATGGCCACGTGACTGGACGGCAGCGTGATTGAGGTAGCTTTTATCGCCGCTGCTTCGGCCTTCTCAAGCTCCGGCGGAATAGCGCGGTCGTTGCCCGCAATCACGTACCAGGAGGGCTTGGCCTTCCAAGCGGCGGTCGTCACCGTCGCTCCGAAAACAGCCGCCGCCGTTTGACCCTGTGTCGCCGTCAGGATCTGCTTCTCCTGGTCCGACAGGTCCTGGGCGAAATCGTCAGCGATTCCTTTCGGGGTCACCGTCAGAAAACCCTGTGCATCGGGCCGTAGTTCGTTACCGAGCGGAGCTGGCGGATAAGGTTTGGTGACTGACCCTACGGACTCGCCCTCCGCGGGCGCGAAAGCCGCCACGTAGACCAATCCCGCAACCTTTGGGTCGTTTCCCGCCTCGGTGATCACCACTCCGCCATACGAGTGGCCGACCAGCAGGACAGGGCCGTCTTGCAATGCGATGGCGCGCTTTGTCGCCGCAACGTCATCGGCCAACGAGGTCAATGGATTCTGCACAGCGACCACATGCAGCCCCTTGGCTTGAAGCAGTGGAATCACTTTTGACCAACTTGATGCGTCCGCCCAGGCGCCGTGAACCAGGACAATATTCTTTACACCTTCGGGGGAGTTCGTCTGGGCGGCTGCTCCTGTTTCTAACGCGGCTGTCAGCAGGAAGGCTTCGATTGCGAACAGAGCAGTTCGGTACGCTTGCGACCGTGTCATGTTCCTTCCTCCTATGGTGGGTCGAGAAGTGCGCGTGAAGCGCGTCGGGCGCGATCAGTCTGATTTCGTCAGGTCCATGACCGCGCCCGTTACTGCTAAACAGACTGTCCGTTCTACTACGAGCGCAGCGACTTGAACGACGCTCGCATCTCCGCAACGAGGAGTTGCGGCTGTTCCCACGCCGCAAGGCGCCCGCCCTTAAAGACGCCTGACATGACCGTGTAGATTCGGTGCTCCGGGTGTTTGTGCGGCATCAGCTTCACGCGAGCCGGCGGGCACTTTGACCATGACCACGTAGGGGCCAGGCTCCGAGGGCTGACCGACGAGGATGGCGAGACGGGCCGAAGGCGGGAAAGCGGGGAACGGCTTCCACTCGATCTCTTCGGGCAGGATCGACCTGAAAACGGCTTCGCCCGGCTGGTGGGTTCGAACCATTGTTGTCCTCCTTGTCCCGAAGCGTTGGTCGGTTCTTTAGAGCAACTTGGCGTCCAGTGTGATTGCGGCGTTGAGGACTTTGGAGACCGGGCAGTTTTTCTCGGCGTCGCCGGCCATCCGGGCAAACGCAGCTTCGTCCAGGTTCGGCACTTTGGCGCGCAAAGTCAGAGCCGACCGGCTGATGCGGAATCCCTGGCCCTCCGGCTCAAGCGTGACCGCAGCCTCGGTCGTGAGTTCGGTCGGCGCAAAGCCTGCGCCCTGCAGTTGAAAGGCCAGCGCCATGGTGAAGCATCCCGCATGGGCGGCGGCGATCAGTTCCTCAGGGTTCGTGCCTTTCTCATTTTCGAAGCGGGTCCTGAACGAATAGGGGGTATTTGCGAGCACCCCGGAATCCGTGGAAAGATCGCCGCCGCCGTCGCGGCCCGTGCCGCGCCAAACCGCCTTCGCTTTGCGTATCATGGCCCGTCTCCTTGCTAGTGTGTATCCCGAACTCCGTTGAAGATCATCGTTTGAATCTCGTCCTCATCGCGATGGTGGCGCGGCGCCCGGAGTAGCGGTGCGTCGCCGACATGCTGTTGACTTTGATGGTGAAGGCCATGGCCGGTGCTCCGGTGTAAGCGCCACGTCCGGACTGTATTCAAACTGCGGGAAAGGCGGTTTGTCGACCGCCTGTGGCGCCAGCGTTTCACTGCGGGCGCCTTTGCGGGACGGCGCGCATGACACGCGCGCCGTTTGTCTCAATCTCTATGAGCGCAGCGACTTGAACGACGCTCGCATCTCCTCAACGAAGAGTTGCGGCTGTTCCCACGCGGCAAAGTGACCGCCTTTGTCGAGCTTGTTGTAATGGATCAGCTTCGGGTAGGCCCGCTCTGCCCAGCTCTGCGGGGCGGCATAGATCTCGTCCGGGAAGACGCTCACGGCGACCGGAATCTTGACGCCCCTCGCGTCGAAGAAGCCGGCCGAGGACGCCCGCGCGGTGTCCCAGTAGAGGCGCGCCGATGAGATCGCGGTGTTCGTCAACCAGTAGAGCGTGACGTTGTCGAGGACGTCGTCCCGCGTGAGGCCCTCGGACTGACCGGCAAAAGCGCGGGCGATCATTTTCTCGCTGCGGTCATCATGGTCGAGCATCCAGGCTGCAAGGCCAATCGGCGAATCGACGAGCGCGTATAGCGTTTGCGGCCGATTGCTCATCTCGATCGCGTACCCCAACCCTTTCGTGTAGAAGAAATCCAGCTGGTTCCACGCGTTGCGTTCCTCGGCCGTGAGATCCGCGGGCGGCGGCTCGTGCAACGCGAGCGCTTTTGAGATGTTGGGCGGAACCGTGGCCGCCATGTTGCTATTGATGCCGAGCAACCCCGGCGGCTCCTGCAGGGCCATCGTCTCCGAGACGGCATTCCCCCAATCGCCGCCCTGCGCGACGAACTTCGTGTAGCCGAGGCGCTGCATCAGCGTCGCCCACGCACGAGCGATGCGGTCGGGGGTCCACCCGGGCGCCGTCGGCTTGCCGGAGAAGCCGTAGCCCGGTAGCGACGGGATCACCACATCAAACGCGTCCGATGCGCTCGCGCCATGCGCGGTCGGGTTGGTCAGCGGATCGATGATCTTCAACTGCTCGATGATCGAGCCGGGCCATCCATGCGTGACGATCATCGGCAACGCATTTTCATCTTTCGAACGAACGTGGATGAAATGAATGCCGAGCCCGTCGATCTCGGTGATGAACTGCGGCAGCGCGCTGAGCCGCGCCTCGATCTTCCGCCAGTCGTAGTCCGTCCCCCAATAGCGAGCGAGTTCCTGGATGGTCGCGAGCTCCACGCCCTGCGTTTGATCAGCGATGGTCTCCTTGTCGGGCCAGCGTGTCGCCGCGATGCGGCGGCGGAGATCGACGAGCGCGTCTTCGGGAGCTTTGAATTGGAAGGGGCGGATTGCGACGTCTCCAGTCGTGCTCATCGATGAATCTCCTTGGTTCGGCGGCCGGCTGGACGGCGCGTCACCCGCCGCAGCCGCTATAGTCCGATGCGCAGAGAGCAGGCTGGCGGCGCCCAAAGCTGCTGAGCCGGCAAGGACGTTGCGCCGCGTGGTCGGCGACGATACTGCGGACATGATCGTTCTCCTTGCTGGGAAAGCGAGCTTGGCGGAAGGCTTGGCTTTCCCCAGGGACAATGAGCCTAAGGGCGGCGGCAGGGCGCGGACCGGACTGCGCCCCCGCCGCGCCAAACCGCCTTCGCCTTGCGTATCATCGTCGGTCTCCTTGCAATTGGGTGTTCTGTCTCGAACTCACTACGACCGCGGTCCGGTCACGCCGGCTGTTTCAGGGCGCTGGCGTCGACCGGCATCTTTCGCAGGCGCTTGCCCGTCGCGGCAAAGATCGCGTTGGCGACCGCGGGGACGATCGCCGAGGTCCCAGGTTCGCCCATCCCGCCCGGCGGCTCCGAACTCTGGACGATATGGACCTCAATCGCCGGCGCCTCGCTGATGCGCAGCATCTGGTAGGTGTCGAAGTTGGCTTGCTCGACCCGGCCATCTTTCAGCGTAATCTCGCCGTAGAGCGCAGCGGTGATGCCGAAAATGACCGCGCCCTCGACCTGCGCCCGGACGATATCGGGGTTGACCACAACGCCGCAATCCACTGCGCAGACGACGCGGCGCACGCGAACCGCTCCATCCTTCGACACTTCAACTTCGGCGACCTGCGCCATATTGGTCCCGAAGACGAACTGGACCGAGACGCCACGGCCAGCTCTCTCAGGCAACGGCTGTCCCCAGCCGGCCTTTTCGGCGGCCAGCTCGAGCACAGCTTTGGCGCGTGGCGACTTGTCGAGCAGAGCCCGCCGATAGGCGACGGCATCCTGCTTCGCCGCGGCCGCCAGTTCGTCGATGAAGCTCTCGGTCACAAACACATTGTGCGACGGCCCGACGCTGCGCCAGAAGGCGGTCGGAATGCCGGGGGGTTCGACCCGGAGATACTCGACGCGCATGTTCGGCAACGCATAGGCGAGGTCGATCGCGCCGTCGGTCGTGTCGGGATCGAGACCATGCTTGAACGCACGCGGGAGAAATCTCGCGAGGATCGAGGAGCCTGCGAAGCGATGGCTCCAGGCGACCGGCATTCCCTTCTCATCGAGACCGGCAGACATCCGGTCGAAGAAATACGGCCGATACATATCGTGCTGGATGTCTTCCTCGCGCGTCCAGACGACTTTGACGGGGCCCTCGACGTGTTTGGCGATCTCAACGGCGCGAGCGACGCCGTCGACCTCCAGGCGCCGGCCGAACCCGCCGCCGATCAGGTGATTGTGGACCACGACTTTTTCCAATGGCAGACCCGTAACCTTCGCCGCCGCTGCCTGGGCGCGAGCGAGGACTTGGCTGCCGACCCAGACCTCGCAGCTGTCCTGGCGGACATCGACCGTGCAGTTCATCGGCTCCATCGTCGCGTGGGCAAGAAACGGAACCTGGTAGATTGCCTCGACCCTCGTGGCGGCGTTCGCCATCGCCTTTTCGACATTGCCGATGTTCTGCGCGACCGGCCCCGGATTAAGGGTCGCTTTTTCGAGTCCCCTTGCGATCTCGTCGGTCGTGAGCTGGGCATGCGGCCCTTGGTCCCATTCGATTGTCAGCGCGGCCAGCCCCTTCTTCGCGGCGCCCATATGATCGGCGACGACGGCGACCGCGTCGTCGAGCCGCACGATCTGTCGCACGCCGTTGACGGCCTTGGCCGCCGTGTCATCGACGTTCTTCACCCGCCCGCCGAAGACGGGCGACTGCGCGAGTGTTGCGATTTTCACCCCCGGCGGCCGAGCGTCGATGCCATAGACGGCTGATCCGTTGACCTTCACCGGACTGTCCAAACGCTTGGCCGGCGTGCCGATGAGATTGAAAGCCTCCGAACGTTTGAGGACGACGCTTGCGGGGACCGGCATGCTGGCCGCGTCTGCGGCAAGCTCGCCATATTTGAGGCGTCTTCCCGTCGGCGCGTGGAGCACTTCGCCGCCGTTGGCGCGGCAGGACTCCGGATCGACATTCCAGCGGCTGGCCGCCGCCGACATGAGCATTGCTCTTGCGGTCGCGCCGGCTCGCCGCATCGGCTCCCACGCCGCGGGGATCGCGGTCGAGCCGCCTGTCGCCTGAACGCCCGCGATGAGGGGATTGCCGTACAGCTTTTCATTGGGCGGAGCATGCTCCAGCCGCACTTGATCGAGACCCACCTCCAGTTCTTCGGCGATCAGCATCGGGATCGCGGTGTAGTCGCCCTGGCCCATCTCGACATAGGGCATGGTGAGGACGATCTGCCCGTCGCCCTCGATGCGGATGAAGGCGTTCGGCGCAAAGGCGCCGGCGGCGGCCGCATCGGCTTCGCCGTCGGCGAACGGCCAGCTCAGGCTCAGCATCAGGCCGCCACCGGCCGCCGCTCCGGCCTGTAGAAATCCCCGCCGGGAGAGGGTGTTCGGGTCCGATTGTCCGGGGCGCGGAGTGAGGTGACCGAGGATCATTGTTCAGCCCTCCTGTCCGGCCGATTGCGCGGCTTTCTTAATGGCTTCGCGAATACGGACGTAGGTCCCACAACGGCAGATGTTGCCGAACATCGCGTCGTCGATGTCGGAATCGGTCGGATGTGGGTTGCTCGCCAGCAGCGCCGAAGCGGACATGATCTGGCCGGACTGGCAGTAACCGCACTGGACGACTTCGTTATCGAGCCAGGCCTTCTGAATCTTGGCGCCGGCCTTTGTCGCTCCAATCGCCTCGATGGTTGTGATCTGGGATTCGCCGACGCTGTCAACGGGTGTGACACAGGAACGCGTGGCGACGCCGTCAATGTGTACGGTGCAGGCTCCGCACAGCGCCATCCCGCAGCCGAACTTCGTGCCGGTCATGCCTAAGACGTCGCGCAACACCCAAAGGAGCGGAGTGTCGCCGTCGACATCGACGCTGTGGTTTTGGCCGTTGACTTTGATCGTGAGGGCCATGGCGAGTGCTCCAGTGTAAGCGCCAAGTCGGGATGGCAATTGGGGGCGCGTCGAATTCCCGGACGCACGGCCGCAGGATCGGCTATCTAAGGCATTTGCTCGCTGTGGGTCATTACGGGCACCTTTTCGGGACGGCGTGCACAATGCGCGCGCGGCTTTGGTTCAGGTCGGTTGGCGCGGCGGTTTGAACGCAGGCAATGACGGGTGAATTCACCCGAGACCTTGATCGCGCTCATCGCTGAACCTCGTTGGTTCGACGGCGATGGACACGCCCTAGATCAGGTAGATCGCCCTTCAATCGTGGAGCGCTTTCTTGGCGGAATTGCGTCACCGGCTCAGCACGGGCGCGGGGTCGATCGACAGTCGAAGCGCGCTCGAGGCAAGAACAATGTCCTTGAGGAGAGCAATCGCCGCAATCCGTTTGTCGAGCGCGGTCGCTTGGCGCGAGCTAGAATCTCAGCGCCGGGCGATAGCCTAGCCTTTGATGAACGACGAGGTATACCGCGCCGCTGATGACGTTTGCACAATCCGTCGCTCGCTCGATCGTCCGGGCGACCCTGTTGACGCGCTTGACTTCATTGCCCGGCGACGACCGCGCTCACTGAGCGTTGCGATCAGCCGCCGATGAGCCGCCAAGCGCCGGCGGCGTCACGCTCGAGCGTCGTCGCGCGGAGCCCGAACGGCTCCGGCGTGACGCCGCGGATCCAAAGCTCCATCCGTTCGGCCTCGACCTCGACGAAAGCTGCGGCCGCCCGGTCCGCCTCGGTTGGGAAATACCGGTTATAGGCGTCTTTCCAGCGCCGGCGGACCTCGGACGCGCTCTCCTGTAGCGCCGCCGCGCCGGTGAGGGCGACGAAGGCGTCGTCCGCGTCGTGCTGAAAGATGAGCGCGACCTTGCCGGCGCGCCGGATGTCGGACGCCTTGCGCGAACGACCATCGGTGACGAACCAGATCGTCCACTCCTTGTCGCCGGGCTCGGGCGGAAGTCGGCCCATTGGCCGAATGACGTTGGGGCCGCCGGCCTTGGCCTCGGTCGCGAGCCAGCAATAACGCACGCTGGCGATCGCCTTCATCGCACCGGCAAGCAGCCGGCTCACCTCGACACGATCGCGCTCGTCCTCCGCTCGAGACATGGAGAGCCTCCGTTTTCTGACCCGCCGCTTGAATAACGCCATGATGCCATATCTTGACTGAAAGGTCTAGACCGCGTAGTCTACAAAAATGGGGCGAGCGCTTTTCGACAACGCGGATTTCCTCGGCGCCGCCCGTTCGCTCGCGGGCGAGCGGGGTCCCGCCGCGGTGACGATCGATTCCGTCACCCAGCGCCTGAAAGCTCCGAAGGGCTCGTTCTACTACCGCTTCGCATCCCGCGACGCGCTGCTCGGCGAACTGTGGCTGGAAACGGCCCTCGCCTATCAGCAGGGGTTTGTCGCGGCCATCGAAGCCGGCGACGGGCTCGCCGCCGCGCTTCATACGCCCGCCTGGGCGCGCTTCAATCTCGAAGACGCGCGGCTGCTTTTGCTCTATAGCCGCCACGACTTCGTGCACGGAGATTGGCCCGCGGCGCTGAAACGCGGCGTCGACGATCAGGCGCGGCGGTTCGAAGCCTGCCTCAAACGCTTTGCGCGAGACGCCTTCGGCCGCGCCGGCCCCGCACAATATCGTCGGGCCGCGTTCGTGCTTGCCGAAGCGCCGCTGGCGGCCGTCAAGACTCACCTCAGGCGGGGAGAGCCGCCGCCGCCGCTGGTCGATGAACTGATAACGAAGACGTATCACGCGATCGTCGGGTGACGGGGCGGCGCCCATCGACTCCCTCAGGCGTCATGGTCGCGTTCCCCCGCATCCAAGATCCAGGTCCGGTCGGCGAACGCGACGTAGGTGCGCTCTTGCCCCAGCGCGGCGCCGAGCTCGGCCGCCAGCTCGGTCAGCATCGCTTCGATCGCGGCGTCCGGCAGTTGACCGAGATAGGCGTGCACCGCCTCTCCCGTGAACAAGGCGACGGGCTCGCGGTCCGACCCGACGGAGCCGTCCGCGCGCGGCCCAGCATAGGTCACTTCGGCGCGGGTGAACATGCCCGAAAGCGCGGGCTGGCCAGCTTCGACGCGACGCTTCATCAAAGCGGGCGCGGTGCGCACCGCCTCGGAGACGTCGAAGACGCGGCCCTCGGCGTCCCAGCCCTCGCGCAGGCCGACGCTATTTCGAAAATCGCGACGCGGGCCGTCAGAGCCGTCGACGACGAGATAGTCTTCGGGTTTGGCGCGGGAGATCGTTGACTCGGCACTTCGGGCATGGTCGCTCTCGCCGCTTGTTATCGCGCGCGACTGTATCAAAATCGGCCGGGATGGGACCGGGACCGAGAAACCGCCGAAAGCGCCTGCCGGCAGCGCCGTCGGCGGAAATCGGCGCCCCGCCTCTGTAAGGGGCCAAGACTGTCATGGCGGATCGCTAGTTTGGACTATCTTGCCGAAACCCAGGCGCTGCGTGAGACGCAAGCATTTCTTGCTGGCGTCCTCCATGTCGTCATCGCCGGGGCCGTCACCGTGCATGCTTTGTTGACCAAGCGCGAGGCGCCGGCAGCGATCGGTTGGATCGGGCTGGCGTGGCTGGCGCCTGTTCTTGGCGCGCTCCTCTACGTCGGGTTCGGCATCAACCGGGTGAAACGCCGGGCGCGGCGGCTGAAACGACCCATTCGGAGCGCCGACCCCATCGTGACCGGCGACACGTCGTCCGAGGATCCGCTCGAGCGCCTCAAGGCGGCGATCGGAAAGATCACCGGCCAGGACATGGCGGCCGGCGAGGTCGTCGCAATTCTCGATGGCGGCGATCAGGCCTATCCGCAGATGCTCGCCGCCATCGAGAGCGCCAAGTCTCACATTCGGCTCTGCACCTACATCTTCCGCACCGATGAGATCGGCCTGAAATTCATCGATGCGCTGGCGAGAGCCCATGGCAGAGGGGTGAGAATACGCGTCCTGATCGATGGTTTCGGCGGCGGCTTCTTGCGCTCTTTGGCCTACCATGGCTTGCGCCGGCAAGGCGTTGCCGCCGCCCGCTTCCTGCATTCAACCCTGCCGTGGAAGATGCCGTTTCTGGATCTGCGCCTGCACAAGAAGTGCCTGGTCGTCGACGGGAGGTCGGCGTTCGTCGGCGGCCTCAACATCGGCGCCGAGAACCTGATGGCGAAGCGGCCGAAAACGCCGGTCCGGGACACCCATTTTCGCCTCGAGGGGACGATTGTCCGGCAGATCGAGCGGGCGTTCGACGATGACTGGTCGTTCGCGACCGGCGAAGAGCCGATCCGGACGGGCCCGGCGAGTGAGGGCCCCGCCTGCGGCGGATCGGCGGCGCGCGTCATCGCGTCCGGGCCGGACCAGGAGGTCGATCAGCTCGTTCTCGTCCTCCTGTCGGCAACCAACCTCGCGCGGCGCACGATCAGGATCGCGACGCCCTATTTCCTGCCCGACGAGCAACTGATCACCGCGCTCCAATTGGCTGCCTTGCGCGGCGTGGACGTACATCTGGTTTTGCCTGCGCAGAACAACCACCGCCTCGTCGCCTGGGCCGCCCAGACCCATGTTCGGCCGTTGCTGGAGGCCGGATGCCGTCTCTGGCGCAGTCCGCCGCCGTTCGATCACTCGAAATTGATGACGATCGACGGCGAGTGGAGCCTCATCGGCAGCGCGAACTGGGATATGCGAAGCCTTCGTCTCAATTTCGAACTGACCATCGAGATCTACGATAAGGATCTCGCCGCCCGGCTGGGCGCGATCATCGACTCCCGCTGCGTTCAGCCGATCACTTTGGAGGAAGTCGACAACCGCCCGTTTCCGGTTAAGCTTCGGGATGCGGCGGCGCGGCTCTCGATGCCGTACATATGAACGAGGAATTCCTTGAAGGTTGCATCCTACAACATCCACAAGTGCCGCGGCCTCGATGGCGTCACCCGGCCGGATCGCATCATCGAAGTGATTCGCGAGCTCGGCGCCGACGTCATTGCCCTTCAGGAGGTCGATCGTCGCTTCGGCCGCCGCAGCGGTCTTCTCGATCCGTCGGCCATCGAGCGCGAGACCGGGATGCGCCTTCTGGTGCAATCGGACGTGTCTCACCGCCACGGCTGGCACGGCAACGCGCTGCTCGTGCGCGGAGAACCGTCGTCCTACAGGCGTTCGCGCCTCAAACTTCCAGGGCGCGAGCCGCGCGGCGCCATCGTCGCCGAGCTCGACCTCGGCGAAGGGGAGTTTCGGGTCATCGCGGCCCACCTCGGCCTCTTTCGTTTGTCCAGGGTCGATCAGGTCGGCGCGCTCATGACGGCCTTCCGCGATCTGCCTCCGATGCCGACGATCCTGCTCGGCGATCTCAACGAGTGGCGTCGGCGCGGGCGCTCGGCGCTTCGTGGGCTTGAACCCGCCTTTGGCGTTGCGCCGTCAATACTGAGCTTTCCGTCTCGACGGCCACTTTTCGCGCTCGACCGGATTCTTGGCTGGCCAACCGGCCTGATTGCCGATCTTGCGGTCCACGACACCCCGCTCGCCCGGCGAGCCTCCGATCATCTGCCGCTGACCGCCGCCGTGAACTTGGCCGCGGCAATGCCGGCGGAACAGGCTGCGGCGTGAGGCGGCGTCAGGTCGAGCCCCATATGCTATAGCGCTTCGGGTGACCCCTCCGTCGCTTTTCCCCCGCCGGCGAGGACAAACATGGCTGATGCGCCGCCGCGCAAGCAAGAGGTCGACGAAAGCGCCGCGACGTTTGCGCCTCGCGCCGCGGAGCTCGAAACCACAACGCCCTCTGGCCCTCCGGAAGCATCGTCGCCCCCGCCGACGACCGTCAGTCCCGGAACGTCGCAAGTCGTCGATAGACCGACGGATCGCAACCTCGCCGTCGCGATGGGGCGCGGGCTCTTAGGGCGCTGTCCCAATTGCGGCAGGGGCGCGATGTTCCGCGCCTATCTCAGCGTCAATTCGCGTTGCCCGGTCTGCGGCGAGGATTTGAGCGGCGAGCGCGCCGACGACGCGCCGGCCTTTCTCACTCTGCTTGTCGCCTGCCTCGTCGGCTGCGCCGGCGTTCTGCTGTCGGACGAGTCGTCGGCGCAAACGTCGATTCTCGCCGTCGCTCTCTTCTGGCTGGTGGTGACCGCGGTCGCAAGCCTCCTGGTTCTGCCGAGAATCAAGGGCGCGGTCGTCGGCTACCAATGGGCGCTACGCATGCACGGTTTCGGGGGGGCGCGAGGCCGTTGAGCATGAATGCGGCCGCTCGGCATCTGTTCATCCCCGGTGCTCGAAAAATCTCGAGATCAGAGACAACCTTGCGGCGCGGTCGGGTAACGAAGACCGTCGCCGCGGTGGATCGGACCTGCGACAAGACCTCCGTCCATGTGGAGAACAACAAGCCGACCTGAGGCGCCGCCTGGCTGCGCGGAGCCTTGTTCACCTTCTCGACTCATGGATCAGCGAGAATCCGAAGCTCGACCAAGCGCCTTCCGATCGCGCGCTCCAGCTGGTCTTCGGTCAGCCCCGCGGCCTTGATCCGACCCACGTAGGGAAAGTTGATGGTTCCGTCGGGCTCAACTCGCGTGGTCGTGTCCAAATCCGGCTGGTCAAGGACCCTGATGCTGACGACGTCAGATGCCGTGAGAACGCGTCCGCCGGCCTGCGCCGGCGGAGCGCAGAGGGTCCAGAGGAATGCAGCGCCGACGCAAAACCCCCAGAGCCGCCCGCACACTTCAGGGCGATCGCGCTCGTCTTCCGCTCGTGACATAGGGGTTCCTCCATCCCCATCGCCTCGTCTACAATTTCGTCAGACTGCTCCCCGGCGATGTTCCCTTCGCGTGCGCATCGCAGCAAGTCAACGGCGACCTTCCTTCACGCGACGATTTCGACCGGAACCCCGATCGAAAGGCCGAGATCACGGTCGGCGCGCCCCTTATTGACGGCGATTTCGGCAAGTCCGTTCGAATTCTCGTACCAGAACGCTGAGCCCGGCGGCCGATCGTCGAAAGTCCTCGCGCGTTGCAACACGTGTCCCGCCGCCGAAAGTCTCGCGTCGGGCGGCAGCGCAGCGGCTCTTAAGCCGGTCATGGCGTTGCCGTAATGATCGACGTAAGCGATCGCGGAGAGGTCATCGGGCCAGTCCGGCCGGCGACCGGCGTCCTCGCATGACCGGCCCGGCGGCGCGTCGCCGCGGGCCAGCATGGCGGCGAAGGGCGCGAGGAGGTCGCGGCCGTGAAAACTAGCCGAGAGGCGCTCCGGCCTCCAATCGATCTCAAAACACCGCGTCTCTCGCGCGCGACGCTGGACGAGTTCAAACAACCCATTGCCGGGGCCGACATACCACCGGCCGTCGGCTTCCAGAAAGAGAGCCGGCCGCGGCCCGCCGACGCCGGGATCGACGACGCAGAGAAAGACGGTTCGCCTGGGAAACCACGCGGCATAAGCCGCGAGCAGATACGCCGACGCCTTGGGATCGCCCGCCGGCGCATCCGCGAAGAGGTCGATAACGGGGATGCCCGGAGCCATATCGGCGAGCACTGCCTTCATCTGGCCGGTATAGGGGCCGTGGAGGCCGAAGTCAGTGAAGAGCGCGATCATGCCGGCACACCCGCACGACCGTCGTCTCGGCGAGCCCCTCGGGTTTCGTGGGGTCGATCGACGTGGAGAAGTTGCGTTGACGCCTGGTCATCAGAGCTCTCCCCTAAAAGCGTCGTCCTCAAAAATCCTATGCCAAAGTGGTTGTCGAGTACAAAAAAACGGCCTCGCGGACGAATGGCTTCAGCTTAGCGCCGTCATGGGCGGATTCCGGCCGAGTTGAAAATAGCGCGGCAAGCTGTCAGCGATCTGCCGCACAGAAGCGCTGAAGCGCGGTCGCGGTCCGTTCGGGGACCTCCTCCGGGAAGAAGTGGCCAGCATCGAGGGGACCGCCTCGGACATCGTCCGCCCACGCACGCCAAATCGCGAGCGGCCCGCCCGCCGCCGAGTACCAGCTGCCGAGTGGTCCCCGACCGCTCCAAAGCGCAAGGAGGGGACATTCGATCCGCCGGCCAGCTCTCCTGTCGGCAGTATCATCTTCACGGTCGCGGGTTGCCGCGGCCCGGTATTCCTCACAGATCGCGTGGACGTGGGCCGGGCTCTTGAGCGCTTCGATATAGCCGGTGCGGACTTCCGCGCCGAAAATCGAACTTGGGGAACCCCAGCCGCCTAAGGCATCGTCGATTACAGCGTCGGGGGCCGCCAGCAGCAGCCGCTCTGGCAATGGTTCAGGTTGCGCGAGCAACGACCAAGGCCAAAATGCGCCAGCAAACTTTGCATCCGCTCGGTCCCACATCTCGCCGGTCGGCAGTATGTCCAAAACCGCAAGCCGCTCGACCCGGTCCGGGTGATCGAGCGCCATTCGGTACGCGACCCGCCCTCCGCGATCATGTCCGGCAACCGCGAATCGCGGAAAACCAAGCTGTTGCATGACAGCGACCAGCTCTCGGGCCATGGCTCGCTTTGAGTACGGTGAATGATCTGGAGTGGACACAGGGCACCCGCTAGCCCCGTAACCTCGGAGATCCGCACACACGACGGTGAAGCGTCCGGCCAATATGGGGGCCACGCTTCGCCACATCAGGTGCGTCTCCGGAAAGCCGTGCAACAACAGGATCGGCGGCCCGGAGCCGGCCGAGCGCACAAAGATGCTGCTCTCCGTGGTCCGAATTACGGCCGCTGCAAATTCGTTCAGCATGCTCCGGCGGTCCCTCCTAAGCCGGCGTGCAAGCCGTTGGCGTAGGGGCCGTGCAACCCGAAATCCGTGAATAGCGCAATCATGCCGTCACGCTCGCATCCAGCGCGCGCGGCATCGTCAAGCGCATCCGCTGTTCAAGCCCACTCGCCCTTGCGGAAGACCGGCGTGCGGTCGCTATTCGCGTCGAGCCCGTCGATGTCGATCCTCTCCGACCCGATCATCCAGTCTATGTGGATCATGCTCTTGTTGCCGCCCCGCGTCGCGATCTCCTCGGTCGTGAGCTTGTCGCCGTCGACGAAGCATTTCGCATAGCACTGTCCGACCGCGATGTGGCAGGCGGCGTTTTCGTCGAAGAGCGTGTTGAAGAACATGAGGCCGCTCTTCGAGATCGGCGAGGAGTGCGGCACGAGCGCGACTTCGCCGAGGCGGCCGGCGCCTTCATCGGTGTCGAGCACCTTTTTCAGCACCTCTTCGCCGCGCTTGGCCTTCGCCTCGACGATATGGCCCGCCTCGAATCTGACCGCGATGCCCTCGATCAGCGTGCCCTGATAGGAGAGCGGCTTGGTGCTGACCACATGCCCTTCGACCCGCCGCGCGTGCGGCGTGGTGAAGACCTCCTCGGTCGGGATGTTCGGATTGCAGGCGATTCCGTTCTTCGCCGTCGCGGAGCCCCCCTGCCAGTCGTGGCCGTCCGCGAGTCCGATGGTCAAATCCGTGCCCGGCCCGGAATAATGCAGAGCGCGAAACTTCTTGCCGTTCAGCCATTCCGTCCGGCGGCGCAGAGCGGAATTATGCGCCGTCCAGGCCGCGATCGGATCGTCGTTATCGACGCGCGATGCAGCGAAAATCGCCTCCGCCAGCTTGCCGACGGCGACGTCGTCCTCTTCTCCGGGGAAGACCCGCTTCGCCCAGGAGGCGCTTGGATAGGCCACGATGTTCCAATTGATGTCGAAGCCGGCGATTTTTTCTAAAGCAGGTTGATAGGCGATGGAGTTCGCCTTGTTGGCGCGGGCGACCTTGGCCGGGTCCGCCTCAGCCAGCAACATGGGATCTTCGCCGACAATGGCGAGCCGCGCCGTGTTGGCGTCGAAAGCCTTGGCGACGCCTTCGTAGAGCCAACCGGGGGCGCGGTCGAAGCTCGCGTCGGCTGCGAAGCGGAAGCGCGAGAGCGCGATCTCCTCGTCGGAGAAGATCGGCGTCACCAGCCCGGCGCCGGCCTTGTAGGCCTCGTCCGCGATCGCCCTCGCCAAAGGCAGCGCAGCGACCGACGCGGTGAGGTAGAGGTCTTGGCCGGGCTGCAGCCGCAATCCGACCTTGATCGCCGTCTCGGCGAGCCGCTCGAGTTTAGTCCGGTCGATCGGTGCGGAGAAGTCGCGCTGATGGGTGGATAGCATGACACTCCTTGAGCCTAACGAGCGTTATGTACAGACTATCAAGCGCTTGAGTACGTTTGCCGCCCCGCAGACGCCAAGGTGCGGGATCGCCGAGGAAGCGTCCGGGTGACATGCTCGAAGACTTGCGCTCGATCGAGCGCAAAATCCGGAACCGGTTGATTATTGCACGCTGCCCCGCCAACAAAAAGGCGGCCGGGTCGCCCCGACGGCCTAGGTCACGGCGCCGGCCATCGCGGAATGCCGGCCGGCGTCGCGCGCGAGGCAAGACTCGCGGTTCCTTGTGCTACGTTGGCATACTGGGCCGCGATCGGTGGGAGGCCGTCGCCCTGCCAGCCGCGATAGATCCCGAATTTGAAATAGAGGTTGGGGTCGGGCGTCGCCGAGCCGATTACGCCCGTGTAGTTGACGATCTGCACGCCGTTGATCCACACTTGGGCGCGGTCGCTGGGCAGACCGGCGACTTGTAGAGCCACGACGACGTCATAGGGCTTGCCCCTTACGAAGAACGCGGGATCGGTCCAGAGCGTCTTCCAGGTTTGCCCCGGATCGGTCTGGATGGTGAATCTCAGATGCTCGGCCGAAGAAATCCTCCTGCCGGTCGTGACAAGGTTCAGCTCCGCCGGGACGGCCTGTTCCTTCCCATCGCCGTGCCATTGGCCGAGGATACACCACCCAGCAGGACCACCGGGGTTGCCTCCCGCGGTGTTGATCTGCGGCGCGCCGGGCTCGATCAGAAAGGAGTATGCAGTCCAGAACGGCGTTCCCTTCGGGTATTTCGCGCCCGCCGAACCGTCGGCCTCTGACCGTTCCGTATCGTTGCCGCCAACATCGCCGCTCCAAAGCTCTCCAGGCCGCACTTCAAAACGGGCAAGCGGCGCGCTTGTGTTGGTTGCCACCTGCAAATCGTAAGGCTGTTGGGCGTTCTCGGGCCAGTAGGCGTGCCCACCGAAAACCCATTGGTGCGCGGCGTCCCAGTTGTTCCCCATCGCCGGAACAGGTTGCCAAACTGTCTCCGCATTTGCGGCGAGGGCGCCGACCCCCAAGACGCACACTGCGGCGAAAATGGCGAATTTGGTCGCCTTGGCGTGCAATGTCGAACCCTCCCATTGATGGCGGGCAATGCGCGGTCGGTACGCGGAGACTGCGAACCCTTAGTTAACACTATCCCAAATCCGTGTCCTCGCCATGTGGCAAATCGCCTGGACCGCGATGCTCGTGGTTCGGCTGGCGGAGGGCGGGTAAACAGACATTCGCGGAATGGCAAACGGATCGGGATGCAAGTCGACGCCCCAAGTCGACGCCCCAAGTCGACGCCCCAGGTCGATCGGCGGCCGCGCCGGCAGGAATTGTGGCAGAGTAGATGAGAGTCTGCAGCCGCTCGAGGTTTTTCAGACGCTCAGGCGCCTTTTTTTGCAACTTTTGGTGGAAATAATACATTACGATAGTGTTGTACGTGGCCAAAGGGAATCGGCTTAAGCGCGAAAAGCCAAGTCCGTGAACCGGGCGCCGCATGGCCGAGAGAAGTCCGCCCGCCGTTGGCATGAGGCCAGCGCCATGAGGACTAGGTGGCGAGCCTTGCATTGCCCGCTCTCGCCCGGCGGTATCCCGCATAGCCGAGGCCCCCGAAGCCGAGCAGCAAACATTGCGCCGCCACGGTCGCCGCCCGTGGCGCCGGTGCATCTCGTCAGCGCTTTCCCAATTGGCTGTCCATGCCGCCTTCAAGCATCTCGATCGCCGGTCGTTCCGCCGTGTCGGCTAGGTAGAAGCAAACAATCTCTGCCGGCTCGCTGTCGGAGGCATTGTCGAACTTCAGGATCGTGCGGCCTGCGGGTTCGAAGAAACCGTCGTGGGTGTTCAGCCGCCGCACTTCCTTTCCTTCGACTTGAAAGTCAAAACAACCCCGCGTCACGACCCCTACGGTCGAGACCGGATGGCGATGCAATCCGGTTGGTTGCCCCGGCGCAAAACGGATGCGCGCGCCCTTCACCAGGCGGACGGCGGGGTTGGCGGCGGGAAGCTGCTCTTCGAGCACCGGCTCGCGCTCGAGTCTTGGAAAGAGGGCGTCGTCCATGCGAATCTCCGGCGGCGATCAACGCAACTACGCTTTTCATCATTCTTGGCAGCGATTTGCGAAAACCAGGTGACCTGGCGTGACCGCGCGGTTGGATCCAGTTTGTAGCGACCCGTTCAGGTTTCCCACAGCGGACATCGGCCCCTCTCAGCGCGTCGACATAGGCCATTCGGACTTCCGCATCGAAAATGGAATCAGGGGAACCCCAGCCGTCTGCGGGGAACATTGCCGGGCCACCCTTTTGTCCCTTCATCTAAAAACAAGAAGGCCGCACGGGGCGGCCTTACGAGTTTGGGTTTCGCATTTCCGGCTAAACCGCGGAGAGCGCCCGTCTGGCCTTTCGATAGCCCGCAAAGCCGAGCCCCGCAAACCCGAGCAACATCGTTGCCCAGGTCGCAGGCTCGGGGACGGTGAGGATGCTCACCCCGCCGATGACCGGGCCGTATGGCGAAGCGCTGTCCTGACTGACGAACGACAGCGTGTTGGCGCCGCCGGCGGTAAACGTCACGCTTTCCATCGTATACATCATGTCCGCGTGGGTGTTGGTTCCGATGGCATAGGTGAAGTTATCGTTGACAGCGCTTCCGATCGACACGTCGACGCTCTTGGTGGTCGGCGGACCATCCGGGTTGCCGGAGAGCCAGAATGTTAGCGTGTAGGCTTTGCCGGCCGTCAGGCCGCTGATCCCCTGCGAGATTCCGCCGGGAGAATCGCCATCGAGATCGACGCTGCCGTTTGTGCCGGTCGGCGGGTTTGGTCCGGACGGCGACTGCCAATATCCGCCGACCAGATCGACGCTGCCGCTGGTGACCGCCCACGGGCCGAAGCTGGAGCCGCTAAAAAAGGTGGCGAAACCAGGATCTGAATTGTTAAAATCGCCGTCGAGGACCACGTTACCCGCGAACGCCGACAGCGCCGCCAGGATTGAGGCCGCAGCAACCGCGCTAAGCAGACAGATTCTTCTCATCGAAGCCTCCGTTTGGACATGCATCATAAGAAACAACTTGCTTGTCGTGTGTCGCGATGATGCAATCTCGTAGTTGCAGCACTCGCACTTGTCCCTTGCCATTCCCTGGAGACACAGTCAAGTGTTATCAAGCGTTAACTAACAAATACTAGAAAAGCTGCACAGGGAACTTTCACAATTCTGCCGAGATTGGATCGCTGCCGGGGGCAACCGCATGGGACTTTTGGTCGTTAGGCTTTTGAAAGAACCGGCCCAGGGGAGTCTATTGGCCGTTTTGCCTGCATTAGGTAGGACTTCGAACGGCTCACGATGAGCCGCCTTGTGTTTGGGTTTGGGCCAACCCCGGAGCTGTCGATGCGAGGAAGACTTTTTCGAGCCCTATTGCCCGTCGCAATGGCGGCCGCATTCGTGGCGGCGTCCGCGCACGCCACGGAATGCGGCAGGAGCGCCGAAGGTTTCAACGCCTGGCTGAGCTCCTTCAGGCAAGTCGCGGTGCTGGACGGCGTCTCGCCTGAGGTCGTCGACGCCGCACTGTCCGGCGTCTCCTACGATCCGTCAGTGAAGGCTCACGATGGCGGGGTCGCCGCTTTCGGGCATAACTTCGCCGGATTCGCCGCGAGCCACATCACCCCGGGCGGGGTCGCGCGGGGCAAGGCGATGCTGAGGACATATGCCGGCCCGCTGGCGAAGATCGAACAGCGCTTCGGCGTGCCCGGACCGGTGCTGGTCGCCATCTGGGGGCTCGAGACGAGTTTTGGCGCCGACAACGGCTCGTTTCCGACATTCAGGTCGCTCGCCACGCTGGCCTGGGATTGCCGCCGCCCGGAGCGGTTTCGCGCCGAGCTGATCGACGCGATGATGATGGTCCAGCGCGGCGTCGTGCAACAGCGTCCCGGACAATTGCGGGGCGCCTGGGCGGGCGAGATCGGCCAAACGCAGCTGATGCCTTCGGCCGTCCTCATGTTTGCGACGACGCCTGACGGCGACGGCCCCGCGGACCTGATCCACAATTCCGCCGACGCGCTCGCTTCGACAGCAAATTTCCTGAAAAGCCACGGCTGGCAGCCCGGCGCGGGATGGGACGAAGGCGAGCCGAACTTCGCCGCCATCCTGCAATGGAATTCCGCCCCGATCTACGCCAAGACGGTGGCGCTGTTCGCCGACAGGCTTGCGGGGCGATAGCATCGCGCCAAGGCACCGCTTGCACCGCGGCTCCTTTCTCCTCCCGGGCGAAAATTTCGGTAACCATAATGATAATGGTTGACAGGTTACTCATAGCGAGTAACTTGTCAACACCGTTCGTGTTGGTTATTTCGACAATTGATTTGGTAATTATGCCTCGCGAAGAAAGCCCGAGATGGATCACCGCCCGCCTGCTTTTTTCATTGCCGACTCGCCCGGCCTTGATTTCCTGAACTCGATCGCCACGCCGATCGATTCGGTCGTTGAATGGATCGATAATGGCGATGGACTCCTGAGTTGGTTGGACCAGGCCGGCCTTGTCCCTAGAGAGGCTCTCGACGCGCTTCGTGCGCAGGCCCTTCCCGGCGAACTCGACAAGGTGGCGGACCAGGCGCGGGCCTTGCGCGAGTGGTTCAGAGGCTTCGTCCGCGAGCACAAGGGAAGGCCGTTAACGGCGGATGGTCTGCGTGAGCTCGGGCCGTTGAACCGGCTCTTGGAACGGGATGAGACGTTTAGCCGGCTTGCGCCCCGCCTCGACGCTCATGGCCGCGAGGCCTCGCTCGAGTTGCGGAGGATGCGCAGATGGCGCTCGCCCGAGTCCCTGCTCTTGCCAATCGGCGAGGCCATGGCGCGGTTTGTTTGCACGGAAGACTTCTCGAACGTGAAGGCGTGCGAAGGCCATGCCTGCACGCTGATGTTCGTCGACCGCACGCGTGGTCGTGCGCGGAGGTGGTGCAGCATGGCGGCCTGCGGCAATCGCGCAAAGCAGGCTACGCACCGCAGCCGACAGAAAGCCGCTCACTGATCTCGTGGCCGAGAAGCGGACAACAAGTGGTCCTATGTCATACAAGGGGCACGCTTGGCGCCGTCGCGGCTGGCTGGGAAGCGGTGTTGATCAGGCGGATCGGCAATGACGTACTCGGGGTTGGACCTCAGCCACAAATCGTCGGCGATGACTTGAACGAACGTCGCCAATCGGCTCATCGCCCGACACAAGGTCTCGGCCGATCCTTGGCTCCAACTAAGGGGCCTTCAGCCGTCTCAAGGACGGCAGCTCCCGCATCCATCCAGCCCTTGATGCCCGCGACGGCCAGTTTGCTTGTAACCTGATTGAGTGCTATTGACAGGTTATCCTGTCTGAGACATAACCTCTAATTCGCGCCAGAAAAGGTTACTCGAAAGCCCAAAGGAGAACGTCATGACCGCCATCAAGTACCAAACCGCCGACGTGGACGGCTTCAAGGTCTTCTATCGGGAATCTGGGCCTGCCGATGCGCCGAAGTTGCTGCTGCTTCACGGCTTTCCGAGCGCCGGCCACATGTTTCGCGATCTGATCCCGCTCCTCGCCGATCGCTTCCACATCATCGCGCCGGACCTGCCGGGCTTCGGTCAGTCGGATATGCCGACGCACGAGAAGTTCGCTTATACGTTCGACAACCTCGCCAATGTCATCGGGCGTTTTACCGAAGTCGTCGGTTTCGACCGTTTCGCGGTCTACGTCTTCGACTACGGCGCTCCGACTGGCTTCCGGCTGGCGACGCGGCATCCGGAGCGCGTCACCGCGATCATCTCCCAGAACGGCAACGCCTACGAGGAGGGGCTCAGCGACGGCTGGAATCCCATCCGCGCCTACTGGCGGGACCCGTCACAGGCCAACCGCGATGCGCTGCGCGCCTTTCTCGCGCCGGAGACCACCCGCTGGCAATATACCCATGGCGTGAAGGACATTGCGGCCGTCTCGCCGGACGGCCAGTCCCTCGACAACTTCTATCTCGCGCGCCCCGGCGCCGCCGATGTCCAGCTCGACCTGTTCGGCGACTACAAGAGCAACATCGCGCTCTATCCCGCCTTCCAGCAATACTTCCGCACCCATAAGCCGCGCTTCCTGGCGGTGTGGGGCAAGAACGACCCGTTCTTTCTGCCGCCCGGCGCGGAGGCGTTCAAGCGCGACATTCCCGAGGCGGATGTGCGCTTCTTCGATACCGGCCACTTCGCGCTCGAGACCCATGCGAAGGAGATCGCCGACGCCATCCACGACTTCCTGGCCCGGTAAATCGCGACCTTTAGCCAAGCGCCGCACCGCGGCGGCCTCGCCGAACTGCTGAACGGCGGACGTCCTGGTGGGGCGCCGGATCGCCTGGAGGAACTGGCCGGACACTTAGCGATGCGTTAGTCGATGGAGGACCACGCTCCGACGCAGGCGCGCAAACAGACCGCGACGGCGGCCCGCTCATCTTCATGCCTACTTCTTCTCCTTGTCCCGAGGTTTGATAAAGGGGGGTCATTTCCCCAACTGTGGAAATGACGCATTGTCCCCGCAGCCTTCAGTCTATCCGCGCCAGAACCTGCTCCAGGGCCGTAAAGAATAGCCGCCACCCGCCCTTGGCGCCCTCGTAGTACTGCTGCTGATCCGGCCGGAAGCCCGACTGCTCCATGCGCAGGTGGGTCCCCGTGCTCGTAGGGGTGAGCGTCCAGGTGACGATGCTCTCGAGACCATAAGCCGCCCACGTGTAAGACAGCGTTTTGTTCGGCTCGACCGCCGTGACCTGACAGTCGACAGAGCCCCAGTCTGCACGAAGTTTGAAACGGTGGTCCACGACAGGCTTGAAGTCGCTCTTCATGAGCCACTCCTCGATCAGGTATGGTTGCGTGAGCGCGCGCCAGATTTTTTCCGGCGGATGAGGCGCCTCCCGCTCGACAACGACAGAGAGCGATTCGGTCGACGTTTCGTTCATTGGTCCATCCTTTTGAGTAGATCTTGGAGGTGGTCGAACCGGGTTTGCCAGAACTCGGCCGTTTGGCTTGTCCAGTCGATCAGCGGGGCAAGGGCGCCCGGCTGCGCGCTATAATGGGTCTGTCGTCCTTGGTGGCGGTCGCGCACCAGCCCCGCCTGCTTCAGAACGCCGAGATGCTTTGAGACGGCGGGTTGCGAGACCCCGGCCCGAGCCGTCAGGGCCCCGACCGTCTGCTCTCCTTCGCGGCACAATCGCTCGAAGATAGCCCGCCGAGTCGGATCGGCGAGCGTTCTGAAGAGCACATCGTGAGCGTTCGGCATTTGTGATCGATAACCTGCTGGCTATGGATTGATGTATAATCGCCGAGATATGTGAGCGTCAAGCCGGGCAATTGGGATTGCGGTAAGGACGCATGGTCGCTGAGCGCCCCGGCACACAACCGTACGCGCGGCTTTCCTGCATACGGCTCCCACCTTGGTGTTTGACGGCGAAGCGCTCGCTCCCTTGCTGCTTCTCGCACGCAATCTAGCGCCTGGGTCACGCGCTTCCGGTTCTGCGCCCGCCGCGGGTCATCCTGCAGCCGCGACGCACTCTCGCCCGTATCCTGTGCTCAAATCGCCGGTCTCGAAGCAAGGTCGTTGGCGAGGAGTCGCTCATGGACGAGATCACGATCAATGAATATGCGCGGCAATTGCTGGAGGCCCACGGCGACCGCGCCGTCGCCGAAGCGGCACAGCGGGCCATCGCCTCCGAACAGCGCAACGACAAGGAGGAGGCAAAGACCTGGCGGCATATCGAAGCCGCGCTGAAGGGGATGCGGGGCCCGATCGCGAGCTGACGGAAAGGCGCGCCGACGGGTTGTAGGGTCCGCGCTCCGCGCCGGCGCAGTACCCTGGGCGTCTTCTTCTCGACGCCGCCTGAAATGAAAAGCTTCGGCTGAAGACCCTCGTCTTTTTCCCTTCTCCCGTTCTTGGGAGGGGACGCGCGTCGTCCGTGAGCCGAGCGCGCAGAATAGGCGCGTCTGACCAATATTTGATCAGCCCTCCGATGATCCTGACGTGCTCGGGCTTGCGCCCGGGCGGCGGCCGCCCAAATCATAGGCCTCAGCCCACGCGACGAGGCTGGCATAGTTCTTGGGTAGTCGAATCGCGTCATGCGGCTTTGCTGAAGCGCACTGGACCGGCGAAAGGACGGTCCGAAAGGTTCGGTCGGGAGAGGAAAACAACCAACGGGGCTCCGACTTAAGGAGGTCCTGATGTTGAACAAGCGTTCTCTGGCGGTGGCCGCCGCTCTGACGGTCCTACCTCACGTGGTCTTTGCCGCCGACGCGGCCCATTGCGTCGACGTCTCCGTGCCGAAGAAGGCGGTGGAGGCGAACAACGGCAAATGGATCGAACTGACCTCGGACCAGTGGCAGTTCCTCCGCGGCATCTACGCCATGAACCCGCTGACCCCGCCCGGCCTGCCTTACGGCGACAAGGCGGCGCTCGCCCGGGTGGACGGTAATCCCGGAGGTCTCGTGTTCTTCATCGATGGCGACCGGGCGTGCACGCCGATGCCCGTGCCCAAAGAGCTTCTCGTCATGATGGACGACGTGGCGACGGCGAAGATCACCCACGAGGGAAGCGGGCTCTGAATTCGGGGGGGCGCGGCGCCAGCTGATCCGCCTCGGGCCCTGGCGCGACCGCGTTCCTCGTCCTCCGCCCCACTCCCCGGGCGAGCGCGACCGCGCTCTCGACTTCGGCGCCCCTTTGCTCTATGAGGCGGCGCTCAACTCAAAACAGCGCGCCCAAGCGCTCCGCCTGATCCATGACGGATCCGGCGTCACGGCAGGATCGGACATATGAACGTTATCGAAAGACTCGAGGCCGGGCACGCGGCCAAATTGCCCGGCGCGAAAATGCCGGACTTCCAGCCCGGCGACACGGTCGTCGTCAATGTGAAAGTCGCCGAAGGCGAGCGCACCCGCATCCAGGCTTATGAAGGCGTCTGCATCGCGCGGAGCGGCGGGGGCTTGAATGAGAGCTTCACCGTCCGCAAGATTTCCTATGGCGAGGGCGTCGAGCGCGTCTTCCCGGTTTATTCGCCGACAATCGATTCGGTTAAGGTGCTGCGCCGGGGCAAGGTGCGGCGCGCAAAACTCTATTATCTGCGCGATCGCCGGGGCAAGTCGGCTCGCATCGCCGAGCGGACGGACAACGCCGCCAAGGACGCCAGCAAGGAGACGGTCAAGGAGTGAACCTCGGCCCGCAAGTTGCGGGCGGATTCGTCTTGGAGATTAAGAGGATGCCATCAGTCGTCGCCCAGAAGGCGCCATACGCGCAGGCCGTCGAAGCGGGCCAGACCTATTACTGGTGCGCCTGCGGCCGGTCGGCCAACCAGCCGTTCTGCGACGGTTCGCACAAGGCCGTCGGCATGGCGCCGATGGGCTTTACCGCCGAGAAGACCGACACCGTCTATCTCTGCGGCTGCAAGACCTCGAAGAACGCGCCTTTCTGCGACGGCTCGCATAAGGCCCTCTGATCCGCGACAAAGCGGCGGGATCGTCAGAGGCGCGCCTTTCTTATTCGGGCGAAACGCTGGCCGCTGCCGCTGCGCGCCGCCCCCGTGCTAGATCCGGGGCATGCTTCCCCCGCCCGCCGACGCCGCCGACGCAACGCCTGGGAGCGTCGTCGCCGACGTGCTGGTCCCCGTCGCGGTCGACACCGCCTACAGCTATCGAGCGCCTTTGAGCCTGAATCTCGAGCCAGGCGCCTGTGTCAGCGTGCCGCTCGGAACTCGCCGTGCGACCGGCGTCGTCTGGGCGGTCAAGCCCGGCGGCGGCGACAATCTCAAATCCGTCGCGGGCCTGCGCGATTGGCCGCCGCTCCGCCAGCC
>JAFAHO010000282.1 GCA_019237205.1 Hyphomicrobiales bacterium
GGCAGGATAGGTCCCATAAGCCTTGGGGCGAAGCAAGCAGGAGAGCGCAGTGCGAGGAAATCCGCACGCTGCGTTCGACGAGGCGGGGGCTGGAAACGCGGCATGGTCGAGATGGTGTGACACTCGCAGACGAAAGAGCGAGCCAACAGGGAACACGAACTTCGGCCTAAACCGGCGCGCCAGTCCCCGACCCTACTGACGAGCGGGGAAGGGAAACGGAGCCATTGGCCAAGCCTCAACGCCACCGCGCCCTTCCTCGACTCTACAGTCTACCCGGTTCTCTCTCAAATAGGTAGTCAACAGGCGCACAACCGGGGCGGCGAGATCGGGAAAGTCGCCGCAAATTTGGCCGAGCGTCAAGATAGCCCCCAAGCGAACCTCAAGCTTCTCATCTTTCAACTGTCCGACCGCCCGATTGAAGAGCTCGGCCACATGGTCTCGCCGAGCCAATGCGGCTTGGCGAGTCTGGGCTTCCGCCTGCATATTGGTGGCTCTGACGCGCCGCCAACCCAGAAAAATTCCGATCGCGCCCCCCATTACAAGTCCGAAATTTCGAATGATCTCTTAGAATGTAATCCACCACTGCATCCGCCGCCCAACCCACCAGATCGCCCGACGTCAATCCTGCTCCCGACGGTAATATGAAGTCCACAAGAAACGCGAGGCCGGAGCTTAGCGCCGCAAAGGGAGCGGACTCGCGACCGAGCTGTATGGAGGACCGAGAATCTTCTGGCCTTCATCGTTCATCGTAGTCGATGATAAGAGAAACGATTTTTCAAGGAGCTCAACCTCGGGTGAGGGGAGAGAGCGAACGACGTTCGGTCGCTGTTTCGTGGAGCGCGCTAGACGGAAAGCCGTCGTTGCGGGCGAAGCGAAGCAATCCAGGAGAGCGTAGGGCTGCGCGGGCGGCTCTGGGTTGCCGCGTTGCTTCGCTCCTCGCCCCGACGCATTCCGAGTTCGTCCTCGCCGGCGTCATTGCGCTTGCACTCGCCGCCTGCGCGAGCGAGCCGCCCGAAACCCGGCTCGTCCGCGCGCATTCGGCGCGGGCCATCGCCGCCGTGCGCCTCAATCCCGCCACTGCGGCCGCCGAGCTCAACGACTATCGAGCCACTAGGGGGCTCGCGTCGGTCAGACTCGATCCGGCCTTGATCGCGGTCGCCGAGCGTCAGGCGAAGGCCATGGCCGCGGCCGACGCAATTTCCCACGATGTCGCGGGAAGCTTTGCGTCCCGGCTCGCCGGGAGCGGGATCGTCGGGACGGAGGCGGGCGAGAATGTCGGCGCCGGCTATATGAGCCTCGACGAGGCGATGGCGAGCTGGCGCGGTTCGCCCGGACACGACGCCAATCTCCTCATGGCCGGCGCGACCCGGTTCGGCGTCGCCATCGCCAAGAACCCGGATTCGCAATACGGGATCTATTGGGCGATGGAGGTGGCTTCCGAGACAAAACCCCAGGCGCCGGCCGGCGCCGCCGGCTTTCTCTCGCTGTCAGGCGCCGCCACGCAAACGCGCTGATGTCCGGCGCCGGCGCATCTTCAGATGCGCAACGCCTGAGCCCGAGCACGGCGGCATGACTCCATCGACGCCCTCCCGGAAAACCGCGTGGCGAATTGGATCTGGATCAAAGTTCGTGAACGATGTTCTACATATGAAAACAGTAAGATATACGCGGCGGTCGCCGGCGCGGTCCTCAACCTCGCCATCCTGATCGCGTTCATCGGCTATTCGGTTGTGGTCCGGCTTTCGGTGCTCGCGGGATGGACCGTGCTTGCGTTCATCGTCGCAATATCGGCCGACGACATGTTCGAGACGCCGGCCCGTTCCGCCGCGCCGCAGGAGACATCAGCGGGGACCTGACGGGGTCCGCCACCAACTCCGGCGGAGACCACGTGGCGGATCGAGGTCGAGAATTTTCCGGCCGCATCGCGGTCGGAACGGTTGCGGCTTTTGCGACGCGGAAACGACCCCCAGGGGCGCCAACCGCAAATGGATCGGCTAGGAGCTCCTGCGGAGTGAGCCGCGCCTGTCGTTTTGCGATACCCCGCGAAGCCAAGGCCCGCGAAACCGAGCAGCATCATCGTCCAGGTCGAAAGCTCGGGGACCGTGTTCACACTGATCACTAGGTTGTCATGATCCGCCTCGGCGACAAAACCCGGGACCGTATCCAGCGTGAACAACTGACTGAGGCCAAACAGCATCGGGTCGCCGGCGAAATTCGGGACGCCCGCCACAAAGCTGCCCGTGCTGAAATCATATTGCTGGAAATCTGCGGCCGTCAGACCGGACTGGGCCAGAGTGTTGTAACCCGTGGTCGTGCCGTTCAGCGTCGGGCCGGGAATCGACGCCACGTAAAAGGCGCCGTCCTGTTCGATCGTCGGATGGAAGCTGTTTCCAAACCCCGTTACCGCCTCACTGGTGCTTAGATCCTTGTCGACCGACGCCGAGATTGAAGCAATGGCGCGGGCGGAGGGGTTGTAGCTACAGGTCGTATTGATAAATCCGAGGGCGGCGGAGCCGCTTCCCGAGGCGGTGTTTGCAAGGATCGGCAATGCCAAGCCCGGATTGCCGCAGCTCGTGCATTGGTCGAACGTGATAATGACGCCGGAGTTATGCGCAGGGGCTCTCGGTATAGTCGGCCAGGTTGGGAAATTGAACCCGGCCACGTTCGTCAGTAGCGGGCGACGATCGGCGCAGGCGGCGGCGGGGGTGCGCCCATGAGCCAGATCAGGCCGATGCGAAAGTCGTTCGAAGCGAGAGTGTTGCGCGAAGAGAGATGGTTCGAAACGCCGCCCCTGCAGTTCTGGGCGCTGAACGCGCCCCCGCTCGCCCCCGCGAGGCAGTGCGAGCCGCCGGTCTCGACCGAGCCGTAGTTCAGATAGCGATAACCCATTTCAAGCCTGAGGTCCGGGTTGATGTCGAAATCGAGGCCCGCCATCAGCGCCCAGGCGAAGCTGGTCTTCGAGGCGTTGGAGAAATAGCCGCCCGCCGTAGACTCGAAGAAACTGGAGGCAGCGATACCCTGATCGGTGAAGCCAGATACCCTGTTGTCGGCGAAGCCGACGCCCGCCCCGACGAAGGGAGACATCCCCCAATAGCTGCCGAGATTCACATTGCCATCGACCAGGCCGATGAAGGAAGACACGTCGGCCCGGTAGAAGTCGGCGAATTGAGCCGGCCCGCCAAAGCCGGGGGAAGCCGGGTCGGTGAGCGTGTAAAGCGACTGAAGATTCGCGCCGCTGCGGTATTCGAGCGTTCCGTCAGCGCGGAGCCAGGAGTTGAACTGGTAGCCGGCGCCGACATCGATGAGGCCGAAGGGGGAGAGCGTCGTATTGTTATAGGCCTGGTTCGCCTGCGAGGAGAGAAAGCCGCTCGAGATTCCGGTTGCTATGGGGTCCGGGTCGTCCTGGAGATCAACCGACGTGGCATTGATCCCGACGCCGACGTCGCCGCATAGATACCAGCCGCCGAATTCCTCGGCGACTGGCTCCGGGGCAGGCAGACGCGGCGCCGGAGGTAAATCCGCCGCGTCGGCCAGTCCTCCTGACGCAAGGGCAACGCCAGCAGCGATGAGGGAAGTTTTAGACCTGGCCATGGCGGTCATCCCTTGGTTCGGCGCGCGGCGAGGCACATTCACGCACGGCCAAAGACCGGGACAACCTCCCATGATCGTCTTAACGCGAGATTAAGCTTAAAATTTAACCTCAAATAGACAATGACCGGCGCACTCGCTTGTCTTTCGAAAGACTTCAGGCGGCCTGGCGGGCAGGGGCGCCGACGGTCACGCGGATCGCGTCAGCGAACGCCTTCGTTTCCTCCGTTTGCCGACCCGGCGCGTGGATGAGGCCCATGCGGGTCGGCGGGAGCTTCGGCAGGCCCACGTCCGGCCCGATAACCCGGAGGCCATCCCCGACCATCGAGGCCGGCAGCGGCGTGACGGCGAGGCCGGCCCGAACGACTGAGCCGATCGCGCTGAAGTTCTTGGAGAAGAAGAGCCCCCGGGTGGCGCGCGGCGCGGCCGCGAGCGCCTCGTCCGCGGCGCGCCGCCAGACGCAGGAGCCGCTGCCGAGCGCGAGCGGAACCGGCTGGCCCGCCTCGATCCGGAACCGCACTGCGGCGACCCAGACCAGCGGCTCCTCGCGCAGGAGTTCGAAGCCGTGCAGTCCGGGATAATCAGTCACCAGCGCGAGCTCGAGCGCGCCGCCCGAAATCTGCGCCGCGAGCTCCTGCGAGGCTTCGCAGGTGGCCGACACCTCGACCAGAGGGTGGCGGCGGTTGAACCGGGCGAGAACCTCGGCGAGGAACGATTCGGCGTAGTCGTCCGGAATGCCGAGCCGAACCGAGCCCCTTAGGCCCCTGCGGGAGAGCGCCGCCACCGCGCCCGCCTCCACCTGGATGATGCGCCGCGCATAGTCGATCAGGCTCTCGCCTTCGGCGGTGAGCTTCGCGCCCCGGCCCTGCTTGACAAACAGGGCGCAGCCGAGCTGCTCCTCGAGACGGCGGATATGCATCGAGACGGCGGACTGGGTCTTGTGTACGCGCTCAGCGGCTTTGGTGAACGAGCCGGAATCGACGATGGCGAGGAACGAGCGCAGCTGATCAGTGTCGAGCATGGGATTGATTCATCCGAATTCGCGATTAGATACTCTACAAACATTCGTTGGACCGATCAATAGCGGCGGAGTAAATTCGCAGCATCCGAAACCGAAAGGGTTTCCCTGAACTCGAAAGGGTTTCCTCGCCGGCGCGCTCGCGCCGAACGGGCGATCGCGTCCAACCGTCATGTTGAAGCGGAGAGAGACAATGATTGCTTCCATCGCCAGACAGGCCGCTTACGGAGCGGCCGCACTCAAGCGCGCCGCGACGTGGCTTGCGCGGGTCGGCGCCGAGCGAGCAACAATGGCCCAGCTCGCACGCATGTCGGATGTTGAGCTGCATGACATCGGCCTTGTCCGGCAGGACGTGGTGGACATTGGCGCTGTTCGGCTCGACGCCGACCGGTCAGCCTTGTCCGCGCGGGTCGCCCGCCCCCGCCACGCAAAGTTGGCGGCCTGATCGCACTATCGGCCCTCCCCAACGGCGGCAAAACGGTCTACGAGGGATCGCATGACCGCAAGCCCCGAGGAGGACCACGAATGACCGCGCACCCGGCCGCTGCAGGCGTCCAAGTCCATGCAAAACCGGGCGCCCGCCAGGCGGAGATCCTGAGCAGGGAAGCGCTGGCCTTCCTTGCGGATTTCCACCGGCGCTTCGACGGCCGCAGGCTCGACCTCCTGGCGCGGCGCATGGAGCGGCAGAAGCTCTTCGACGCGGGGCAGCTTCCGCATTTCCTCAGCGAAACAAAATCCGTGCGCGACGGCGACTGGAAGGTTGCGTTCATTCCGGCCGACCTTCTCGACCGGCGGGTGGAGATCACCGGCCCGGTCGACCGCAAGATGATCATCAACGCGCTGAACTCGGGCGCAAAAGTCTTCATGGCCGACTTCGAGGACGCGTCCTCGCCGATGTTCGCCAACATGATCGAGGGCCAGGCCAACCTGATGGACCGTTGGGCCGGCGCGATCAGCTTCACCGATCCCGCCACCGGCAAGGCCTATGCGCTGAAAGACAACCCGGCGGCGCTGATGGTGCGCCCGCGCGGCTGGCATCTCCCGGAACGGCATGTGACGGTCGACGGCCGCGAGATGTCCGGCTCGCTGTTCGATTTCGGGCTCTATGTCTTCCATTGCGCCAAGGCGCAGATGGCTGAGGGCGCGACCGTCGCCTTCTATCTGCCGAAGCTCGAGAACCATCTCGAGGCGCGGCTGTGGAACGACGTGTTCTCCCACGCTGAGCGCGAGCTCGGGCTCGCCCACGGCGCATTCAAGGCGACGGTCTTGATCGAGACCCTGCCGGCCGCCTTCGAAATGGACGAAATTCTTTACGAGCTGCGCGACCACATCGTCGGGCTCAACTGCGGCCGCTGGGACTATATCTTCTCCTTCATCAAGCGCCTCGGCAAGAACCGCGCCTTCCTGACGCCGGACCGCTCGGCGATGACGATGGGGCAAGCCTTTCTCAACGCCTATTCGCTCATGCTGATCAAGACCTGTCACCGCCGCGGCGCTTTTGCGATGGGCGGAATGGCGGCGCAGATTCCGGTCAAGGGCGACGCGCACGCCAACGACGACGCCTTCGCCAAGGTGCGCGCCGACAAGGAGCGCGAGGCGGGCGCCGGCCACGACGGCACCTGGGTCGCCCATCCCGATCTCGTTCCGATCGCAATGGAGGTGTTCGATCGGCTGATGCCTGAGGCGAACCAGCTCTCGGTGATGCGCGAGGACGCGCACGTGACGCCGGCCGACCTTGTGGAAATGCACAAGGGACAGCGGACCGAGGAGGGCCTGCGCGAGAACATCCGTGTCGGGGTGCAATATATCGAGGCGTGGCTGCGCGGGCGCGGCGCCGTGCCGATCTATAACCTGATGGAGGACGCGGCGACGGCGGAGATCTCGCGCGCCCAGGTCTGGCAATGGATCCATCTCAAGGCGAGGCTCGACGACGGCCGCGAGGTCACGCCCGACATGTTCCGAACCGCGCTTGAAGGGGAGATGGAGCGGGTCAAGGGCGAGGTCGGCGCCGCGGCCTTTGAGGGCGGGCGCTTTCCTGACGCGATCAAGCTCTTCTCGGACATGTCGCTCGCCGACCAATTCGGGGAGTTCCTGACGCTCCCGGCCTACCGGCTGATCGACTGACGCCCTGTCATTCCCGACGGGCGCGAGAGCGTCCGAGATCCCGGTCAGACCTGCGGTCTCTTGGCAGTGACAATATCACCACATGCCGTACCCGCGCGCCATCGCGGCAGCGCAGACCGGAATCAGCGCAAACAGCGCAGCTTCCGCGTAGAGCGCCATGCGCAGCCGCGAGACCTCGGCGGCGGGCGGACGGAAGGCGACGTCGGCGCGCACCCGGCGACGCCAGACGATGAAGGAAAACGTCGGCGCGACCGAAATCAAGGCGACTGCGACGAAGAGCGCAATCTTGATCCAGAAGAATGTGTTGGCCGCGTAGTAGTCGGCGCCCTTGGCGGCGAAGAAAACCCGCGCCAGGCCTGCCCCCAGCGCGATCGCCGCCACGATGCCGAACCAGGCGTCGATCCGCGCGAGCCTCAAAACGATGCGGTTGTCGAGGACGCTGGCCGTCAGAACCAGTTCGGCCGCGAGAATCCCGGCGAGCGAGAACACCGCGAGGTGATGGAAGCTCGCCAGCAGCCAGTCGAGAAACATGGGATATGCCCCGCGCTCAATTCGCGATTCGAGTGTAGCCGCGCTCGCTAGGCGCCGCCAGCGGCTCCCGGCGGCGACGTCTGCGCCCCGCGCCTCTTAAGTTGCGCGGAACCGGTTGACTTCGAGGCGCCGCGCCTTTATAGCCCGCCACGCTCCAGCGCGGCTTCGGCCGCGCTTTTGGTTTTTCTGCCCTGGCGCCTTATCGCGCGCCCGGCGCTTTGAAGCCTCGAGGCGGGGCATTCGCCCGCGGCTCTTTCGGGAGCCCGCGATTCGGGTCCACTGCAAAGAAGCCGGCCGCGCGGGCCCCGCGCAACGAGCCGGGCGGAACACGGGAAAAACGATGTTCGCAGTCATCAAGACCGGCGGCAAGCAATACATGGTCGCCGCCGACAAACAGATTACCGTCATGTCGCTGCCCGGCGAAGCCGGCGCAGAGGTGGTGTTCAGCGAAGTGCTTGCCCTCTTCGACGGCGCGACCAACCACATCGGCGCCCCGCATGTGGCGGGCGCGAGAGTGGTCGGCACGATCGTCGAACAGACCCGCGGGCCGAAGGTGATTGCCTTCAAGAAGCGCCGCCGCAAGAATTCGAAGCGCAAGCGCGGCCACAAGCAGGATCTGACGATCGTGCGCATCACCGGCATCGAGGGGCGAGCGCCTGAGGCATCGGCCAAGGAGGCGGACGATTCCCTCGTCGGCCCCTTTGCAGTATAGAGACGAGAAAGCGCGCCCGTATTCAGGATGGCGGCAAGGGGTTTTGGAGCAAGGCTATGGCTCATAAGAAAGCTGGCGGTTCGTCGCGCAACGGCCGCGATTCGGCAGGCCGGCGTCTCGGCGTGAAGAAATACGGCGGCGAGCGCGTCGTCAGCGGCAATATCCTCGTCCGTCAGCGCGGCACCAAGTTTCACGCCGGCCGCAACGTCGGGATGGGCACGGACCATACGCTGTTTGCAACTGCATCCGGCGAGGTCGCCTTCGAGGTCAAAGGCGACGGCCGACAATACGTAACCGTACGCGCGCAAGGCGCGGCAGAGTAGAAGGCGGGGTTGAAGGACGAGAACCCCGCTCCGATGATCAGCCCCGCGGACGTTCTCGAAACCAAAAAGCTTCGAGATGAGACTGAAAGGCCAAAAGTCCTTTCATCCGTCCGGTAAGCCGAGCAGCTTACGAAGGGGATGCGGTCGCCGCGTCTCCTTCGTCGTTTAGGGCCCCAATCGGGGCGGCTCAGCCGGAGCTTCTATGTTCCCCGATCTTGCCAGAGACGATGTGTTCAGATTGGAGACGGCGAGGTTATGGCTGCGCTGGCCGCGCGCATCCGACGCCGCCGCGATCCATCGCTTCTGCTCTTTATGGGAGGTCGCGCGCTTTACCGCCCGTATGCCCCATCCCTATCCCCCCGGCTCCGCCGAGCGTTTCATTTACGCCGCCCGGGAAGCCAACGCGTCGGGGCGCGACCTGACCCTCGTGATGACGCCATTCAAGGGCAAGCGCGACGTCGTCGGGTCGATCAGCCTCGAGTCTCGCGGCGCCGACCGCCTGACGCTGGGCTTTGCCCTGACGCCGGAAGTTTGGGGCAAGGGCCTTGCGACCGAAGCCGCCCGCGCCGTGGTCAAGACCGGATTCGGGTTGACGTCCGCGATCGAGATCCTGGCGAACGTCCGGGTCGAGAACGCCGCCTCCTGTCGCGTCTTGGAGAAGTGCGGCTTCGCGATCGCGTCCACCGGGCCTCTTGGCGCGCCGGCCCGCGGCGGCCTCTTCGAATGCCATAGCTTCAGTCTGACCCGTCAGTCGTGGACCGAGGCCGGCGTCCTCAGGCGGCAGCAGCTGTTTGCCGATCGTGGCCGCGTGCAGACAAGCAGCGGCCCATGAAATTCCTCGATTCTGCGCGCGTCTTCGTCCGCTCGGGCGACGGCGGGGCGGGCTGCGTCTCGTTCCGGCGCGAGAAATTCATCGAGTTCGGCGGGCCTGACGGCGGCGATGGCGGACGCGGCGGAGACGTCGTGGTCGAATGCGCCGGCGGCCTCAACACGCTGATCGATTTCCGCTACCAGCAGCATTTCAAGGCCAGGACCGGCATGCACGGCATGGGCAAGAACCGGGCGGGCGGGCGCGGCGCCGACGCGGTGCTGAAGGTCCCGGTCGGCGCCCAGGTGATCGATGAGGAAACAGGCGCGCTCATCGCCGACCTCACCGCTGAGGGCCAGCGCGTTGTCGTCGCCCAGGGCGGCAACGGCGGCTTCGGCAACGCGCATTTCACCACCTCGACCAATCGCGCCCCGCGCAGGGCAAACCCGGGTCAGCCCGGAATCGAGCGCACGCTGATCTTGCGGCTGAAGCTGATCGCCGACGCGGGCCTCGTCGGTCTTCCCAACGCCGGCAAATCGACGTTTCTCGCCGCGGTCTCGGCGGCCAAGCGCAAGATCGCCGACTATCCGTTCACGACGCTCCATCCGGGACTCGGCGTCGCCAGCGTCGACGGCCGCGATTTCGTGCTTGCGGACATTCCCGGCCTGATCGAGGGCGCGCATGAAGGCCATGGTCTTGGCGACCGGTTCCTCGGCCATGTCGAGCGCTGCGGCGCGCTCGTGCATCTCGTCGACGCGACCGGCGTCAACGCCGGCGCCGACTACCGCACGATCCGCCGCGAGCTCGCAGCCTATGGGGAGGGGCTCGAGCAGAAGGCGGAGATCGTCGCGCTGTCGAAGGTCGACGCGGTCGACGAGGAGACGCTGAAGGCGCAGACCGAGCTGCTGAGACGGGCGATGCGGTCCTACGGGCCGCCGGTTCCCAATGGCGGCAAGCGCGCACGGCCGCTCGTACTCTCGAGCGCGACGCAACGCGGCGTGACCGAGGTCCTACGAGCGACGATCGCGGCGGTCGAGGCGCGGCGCGGGGAAGAGGCGAGCGGCGCCGCAAAGCCCGCTCCCTGGGCGCCGCAAATCTGACGGCTCGGGAGCGGACCCGTCAGGTCTTTTTTGCTCTCGGTTTCGTGGCTGGCCGGGCCGCACCGCTGCCTTTGGCGGCCGGTTTGGCGGCAGGCGGCGCTGGCGACGCCGTGGGCGGGGGGGCGGGAACGTCCGCTTCTGGTTTCCCTGCGGGCGCCTCGCTGTCGAACTCGGCTCGCGCGGCGAACCAGAATTCCTCGCTTCGGCCTTCCGGCATGCCTGCTTTCTCCCACAACTCGTGGGCACGCTTGCGGATCATTTCATCAAGGGCGTTCATGCCCGGGCTCCTTTCAGGATTGTGATTCGGCGCAGGTCCTGACGTTCCATCCTCGAAAGATTTGGTTCGCGCGAGTCCCGGAGCCGATTTGCAGCTGTTCCCGGGCCGCCCGCCATCGGCGACATGGTGCTCCCGACGCAACGATTGTGCAACGCGGCATATCGTCCATTGCAACTAGGGGCAGGCGACCGAGACGGCTTCAGGAATTGCCCGGGGGCGCGGCCTCCGCGGGGAAGCGCCGCCCGAAGGATTCAAGGGGCAGCCGCAATGCGTTCGTGAGATAGCTGACCATGCGATACGAGCCGGCGAGCATCAGAATCTCAAGAAGCGCCTCCTCCGAGAAATGAGCTCGAATGGCGCTCCATGCCTGATCGTCGATGTCGCAGGTGGCGTGGAGTTGATCGCAGACCGTAAGCAAGGCGCGTTCCGGCTCGCTCCAGACAGGATCGGCGGCGCCTGATCGCGCAGTCGAGGCGATCTCAGCCTCGTCCAGTCCCGCGCGCTCGGCAAAGAAAGCCACGTGAACTCCCCATTCGTACTCCGAGCGCGAGAGCGCCGTGATCCGGTCGATCACGATTTCCCGATGGCGCAGGCTGAGGTTTCCCTTGTCGAGAAGGCTGCCCGCCACGAACCGCTTGAAGAGCCGTTGATCGCGGGCGAGCGTTGTGAACAGGCGCAGCGGCGCCACGCCCTTGGGCATCATGGCTTCGAGACGCTCCTGAACGTCGCCAGGATATGGGGGCTGCGCTTCTGGGATGCGTGTGGCCAAAGTCGTCCTCCCGTATGATGGTTCGTTCCCAAGGCGATGAGAGCAAGCTTCAAGGGCGGATCGCAATATTGGCGCGCCCGGAGAGGCTTGAACTCCCAACCCTCGGTTTCGAAGACCGATACTCTATCCAGTTGAGCTACGGGCGCGCTGCGGCGGCCCTCCTAGCACGAAGGGCCGGCGCGTTGGAAGCGCGCCGGCGTCAGGCCGAGCTCAATGCCCGGGCGGCCGATAGTCGACAGCTTTCTTGCTGGCCGCGTCAATCTCCTCGGGCGTGAGGAGAACGACCGTCCTCGCCGTCACGGCGCCGGCTTGACTGACTGCAAGAGCGACAGCGGCTGCGCTGCCGTTGTCCGGCAAATCGATTGTCGCATAGGCGTCAACGCCCCCGAAGGCGAAATAAAAGCTGTCCAATTTTCCGCCCACGCTCTCCGCCATCCTGACGATGGCGGCGCGACGCCCCGTACCTCCTTCTTTCACTAAGCCCTTGGCGCCATCGGCGCTGTAATGCGCTTCGAACAGATATTTCGGCATGGCGTCCTCCCTTGTTTTGTTGACCGCCCCCCTTGTCGAAGACAGGACGAGTCGGCGAACGCAGGCTATGTCCAACATCAGACCGATACAAATTCTTTGTGGACTTCCACTCTCATCGCGTCGCGACGAAGAAGAGCCTCGGAAACGGGAGCAGCACCGTTCCGTCCGGCTCGGCCGGATAGGCCTCGGCGATCTCGGATTCGTAGCGCGCGAGGTAGGCCTCGCGTTCGGGCGCATCGAGCGGGTCGAGGAAAGGGCGGAGACCCGTTCCCTTCAGCCATTCGACGATCGCGCGCGCCCCAGCCAGGGGATGAAAATAGGTCGTGCGCCAGATGTCGACGCGTGGCGCATGCGCACGCAAGAGACGGAAATACCAGTCGGCGTCGTTGCGGTCGGCGCGAACGTCAGCGGCGCTGGTGAGTTTCGCCGCCCATGGCCCCGCCGCGGCGACCTCGCGCATGAGCCGGTGCGACGGCTCGTCGAGGTTGTCCGGCGTCTGCACCGCAAGCGAGCCGCCGGCGGCGAGCCTGCCGATCAGCGCCGGAAGCAGCGCCTCATGGCCGGGAATCCACTGGATCACCGCATTGGCAAGAATGATGTCGAACCCCGTGTCGGCCCAGCCGACGATATCGGCGACCTCGAAGGCGACGTCGGGCAGGCGCCTGCGCGCCGCGTCGATCATGTCGGGCGAGCTATCGACGCCGACGATCCGAGCCTCAGGGTAGCGCTCGCGCAGGACTTCGGTCGAATTGCCCGGGCCGCAGCCGATGTCGGCGGCGCGCGCCACGCGGTCATTGGGGATGCGCTGCACGAGATCGCGCACAGGCCTTGTGCGCTCCTCCTCGAACTTGACGTATTGGGCGGCAGACCAGGACATCGAAAACTCCGGACGGGAACGCACTATCGCCCGGTGAGCCGCGGGCGGAGGAGGAGCCTCTTCACGCCATTGTTCCCCTCGACGCCGCAAGCTAGACTTTCGGCGCTCGCTCTCAGAAAAAAGGCGAACGTGGCATGCTGATCCTGGCGCTTGGCCTGGTGATCTTTCTCGGGCTTCACTCGACTCGCATCGTCGCCGAGGGCGAGCGCGCCAAGGCGATCGCACGCCTCGGCGAGGGCCCCTGGAAAGGGATCTATTCCCTGCTCTCGGTGATCGGCTTCGTGCTGATCGTGTGGGGATTCGCCGAAGCCCGCCAGGATGCGGCGATCCTTTGGGCGCCGCTCGTCTGGGCGCGGGACGTGACGATCCTGCTCATGCTCTTCAGCATGATTCTGTTGGCCGCCTACGGCTTCAAAAAGAGCCACATCGCGATCGCGACGCATCACCCGATGGTCTTGAGCGTCGCCATCTTTGCGGCGGCGCATCTCCTCGCCAGCGGTTCGACCGCGGATCTGCTGCTGTTCGGCGCGTTCCTGGTCTGGTCGCTCGCGGACCTCGTCAGCTCCTACGCCCGCGACCGGCGCAACGCCGTCGTCTACCCTTCGCCCGAGTGGGGCGCGACGATCGGCGCGCTTGTCCTGGGCGTCGTGTTGTGGGGCATCCTCATCGGCGGACTGCACCTTTGGCTGTTTGGTGTCTCGCCGCTGGCGGTGTGAGTCCTGGATCTTCCGGCTTTGACCGCGTCCGCGATGCGAAGGGACGTTGCCTCGCAGAGCAAGCCGCCGCATACTGACATGTCAGAGAATGCGCCGCGGCCAGCGGCGACGCGAGGGAGGTTCGAACGATGGCCGGCAAGACCATGTCAAACGGCGGCTCGAAAGCCCGCCCTGAGCCCCGCCAAGGGGACGGTGTCAAACGGCCCTTGCGCTCGCGCCTCTGGTTCGACAATCCGGACAATCCGGGGATGACCGCGCTCTACATCGAGCGCTACCTCAATTTCGGCCTCACCCCCGGCGAGCTCAGGTCCGGCAAGCCGATCATCGGCATCGCCCAGACCGGCTCCGACCTCTCGCCCTGCAACCGCCATCACCTCGAACTCGCCAAGCGCGTGCGCGACGGGATCACTGCCGCCGGCGGCGTGCCGTTCGAGTTTCCCGTCCATCCGATCCAGGAGACCGGCAAGCGGCCGACCGCCGCGCTCGACCGCAATCTCGCCTATCTCGGCCTGGTCGAGGTCCTGATGGGCTATTTCATCGACGGCGTCGTGCTAACGACCGGCTGCGACAAGACGACGCCCGCTTGCATCATGGCTGCGGCGACGGTCAATATTCCCGCGATCGTGCTCTCCGGCGGCCCGATGAACAACGGTTGGCATCACGGCCAACGCGCGGGTTCCGGGACGATCGTCTGGCAGGCGCGCTCCGATCTTGCCGAGGGCAAGATCGGTTATGAAGAGTTCATGGAGATCGTCACCTCCTCCGCGCCCTCAATCGGCCATTGCAACACAATGGGCACCGCCTCGACCATGAACGCACTCGCCGAGGCCCTCGGCATGAGCCTGCCGGGCTGCGCAGCCATTCCCGCGCCCCACCGCGAACGCGGCCAGATCGCCTACGAAACGGGCCGGCGCATCGTCGACATGGTGTGGGAGGACCTCAAGCCTTCGGACATTCTCACCCGCGAAGCGTTCGAGAACACGATCGTGGTCAACAGCGCGATCGGCGGCTCGACCAATGCCCCGATCCATATCAACGCCATTGCCCGCCACATCGGAGTGAAGCTTTCGATCGAGGACTGGGAGCGGGTGGGACACAACGTGCCGCTCATCGTCAACATGCAGCCGGCCGGCAAGTATCTCGGCGAGGAGTTCCATCGGGCCGGCGGCGTGCCCGCGGTCGTCCATGAGCTCATGAAACGCAAGCTCATCCACAAGAACGCGCGGACCGTCAACGGCAAGTCGATCGGCGAGAACTGCGCCAAGACGAAATCCGACGATCCTGACGTCATCTTCCCGATTGAAAAGCCCTTGAAGGAGAACGCCGGCTTCGTCGTACTCTCCGGAAATCTCTTCAACGACGCGATCATGAAGACGAGCGTGATCGACGAGGAGTTTCGCCGGCGCTTCCTCTCCAACCCCGACGACCCGGAGGCGTTCGAGGGCCGCGCCGTCGTGTTCGACGGGCCGGAGGATTATCACCGGCGCATCGACGACCTCAAGCTCCGGATCGACGAGCGCTCGATCCTGTTCATGCGCGGCACGGGGCCGATCGGCTATCCGGGAGGGGCGGAGGTCGTCAACATGCAGCCGCCGGCGGCGCTCATCAAGAAGGGCGTCCACGCGCTGCCCTGCATCGGCGACGGACGGCAGTCTGGAACGTCGGGTTCGCCATCGATCCTCAACGCGTCGCCCGAGGCGGCGGCGGGCGGCGGACTTGCGCTCCTCAGGACCGGCGACCGCGTGCGCATCGATCTCAAGAAGCGGTCGGCGAATATCCTCATTTCCGACGCCGAACTCGCCGAGCGCCGCACCACGCTCGCCCAGCACGGCGGCTACGACTATCCCAAGAGCCAGACGCCATGGCAGCAGATCCAGCGCGACATGGTGGCGCAGTTCGACGAGGGGATGGTGCTGAAGCCCGCGGTCGCCTACCAGCGCCTCGCGCAGACGACGGGCGCGCCGCGGGACAACCATTGACGAGACAATGAGGGCTCCGTATATACGAATGGTCATTATTTGTATAGACGGAGGCCCCATGGGCATCAGCATTCGTGATCCTGAGGTCAGCGAACTCGCTCGGGAGCTTGCCAAATTGCGCAAGACCAACATGACCGAAGCGATCGGCCATGCGCTGCGCAGCGAACTGAAGCGCGAGCGCGACAAGCGGCCGCTGGAAGAGCGACTGGAGGAGCTCGCGAACGAAACTGTAGCGATGGCCAGGCCCGGCGGCCACATCATGACCAAGGACGAAATCGATGAATTATGGGGCCAGTAAGCTTCATCGATACGTCGGTTTTCGTTGCGATCCTGGCGAAAGAGCCCGATCGTCGCGAATTCTCTCTAGCGATCGCCGCTGCCGAACGGCGGCTTACGTCGCCAATCGTTCGGTTGGAGACAAGCATCGTCCTTGGAAGCCGGCTCTTGGTGACGCCTCGCGAGGCGGAACGCCAATACGAAAAGTTTCTTGACCAAGCCGACGTGGTCGAGACTCCAATCGATTCCGCAGTCGGCGCGGCCGCCGTCGCCTGCTTCGAAAAATATGGCAAGGGCAAACACCCCGCGCGTTTGAATTTCGCTGATTGCCTCTCCTACGCGTGCGCCAAAGCCGCCGGGGCGCGGCTTCTGTTCAAGGGCGAGGATTTCGCAAAGACGGACGTGAACGACTCATGATTGGAAGCTTCG